>NZ_JACJPJ010000090.1:0-219507 GCF_014696015.1 Oculatella sp. FACHB-28 | reverse complement strand
TTTGCAGGACGTTATCGCAACCGCAGAAAACGGTTTGGCTTGCGCTTGAACCTGATTGCTGGCTTACTCAACTATGAATTGGCACATGCCTCTTGATTCATGCAGGAAGTCTAATGAACCCTGTTTGAAATTTTCGGTTGTTGGATCTGGACAAGCCCCACAAGTGCCTATCTGAGGTATGTTGGGTTGCTATAGGATGGCTTTAGTCCCAACCTATCGACCTACGTTACCAAGGACAAGACTTGTATGACTGGCTCTGTCAATCCTCCAGGTTCACCTGAGTTACCTAACGACAGTGGCGTTTTGCCGGAGAGTGAAGGAGTGATTTTACAGCGGGGCGGAGAAGAGTTGGCGCTCGAAAAAGTGGGCGATCGCTTCACCGTGCGTCCCATCCCAAACCGCTCTTTGACAGAATTGGCGCGTCAGGTCGGGGCAGTGGCAGCTTTACCTGTGCCATCTGGTCGGCTGATTGAGCTTCAGATTGCACCCGATCAGCTGGATCGAGCTATGCAAATCGCACGAACCTCAGAAGATGTTTCCTTTGCCAGCCACGTCTATCACGTCCAAAACAACCCAAGCACAAGAATTTATTTAACCGACCAAATCACAATTCAGTTTGCAACCCAGATGGATGGGGCGGGTGCACGGGCGATCGCCACCTCCTTAGGACTTGAGCTAGAACAGCCAGTCGCCGGAATTCCCAACACTTACGTCTTTCAGGTCACGCAGCAGGCTCCAGCCAATCCGGTAAAGCTAGCGAATCAACTGATGCGCCGCGCCGACGTACTGACCGCAGAGCCTAACGTCGTCATCAAGACCCAAAAGCTATATCGCCCTAGCGACAGCCAATACCCCAAACAGTGGTACTTGCAGAACAACGGTGGCTCCCGTGACCTCACCGCCAGCTCCCACATTGCAGCAGAAGCAGCCTGGGACATCACTCGCGGAGTCCGCTCGATTGTCGTCGCTGTTGCCGATGATGGCTTTGACCTGAACCATCCTGACTTTCAGGGCAAGGGCAAAATCGTTGCACCGAGAGACCTGAAGCGAAAAGACTTCCTGCCTATGCCCGAAGAGCAGCAGGAAAATCATGGGACTTCCTGTGCGGGGGTGGCGATCGCTGAAGAAAACGGAGAAGGCATCGTCGGTGTGGCTCCTGGCTGCGCCTTCATGCCCATTCGCACAACAGGCTTTTTGGATGACGACGCGGTCGAACAATTGTTTAACTGGGCCTTAAACAACGGAGCTTCGGTAATTTCCTGTAGCTGGGGTTCCAGTGCCGTCTACTTTCCCCTTTCTCTACGTCAGCGGGCGGCAATTACACGAGCTGCAACAGAAGGGCGCGACGGTAAAGGCTGTGTCATCGTCTTTGCGGCAGGAAATGCCAACCGCCCCGTTTCCGGTGAAATCAACGAGCAGGGCTGGACGCGAAATTTGCTGCGCGGGGTTACACCCTGGCTCAGCGGCTTCGCAGTGCATCCCGATGTGATTGCAGTTGCAGCCACCACCAGCACAGGCAAAAAAGCCGTCTACAGCAATTGGGGCACCAACATCTCAGTAGCTGCGCCTAGCAACAATGCTTCTCCCGTGATTTGGTTCCAGGAAGCCGGATTTGTCAATACTGCCCCTCCAGTCTCAGGCAATTTGCTGGGTAAAGGCGTATTTACCAGCGATCGCCTTGGCTCTGCAGGTTACGACCCTACTGGCTTCACCCAAACCTTTGGCGGCACCTCCAGCGCTTGTCCTGTCGTCGCTGGCGTAGCGGCCCTGGTACTGTCTGCAAACCCTAACCTGACCGCACGAGAAGTGAGGCAAATCTTACAGGAAACGGCTGATAAATTAGTTGATCCAGATCCAGACCCACAGCTTGGGTTGCAGAAGGGTACCTACGACACCAACGGGCATTCACAGTGGTTTGGCTACGGTAAAGTGAATGCTTTCAAAGCAGTACAGGCAGCCCAACGACGCGCAGCAGCACCGCTCACCGCTTCCCGTCGAATTCAGCAGCAAAATTCCAACGCTTTCAACATTCCTGACTTTAACCTACAGGGCATTGCCAGTCCCATTCAGGTTTCTGAGTCTGGTCTGGTTAGAGATGTCCAAGTTTATGTGGATGTCGAGCACACCTTCCTGGGCGACCTAGAAATCAGCCTAATTGCTCCCAGCGGTCAAACGGTGCTACTGCAAAACCGCACCCTGGGGCGTAGAACCCGCCTTCAAGCCACTTATTCACTTCAAACTACCGCAGCTTTGAGCCAACTCCTAAACCGCTCAGCAACGGGCCGCTGGCAGCTCCGAGTAGTCGATCATGCTCAACTCAATACAGGTCGATTGAACAGTTGGCAAATCACGCTGGGAGTCTAGGAAGAGAGACTAAGGGTTTAGACAATTGGCTCTTGTAGGATGGGCTAGCAAAGCGTAACCCATGCTATTGAAAGACTTGGCCCAAACCCAAAACTTACCTTCCTAGCCAAAAGCTGAAAGCATCTCTGCCTCGGCTTCCGTTGCTTCTCCAGCAAGGGCTCTGAGTGCAGCTTCCAGATCAGCCGTAAAACGCTTGGCACCTTGCTTTGCAGCACCCTGGACGTAATTAGCGACCTTCAGCGGCTTGCCAATCTGAATCTTCACATTACAGCCCCGGGTGGGAAAGGCTTCCCCGTAATCCAGGGCGATCGGAACGACCTGTACGCCCAGCCCAGGCTGACTCATTTCTGCCTGAATTGCTAATCTCCCTAAACCTGGCTTCAGCGGGTGAAGCTGACCGTCTCTAAAAATGCCACCCTCTGGAAAAATCACCAGCATTTCGCCGTTCTGTAAAACCTCTACGCCATGACGCAAGCTGGCGACGGTTGGACGCTTTGTATTAACTGGAAAGCCCCCTAACCGACGGATAAACCAACCCTGAATGCCTTTAACTTCGTCAGCGGTCACCATGAATCGTAGATCTCGTCCGGTTACAGTGCGACCCGTCGCGTAGGGCACCATAATTGCGTCCCACCGCGCCCGATGGGTCGGAGCTAGAATCACAGGGCCCGTTATCGGCAAGTTTTCTTGCCCAGTCACCTCGATTTTGCCGAAGTAGAAGGGCAGCACAATTCGACGCGCCAGCGGGTAGACCAGGGGGGTTAGCCAGGGTGAGAAGCGCGAATCAATCGCATTTTGGGGCGTTGCAGTATCTACGGCGGTGTCTACAGAGCTTTTGACGGATTCCAAGAAGGAGTTGAACAAAACCATAGAGATTAACAGGATATCAGGGGCACTGGAAGTGTCGTTATCTACACCATAAGCCGCCCAAAATGGCTTGTCTTCTTGCTGAGGGACAGTTCTGAGGCTGTCCTGGAATAAGACCGCCGACAGAGCAGAATACACCTCTCACGTTGAGTATATAGAAATCTTGGCTATACCCTCCTATAGAGGGATGACAAAAGTACTTTTCTCTCTAAACAGTTTCTATCGACGTTGAGCAAACCAGGCTTGAAGCTGTTGCCGACAGGTCGATTCTAAAATTCCACCTAGTACGGGCAATCGGTGGTTGGAGCAGGCACTATCGGGTAGGTTTGCAACGGTGCGAACTGCCCCCGTTTTAGGATCGTCTGCGCCATAAACGAGCTTACCTAAGCGGGCTTGCACGATCGCCCCGGCACACATAGGGCAAGGCTCCAGAGTGACATAGAGAGTACAGCAGTTCAGATGCCAGGTTTGCAATTGCTGTCCGGCAATTCGCAAAGCCAGAATTTCAGCGTGGGCAGTAGGGTCATGATCGCGTTCACGACGATTTTCCGCTTCGGCAATCAGGCGATCGCCCTCTACAATCACTGCCCCCACGGGTACTTCACCCGCATCTCCAGCAGCAGCAGCAAGGGCGATCGCCCGACTCATCCAGCGATAGTGAACCTGATATTCGGGATGATCAATCAGCGGCGGCGGAATCTCAAGCGCCATTTAGTTTTGTACTAGCAGCGGGTCTAGCTTTCCCTGAGTGTCTAGCTCATACAGGTCATCACAGCCGCCAATATGCTGGTCGTTGATAAAGATTTGGGGCACGGTGCGCCGTCCGTTAGCGCGTTCCCCCATTTTGACCCTGGCGGCTCCGTTGCCGTCAATTTTATATTCGGTGTAGTTGACTCCTTTCCACCAGAGCAGCATTTTGGCGCGAATGCAGTAGGGGCAGGTCTGCCAGGTGTAGATTTCGACGTGAGCCTTGACCCGTTCAGGATGGCGACCCAAAAGCGCGTTTAAAGAATCCAGCATATTGAGGGCGTTAAAGGACGTTAAAAAGATTTAGCTTACTTCCATAGGATATCGGCATGGTGGCAAATATGGTCTTCCATAAACGTGCTGATGAAGTAGTAGCCGTGATCGTATCCTTCCTGCATCCGCAAAGTTAGAGGTTGTCTGGCTTTGGCACAGGCTTGCTCAAAGACGTGGGGTAAAAGCTGCTTTTCCAAAAACGGATCGGCTGTGCCTTGATCGATTAGGATAGGCCGATTTGACGCAGCAGTAAGGACAAGTTCACTGGCATCGTAAGCCCGCCAGCTTTCCTGATCGGGACCGAGGTAGTTGGTGAATGCTTTTTGTCCCCAGGGGCACTGCATCGGCGCGGAAATTGGGGCAAAGGCGGAAACAGAACGGTAGCGATCGCCATTCCTCAACGCGCAAACCAACGCACCATGACCACCCATTGAATGCCCGAAAATGCCCTGTCGGTCTTCCTGAACAGGAAAATGAGCAGCAATTAAGGCTGGAAGTTCGTTTACAACATAGCTGTACATGCGGTAGTGCGATCGCCAGGGTTCTGTGGTCGCGTCTACATAAAAGCCTGCGCCTGTGCCAAAATCCCAATCGTCATCTTCACCAGGAATGTTTGCCCCACGTGGGCTGGTGTCGGGAGCAACGAGGAGCAGTCCATGTTTGGCGGCAAATTGTTGTGCGCCTGCCTTGACCATAAAGTTTTCCTCGGTGCAGGTAAGTCCCGACAGGAAATACAGCACCGGCACAAACTCAGTTTTTGCCTGGGGCGGCTGATAGACCGAAAATTTCATTTCCCCCTGACATACTTCGGAGGGGTGGCTGTAAAAGCCGACGGTGCCGCCAAAACAGGTGTGCTGGCTAAGCAACTGAGGAGGGGTGGAAACTGGCATAGCTTAAGAGGCAGTTGAGAAGGGATTGCAAGAACCAAGGTGAGGGCGATCGCAGCACTGGCATTCTAATATCAATTCACTCGTCAATTTACCGCTCGTTACAGCAAACTAGCCATAAGTTGCGCTAGATGCTAACTTTGTGTGCAAACGCATCGGGCGATCGCCATGAAATTCCACAACTTTGCCTCTCTGACGCTGTTTGCCGCGCTTTTTTGGGTTGTACCTGCCAAGGCCGAGAATCTGCAACACGTCCAGCAGTTGATGTCTACTCGCGAGTGTCAAAGCTGTGACCTGAGCCGAGCCGGATTGGTGTTTTCTAACCTATCGGCAGTAGATTTGAGCCAAGCGAACCTGAGTCTCGCTAACTTAAATCAGGCAAACTTGAGCGGCTCCAATCTGGCAAATACAGATTTGTCTGGGGCTGTTTTGGTCAGAGCAAATCTCAGCGGGGCTGACCTGAGCGGGGCAAATTTGGCAGGCGCGGATCTGCGAGAAGCTTACCTATACGGAGCAAACCTGGAAGGAGCCAATCTGGATGGCGCGATTTTGCAGGGAGCGATTGGGTTGCCTGAGGAATTAATTGGGGCCCAGCAGTTTTATAGCTGGGGCATTGCAGAATTTCAGCGGGGCAACTTTAGCGGAGCGATCGACTATTACAACCAGGCATTAACCAAAGAACCTGATTTCTCGGCAGTTTATCTAGCGCGAAGCCTTGCTCGCTATCGGTTAGGTGATGAAGAAGGGGCGATCGCTGATGCCAACCGAGCCGAACAGCTTTTTGCCACCGAAGGCAACGAAAGCGGCAGACTCGCCTCCGTGCAAGTAGCTGAAGGCATCGTAGAAGCGCAAGAAGCCCTTGAAGAAGCAAACAATCGCGGTCGCGGCGGTGGCGGTGGTTTCATCAGATTTATCGGAGGGCTGGCTAGTATGCTCCTCCAATTTGGCTTATAGCTGACCCTTCTCTCTTAGGTAAAGGGGATTATGCCGGAGTTTCTATCAACACCGCTGGAGTGATACTGCCAACACAACGGTATAGGCAGAGAAACTATTCACCAAAGATGCTTTGTAACAGCGGCTGTTATAAAACCTTCTGATGACAACTTAAGCAAATTAGGGCGCAAGACATAGCTCTTGCGCCCTAATTTGCTTTTTGGGCTGCCATGAGAAAATTTAGTGTCAAGGTTATTGCAACAATTATTTGCATTATGTTACATTCCTTTACATAAGGTTAAGCAAACGGGGAATACGACATGGCTCCTGGACAAGTGATTGAAGAAGGCGGACGGGCAAACGTTTACGCAGTTGAACCCAAAATGTATGTCGATGACACGCAGCGGTTTGGCTTCAACGAATATGCAGAGAAGCTCAATGGACGACTAGCCATGATTGGTTTTACCTCAGCGCTGATTATAGAAGCGACCACAGGACATGGTGTCCTTAGCTGGCTAACTAATTTCTAGTTGAGCCGCTGATATTTTTGAGACTAGGCAGGTAAACCGTATTATTTCGGAGAACTATTGTGAAAACCGATTTTGATTTTCCTAACAAGTATTTAGTTGGACCTGTCGTATTTAGACCTGATTTCAATGCTCAAGCGGAAGTATTGGACATCAACCAGGCATGGTCACTGTTCTTTAACGTGAGTTCGGGTTAAGCTAAACGCTGCAAGGTTTGGTATAAAAGGCTTTAGGCAAAGGGTATTGCTGTAGGCTCTTCTCAATAAGGTTGTTTATTGAGAAAAATTGCATCTGTGGACCTTGCTGACAATAGCTTGATTCACTGCAACGAAATGAGGTACGAAAAATCAGGGGTTCTGACGATTTCTTATCCCGAACTCACGTTTCTTTACGGCCGGGCAAGAGGACAAGGTATTGGGCTTCAATACCGAGGCAGGTCAATTCTTCACCAATCTGTTGCTGGCGATCGCTGCCGCTGGAATTTTGTGGGCTTCCTTGTTCAACAACTTGGTCTAAAGAACCGAGCAGCGCCTTCTGTTTAGTTGAAACTAACTTCCTTCGGTCAACTTTTTGGGCAGAGACGCTGTATTCCAGCGCTTTTGCCCAAATTTTTTTAAGCAATGGGTTAGCAGTCTGCAACTAATCTTTGAGATATAGCTACCTTTGTTGCCAGGATGCTGCGTTCCTAAACTTTGGATTTTTCTAGATCCTCTTGGTTGGAGCGAGAGGTCGTGGAGTTTTGCGGAGGCTGGCTGCTAGCGAATGACAAACCTTGCCAGTTGAAAGCACTCTTCACGTAACTGCTGCCAATGATGCTGAAAAACATCACATAGCCTACTGCTTGTGCCAAATAAAGCTTTTGGGTGTAGCCCAGGAATGCTTTAAGCAGTACTCCCGGAAATTGGCGATCGGGCAAGACGTGTGAAGCGTCCCAAATCTGTGGACCTAGAATGCAAGATGGACCGGGGCTAAAGCAAAGTGGCGCAAAGTTAGGATTGACCTGAACCAAATTCACTACTGCTGCATCTAAATGGCGGAGGACAGAGACAACCAGTCCAGACACGATTAACAGCAACATCACGCCCAAAATTTGGAAGAAGCGGCGGAGGTTGATTTTAATGCCCAGCCTAAATAGCATTACGCCGATCGCCACTGCGGTGACTAACCCTCCGATCGCCCCCAGCACTGCCATCCAACCTTGCTGAAACTGGGCATTAATAAACAGCGCAACTTCAAATCCTTCTTGCACAACGGCGATCGTCGTTAACCCAAAGACAGCCCAACCTGCATGATCTGTCTTTTGCAGTGCTTTTGTTACCGACTGTTCGACTTCTCCCTTCAGAGAACCGGATTGGCGGGTCATCCAGATTAGCATCCAGCTTAGGAGGGCGATCGCCCACAGCCCAAAAAAGCCTTCTAGCAGCGGCTTCACTACTGGAGCATAGGATTGATTGGCAGACTCAACCGCCAGCACCAGTCCGGTAAACAGCACACCCACTATGATGCTGGCGACGATTCCAACTCCCACGCCGCTATAGACCCAGGGATTGAGCCGCTCCTGGTTTGCTTTCCTTAAATAAGCCAGGACAATACCAATTACCAGGGCAGCTTCCACCCCTTCGCGTAAGGTAATGACAAAGGTAGGCAGAGCAGCACTAAAGTTCATAACTGATTTGTATTGATATCTATATCTGGATATTTAGTAATAGAGATGCGTTAAGTCATCCATTAAATGAGGTTAGCCACTCACTTTTCAAGCCTAGCCTATTGTTCACTGACATGAGTCATTCGTAGGAAGGACGCTAACTTCTTAGACTAGCCGAGTCCCCTCGTTACATCTGGCTAGCTTCGTCACTCGTTAGGCTAGCCTCGTCCGTTGCTAAGCTGGCCTCACTACTCAGCAAGCTGACCTCACTGCTCACTAGGCTAGCTTCGTCACTCGCTAGGCTGTCCTCGTCCGTCGCTAAGCTGGCCTCACTACTTACTAGACGGACTTCCCCCGCCACTAGGCTAGCCTCGCTGCCTACTAGGCTAGCTTCGTCACCCACTAGGTCAGCCTGACTGCTCACCGGACTAGCTTCATTGCCCGCCAGGCTGGACTCACCCATCACCAGCTAGCCTCGCTACTCACCCAGGTCACCTCACTATTTGCTTTGCTGGGCTAGCTTGAGGCTGAGCAGTTCCAGGGAAAAGACATCACTGCTTTAGAGAATCTGTGGGTTAGAAGCGCGAATCTCGTAGCGGGCGTTTCGCGAAACGCCCCTACCGGGGAATAGCTATTTCTGAATCTCTACGCCAATGCCGGGATTATGAGAAGAGATTCTCAATGGCGAATTTCGACATTCATCACGTAATGTCCAAGCTGGACCTTGCCCGACCACAGCTCATATTCCACCCGCAAATGGTGGGGCAGTTCACCACCGATCAGCTTCAAACTGCGGGTAAAGTTTCGCAGGCGCAACTGTTCATTGCCACTCGTGTCACCTTGCAGCCAGTAGCGGCTGATGCCGTAAACCCCCTGTTCCCAGAAGTGGCGATAGCTAAACTGACCGTTTCCCTGCATCGTCATGATCACGCGATAGGGAGAAATTTCTAGCCAGAGCAGCCGAGGTGTTTGGTTGCCCGATAAAGTTGCCACTTCAGGTGTGATTTCAGACGAAGTTCTTGGAAGTGGCATATCGGCCCGCTCCTGCACCCAAGGCTCCGTCAACAGCAGGTGAAACTGTTCGTTTTCTCTCTGATAGAGGGTTGCCGACGTTTCCAGTACTGACCAGAGGGGCAAATCCAAAGCCGTAAACGAAAGACAAACAGGTCTAGGATGGTGGCTGAGCATGTTTTTGGGGGCAAGAAAACGGTAGGATGGCTAGCGCCACTCCATGTCAGTGTATCTAATGGCAACTGCGACTATTACGTTGAATCATTACGAAAATCACCATTCTCTGACGATCGCCCCACCCAGTTCTGGATTATCGCTCCAGGGTCAGGTTCAAATCCCAGGAGATAAGTCCATTTCGCATCGATCGCTGATGCTGGGGGCGATCGCTCAGGGAGAAACTCAAATCCGGGGTTTGCTCTTGGGGGAAGACCCGCACAGCACTGCTGCCTGTTTTCGAGCAATGGGCGCGGAAATCTCAGAGCTTAATTCTGAACTGGTGACGGTTCAGGGAATTGGTCTAGGACAGCTTCAGGAGCCAAAGGATGTACTGGATGCAGGCAATTCCGGCACGACAATACGACTGATGATGGGCATTCTGGCATCCCATGCAAAGCGATTTTTTACGGTAACGGGGGATGCGTCGCTGCGATCGCGCCCCATGTCTCGCGTTATTCAGCCTTTGCAGCAAATGGGCGCACAAATCTGGCACCGCTCTGGCGGATTGGCACCACTGGCAATTCAAGGACAGGCGTTGAAGCCAATTCATTACCATTCCCCGATCGCCTCAGCCCAGGTGAAATCTTGCGTTCTGCTAGCAGGACTAATGGCAGAAGGGGAAACAACCGTCACCGAACCTGCCCTATCTCGCGATCACAGCGAACGAATGCTGCGGGCATTTGGGGCAACGGTGAAGGTTGAGCCAGAAACCTGTAGCGCAACGGTGACAGGACAGGCAAAACTGCAAGGGCAGACGGTGGTTGTGCCGGGAGATATTAGCTCTGCTGCCTTCTGGATGGTCGCTGCTGCGATCGTCCCTGGTTCTGAGTTGCTGATTCAAAATGTGGGAATCAATCCCACCCGTACCGGAATCCTGGAAGCGCTGAGCCAGATGGAAGCCGATGTCACTCTGGAAAATCAGCGTACTGTCACAGGTGAACCCGTTGCCGACGTGCGCGTGCGCCACAGTTCCCTCAAAGCCTGCACGATCGCAGGAGATCTAATCCCCCGTCTGATTGACGAAATTCCGATTCTGGCAGTCGCGGCTGTGTTTGCTCAGGGCACAACTGTGATCCGCGATGCCGCAGAGCTGCGGGTGAAGGAAAGCGATCGCCTCTCCGTCATGGCTACCCAACTCAGCCGTATGGGAGCCAAAATCACCGAGTTACCAGACGGCTTAGAAATCACAGGCGGAACATCTTTAGTTGGGGCTGAAGTGGATAGCTACACTGACCACCGGATTGCAATGAGTCTGGCGATCGCTGCCCTTAACGCCAAAGGCACCACCACCATCCAACGCGCTGAAGCTGCCGCTATTTCCTACCCTAACTTCACGACAACGTTGCAGCGAGTCGTTGGTTAGCAATGAAGTTTTGTCAGGCTAAAACTGTCACTCTGTATCTACTAATTCGCTAGGTTCGCCAGGGTAGAAGCGATCGCCCAATATTTCCACCAAACTGTAAGGACATTCAAAAGGGAAAGTTTGATTTGGTAAATTAGTTTCTCCAGCTGCCAACTCAACCCCTCTAACGTAGGCTTTACGAAGTGCTTCTTCCAGGTAGGGTTTTAGGCTGAGATTCTCTTCAAGCAGTTCGGTAATATCTAAGCGTTGAATCCGAAGAGTTGCTAACCAGCTCCGGCTCCGAAATTGCGGTTGATACTGCCATTTCAGCAAGTGCCCCACTAGGACACTCAAGCGATTACGCAACTCCTGGCGTTGCTGCTTACCCAAGGACTCAATCTCCTCGATTAAGTTCGGCAAATCAATTTGATCCCACTCTTGCTTACGCAGAAGCTTTGCCTGTTCTTGCGTCCAAGCATGAAAATCAGCTTCGTAAAGACTAAGTGCAGATAGAGGATGTTGTGCCATTTTTGAGGTTGCTGCGAACTTGTGAATTAGCTTATTTCGACTACAACCTTTCTTATTGTAAAGGGTCTAAATGCTAGGAATTTTTTGTCTGCCAGTGGACAAGATGCGATCGCATCAATGGTTCTAGAAGAATTGGAAGACGATTGCGTTGGAATAAAGCTTTTTCCTACTCTCCAGATAACATTTGCCCAACTTGCTGCTACAGCAATAGCTAAATATCCATGCAGGCAAAACTCAAGAACTTGATCCAGTAGAGTTCTAAACTGACTGTTCAGGGTATGATCTCATCTGTTCTGGCAGTAAGGACACGGCGTTGAAGTATTGGCGGGAAACACTGGCAGTCGCGCAGCGAATTTTGACTGAGTTGGGCAGGCGGAGGCGATCGCTAATTTTCTGGGCAATCTTTCCAGTCTCCGTGCTGCTGTTAAACGGCTACATTCTGGCAGAACGGGCACAGCTTTCAACTGGGGATGCGTTTGAGCGGGCAGCTCCGGCAACTTTAGTGGGAGCGGCTTTATTTTTTAGCTGTTTGGGTGGAAGTGTCGCCACGGTTGTTTCTGAGCGAGAGCAACACACGCTGAAGCGGCTATTCATCTCGCCTCTTAGCGGCACGTCTTATTTCCTAGGAATTTTTCTGGCTCATAGCTGTATTGGAATTGGGCAAAGTCTGCTGGTGTACGCGATCGCCGCTCTCTTAGGTGCAGAGTTCAACGGGTCGTGGGGATTGGCGATCGCTATCATTCTGCTTAGCATTGCCGCTTATGTCGGAGTCGGGTTTATTCTTGGTACTCAATTTGCTCGTCGCACTGAAGATGTGAATGCCCTGGTTGCAACCTTTGGCGTGCCGCTGCTGATTTTGGGAGGGGCATTCTTGCCGCCGGAGTTGTTCCCAGAAACACTGTTAGAAATTGCTGAATTTAATCCGATCTACCACATGAATTTGGCTTTGACGGGTGTTTCTGCAATTGGTGATGGCATAAGCGAAATTTCCTTCCACTTCTGGTTTTTGGTGATTTTTGCAGTGCTGATGGTGGCTGGTGGTTGGCTAGCCTATCGGCGAATGGTTTGGCGAGAAAGGAGACTTTAGCATCTGTGCTGCAAATTCAACATCTCAACAAACGCTATGGCGATCGCCCCGTTCTGCAAGACCTGAACCTATCAATCCACGCAGGCGAAATCTATGGATTGTTGGGTCCCAATGGCGCAGGCAAAACCACCACGATTAACATCATCTGTAATCTGTTGCAGGCAGATAGCGGAGTCGTTAAAGTTGGCGGACGAACAGTTTCAGAAGTAACAAAGAAACTGATTGGCGTTGCGCCTCAGGAAAATCTGCTCTATCGCAGTCTTACCTGTGCCGAAAATCTCAACTTTTTTGCTCAGATTTATGGACTCTCTCGCACACAGCGGCGACAGCAGGTGCAAGATTGCCTCGAAGCGGTGAATTTGAGCGATCGCGCCAACAGTCCAGCAGAAACACTCAGCGGCGGAATGCAGCGAAGACTGAGTATGGCGATCGCCCTCGTCCACCGCCCCAAGCTGGTCATTCTAGACGAACCCACAACTGGATTAGACATTGAAGCCCGCTACGAAATTTGGGAACTGATTCGCCAGCTTAAGGGACAGGGAATCACCGTCCTACTAACCACACACCTGTTAGACGAAGCAGAAAGGCTGTGTCAGCGCATCGGCATTCTCAAAGGCGGTCAACTGATGGCAGAAGGCACCCTGGAAGAGTTGCAGCAGTCTATTCCCGCTAAGGAAGTTGTGGTGGTGCAAACAGACCAGGAAGAAGAGGCGATCGCCCGTGCCCGTGAATCCGGCTTCACCCCTCGACGTTATGGCAGCGATCTTGCCTTCTGGCTACCAGAATCGCTGGAGTTAAAAGAAATCCTCGATCGATTTGCCGGCATTCCGCTGGAATCCGTTTCCCGCTATCCAGTAAAGCTAGAACACATCTATCTCGAAATCACCCAGCCTGAGCGTAACCAGGAATTTTTTGTGCCTGAAGAGATTCCCGATCCTTGGGTTGTGTAGCCTCAACCCATCACTCCTTTACACATCTCCAATCCAAGCACTTAGGATAAAGAAGGTTGATTGGCTTGGAGAATGATTAGGGCAATGGATTGGCAGGAAGTTTCAGGAAATTGGATTCTGGTGCCCTCTCGACCGACGGCGATTGTGCATTTTCTGGGGGGCGCATTTGTAGCAGCAGCTCCTCAAGTCACCTATCGCTGGCTGCTAGAAAACTTGGCGCGCCAGGGTTATGCCATTGTTGCGACTCCGTTTGTGAACACGATGGATCACACAGCGATCGCCCGTCAGGTCTTGCAAAACTTCATCGTCGCTCAGGACTATCTACAAACCAACGTCTTCAAAAAGCGTTATCAGCCCGTCTATGGCATCGGTCACAGCATGGGCTGCAAGCTGCATTTGCTGATCGGTAGCCTCTATCCGCAGGAACGAGCTGGGAATATTTTGATCTCGTTTAACAACTTTCCAGCAAGGCGATCGATCCCGTTAGTTGAGCAATTTACTCAGTTCTCACCTGCCTTTGCGGTTGAGTTTGTCCCTTCTCCTGAGGAAACTAACCAATTGATTGAGCGGCAATATCAGGTGCGACGCAACTTACTGATCAAGTTCAACAACGACGACATTGATCAAACCAAAGATTTGACAGAAGCTTTGCTCAATCGCTTTCCTGACATGACCGCTCTAAAAATTCTTAAAGGCAGCCACTTAACTCCGCTGGGGCAAGAAGTTGGCTGGCAAACTGGCTCCATATTCACACCGCTAGATGCGATCGGTCAGCTTTTTAAGCAGGAAGTTTACCGAGATTTGAACCAGCTTAGAGATGCAATTTTGCTCTGGCTCAATCCTCTATCAGTCAGGAAGTAGAGTGTAGTTAAAACCTTGCATTTAATGCAGAAACCCGTTTATGCTGCCGCATTTCTAATTTATTGCTGTGTGGTTGGTACATCAGGAATAGAGGGCATTTGGTCATGTTGAATGCTGGTCAGCCCCAAATAACCCAGGAATAGGATTACACCAGCTAAAGCAACGATCTGAGTAGTTTTTTCAACTGCGATAAAGCCACGTAGAAACTTATCCATTGGAAATTTCTCAGTTTTGTAACAATCTCTCAATTCACTCTAACCTCCATTGAAATAACGCGTCCAGGTTTAGAAAAGCATGACCAGCATTATTTACAGTAGAGCGATAGCCCAAAGTTCTTTCCTCTCTCTGCTATGCCAGTCCCACAAACCAATGTCGCGCCTCGTTAACAAACGAGGCTATATCGCCGAGTCACGGTAAATGAGTTCTGGTTGCCCCACAACCAGTTCTAACTTCAGACGCAACGAAGTTGGGATTAAATGAAGGGTAGTTCTCTTCAATCCTCAATGAGCTAGTACCTTACTATCAAAGGTTCCTGTTCTCTCTTATTGACCTATGACTCAAGCGACTCAGCAAGGAAAGAAGCCTTTTTCCAGCTTTACTTACCGAGAAGCTTTTAAGCATCTGGGAATAACTGAGCTAAAGCGATAGGAACTGACAGCAGAACCAGCCCCCATCAGTGACTTCTTTTGCAAGCGGTTGGAGCGGCTACAGCGGTTTGACCTTGAAAGCCTAGAAGTATCCAAAACGCTGCTCATTGATGCCATCTGTGAAGAAGGATTGGAGGGCTATGAACGTTTGAAGGTGTGGAAGGGGGCTTACCTGGAAGGGGAAAAAGTTTGCGGCAATGTGGACTACCTGATTGCTGAGCGGCGAGCCTATCTGGAAGCTCCTTTTGGATGCGTCATTGAGGCTAAGAAACGTGAGTTCGGGATAAGAAATCGTCAGAACCCCTGATTTTTCGTACCTCATTTCGTTGCAGTGAATCAAGCTATTGTCAGCAAGGTCCACAGATGCAATTTTTCTCAATAAACAACCTTATTGAGAAGAGCCTACAGCAATACCCTTTGCCTAAAGCCTTTTATACCAAACCTTGCAGCGTTTAGCTTAACCCGAACTCACGTTAAGAAGGATGACTTTGAGCAAGGCGCTGCCCAATGCTTGGTAGAAATGCACACTTGCCAATGGGTGAACCGTCAGATGGAGCGGGATGTGGATATCTACGGTATTGTCACCAATGGTGAGGGGTGGAAGTTTTACCAGCTAGCATCCAGGGGTGAAGTGTCTGAATCGTTGCTGTATGGCATTGGTGAAATGTCAATTTTGCTCGGACTGTTGCGGATGTTCTTTGGACTGTGCGATCGCAACTTGCATTCTAGTGTTTGAGCATTGAGCGAGTCTTGATGCAAAATACCTCAGAGGAAACCTAACTCCTCCCACAGTTTTTGACACTCCTCCACCAGCGGAATGCCTAGCTCTGTTGCTAACGCCGACGCCTGCTCACAATATTCTCGCGCCACATCAGCCTCACCCAGTTTTTGATGTAGTTCTGCTAAATTCCTCAGGACTTCGGCTTCACTTGCTCGATCGCCAATTTCTCGAAGAATTGCCAAAGCTGCAAGAGAGTTTTCCATTGCTTCTGGACACTGCTCTAATTCAATCTGCGTTGCTCCCCAATTCACCAACGCAATACCTTCGCCTCGTCTATCGCCAATCTCCCGTGCAATAGACAGACGTTGTTGATAGTAGATGATCGCCTGCTCACACTGCCCCAGAGCATCGTAGGCAACCCCCAGATTGTTTAACGCAATGCCTTCGTTCCGCCTGTCGCCAATTTCCCTAACAATGGTGAGATTTTGCTGGTGATGGGCGATCGCCTGCTCATACTGACCCAGAGCATTGTAAGCAATTCCCAGATTGTTTAACGCAATGCCTTCGCTCCGCCTGTCGCCAATTTCCCTAGCAATGGTGAGATTTTGCTGGTGGTGGGCGATCGCCTGCTCATACTGACCTAGAGAATAGTACGCAATCCCCACACTACCTAATGCAATACCTTCGCTCTGTTTGTCGCCAATCTCCTTAGCGATGGTGAGCGATCGCTGGTGGTGAGTGATCGCCTGCTCATACTGCCCCAGAGATTTGTACGTGCTCCCAAGATTACCTAGCGCCTTGCCTTCGCCCTGCCTGTCACCAATATCTTGAGCAATGGCGAGATTTTGCTGGTGGTGAGCGATTGCCTGCTCATACTGACCTAGAGCATCGTACGCAATCCCCAAATTGCCTAGCGCATTGCCTTCACCCCGCCTGTCGCCAATCTCCTTAGCGATGGTGAGATTTTGCTGGTGGTGAGCGATCGCCTGCTCGTACTGCCCTAGAAAACAGTACGCAATCCCTAGATTGCCTAACGCATTGCCTTTGCCCCGCCTATCACCAATATCTTGAGCAAGCGCTAGTGTCTGCTCAAGATATTCAATTGATTGACGATAATCGCCTAAAATCTGGTAAACACCGCTCAAGTTATTCAAGGCTTTCCACTGACCTTGGCAATCACCCATTTCACGAGCCAATTCTAAACTCTGTTGGTGATACTGAATTGCTTGAACAGGAGCTCCTAAAGTTCTGGATACAAGCCCCAGTCCTCGGAGCCAAAGAATATCACGTTCACGCGACGTTTTGTGAATGACTTGTTGATAAAGCTCAATCTCCTCGCGGTAGTATCCCCAGGTTTCTAGCTGCCAGTGCAAAGGCTCTTGGGTGGGTGAATCAATTTGAATATCCAGAATCCTGCAAGCAGTTTCCCAGTCTTCTACTTCGCAGTAATGGGCAAAGGCTTCCAGGTAACCGCGCACAGTCTCGATGCGTTCGGCGTTGGATGGTGAGGTGTAAGCAGTGAGCCAGAGGTGAGCAGCGTTGTGTTCTGCCGTTTCCCAGGTGGAAGGGGTGGCTTTGAGTTGGGCGTAGGCGCTGTCGCGGATTAGGTTGTGTTGTTGAATCAGAAGTTGTCCAGCCTGGATGTCGATGTCTTCGACTAAGTTGCGCGATTTGAGGGTGGTGAGGGCAGCGGTGCGGTCGGAGTCTGAGACATCTTCCAGCATTTGCAGATAAAACGATTCGGCAACGGGGCGACGAAAGACGGCGCTGCGCTGAAGCATTTGGCGGGGCAGGTCGGGCAGTTGTTGAATCGTTTGACTCACCCACTGACGCGCTCGCTGTTCCTGGCTTTGGCGCAGGGTTGAGGAGGGTTGGCGCGGGTTGTGTGGTTGGCAGTTGTAATACTCCATCCAATATTTGGTGATGCTGCCGCCAAACAAGCGACTGCGGATGTCGCCCGCAATCATTTTGAGGATCAGCGGGTGTCCTTGAAAGTAGTGGGCGATCGCACAAACATAGTCACACTCAGTATCAGTAGATGGCGTAATGCCATAGTTGCGGAGCAGGTCAAGCCAGTGGTCAGCTTCCAGTCCGCGCAGGGAATATTCGTGCCAAAGCTGGTCGTAGCGGTAGATTCGGTCTACCAGGTCGGTGGGGAGAGCCTGGGAAGTGAGAACCAGGCGGCTCTGGCTGCGGGGCGAGTTGAGCAGTTGCCCAAAAAACTCGACCCAGACGGCATCGGCAAACTGGTAAGAGCCATCGCTAGACTGGCGCAGCAGATATTCTAGCGAGTCAAGCTGAAGCCAGTAGGGACGCTGCTCTAACGCTTTGAGCAGGTAGGGCAAAATTTGTTCGTCGGGCAACTGTTGGGCAGTGTCGTCACCGATCGCCTGCAAAATGGCGATCGCCCCTCGTGTAAAGTCGGTAGACGGCGTACCAATGTCAAAGGAAATTCGGTGAAACTTGATTTCGGGCGGTAGGAAGAGGCGATCGCTCGTGCCATCAGCCCCATTCACCATCAGATCTGCCGCTAATTTTTCAGCCAGGGCAGTTTTGCCGATGCCCGTCATCCCATGAATGATTAACAGACGGCATCCGGCGACTAGAGCGTCGGTGAGGTCAGCGACAATTTCCGCTCGTCCCGTCCAGGTTTCCGCCTTATAGGTAGAAAACGTAGGGGCGAACGGCCGTTCGCCCCTACCCAATGCTCGTTCGCTCGTACCCAATGCCCGTTCGCCCGTACCGATGGCAGGCGTGAGCAGTGGAGGAGTGGGGGCGATCGCCTCTTTTTCTAAAGTCACCCCCTCAGACTTTTTTGCCTGAAGCGTCTCCACGGCTCGACGAATTCCTTGCACGACATTGAGAAAGGCTTCATCCCGGTCATCCCACTTGGTGACGGGCTTGGCATCTTTGGGCAGCACTTGCAGCTTACTAAACGGGCTGTCTTGCCAATCGCAGGGCTTCACAATGATCGGAATCACTCGTGCGCTGCCCTCATCGTGGCGCTGCACCGCCCGCTGCATCTCCAGGTCATAGCAGTAGTCTGAGGCAACGAATCGAGGCGTAATCAGCAGCAGAATAATCTCTGCGGTTTCGAGCTGGCGTTTGATTTCAGCATCCCACTCGGCTCCGGCTTCAATGGCGCGATCGTGCCACGCTCCAATCTTGCCCTGACGTTTTAAGTTAGCCAGGTGAACGTCCAGTTCTTCTCGCAACTCTTCATCTTTGTGAGAGTAAGAGATAAACACCTGAAGGGGCGGAGGCACCGATGAGGTCATGAGTCGCACTTCGGAGGGGTTGCCATCAGTATATTCAACTCGACATCCAACTCAAAGACAGCAGCAATTAGGACGGATGGGCAACGTTTCTAATTTAAAGCTGCAAGTTTTCAGCTCAAAGAGCGACATTTCTAGTTCTAAACTGCAAGTTTCTAGTTTTGAACTGCAAGTTTTCAGTTCACAGAGCGATCGCTTCTGTTCAAAATAGGATGATTCCTACTTCAAACAAGAAATGTCCTGCTTGAAACAGGATTGTTTCTACTTGAAACAGGATTATTCCTACTTGAAACAAGAAACGTCCTGTTTAAAACAGAATTGCTCCTATCCTAAACAAGACGCTTCGAGGTTAAAGGGCGATCGCCCCCTCTTACTCGCTAATCTGCGATCGCGTTACATCTAGGGTTTCTCGGATGCAGGCTCTCAAGTCTGCTTCTTCGCCTCGACCTTCTAGCTGGCAGATACGAGCCATTGCTAGTCGAATTAAGGCATCCTGGCGATCGCCTCGTTGCCACTGCTCTCTCAAGTCTTCCAGCGTTTTTTCGTAGGCGGTCGATGATTGCACGTTGGATTGCTGTGCTTCGGCAGCGGCAGTTTCAGCAGCTTGTTGCTTTTGCTCAGCTTCGGCAGCGGCAGTTTCAGCCTGTTGCTGAGTTTGTTGAGCCTGGACAGCCAAAGTTTGAGCAGCTTTAGCCTTTTCTTGTGCTTCGGTTTCGCGTTTTACCGCAGCCTGCAAGTCCTGGTTTGCCTGATTTGCGGCATCAACCGCTTGCTGTTGTTTTGCCTCTGCTAATCGGAGGTTTCTGATTGCGCGATTGGTTTCGGTTTCCAGGTCAGCTTTCTCTTGTCGCAGGGCTGCAATTTCAGAGCGGGTAGTTTCCATCTGTTGCTGGGCGCGGATTCCGGTGGTGGTGGCGATCGCCAGCATCACTCCCATCACGCCAGCCCCTACACCTACCATCAGCTTTGTTCTGCGAATTGCCTTCTCAGCCTGACGGCTTTTTGTAATGTAGTTCTTGTGTTGTTCAGTCGGTTGTGGTGCTTTGCCGTCAGATTGTTTCAACCACTGCTCTGCTGCCGCTAAACCGCCGCCGCGCAACAGCAATCCATCATTGCGTCCTGCATCATCCCACTCGATCGCTTTCACCAAAAGGCGAGTATGAGTCCGCACATGATCTAAATCTGTGTCTACAGCCTTGATTAGGGTCTCAAAGGCGTAGTCGAAGTCATCTTCTTCTCGAAAAAACAGCCAGTTATGCTTCTGTAGCGCTTCGTGTACCCGCTCAATGGCAAATCCTTCTCGCCGCACAATCGGAAACAGACGTTTGTTTAGCTTGGCAGCATGTTCAACTTCCTGATAGCAAATCTTAGAAGCAACTGAATCAGGGCTGATCACAAAAATAAAGGTGTCGGCTCCTTCAATTCCGGCTTCAATCTCCTTCCACCACTCAGCGGTGACAGGGATATCTTCCCAGTCAACCCAGGTATCTCGCTGGCTCTGGCTCAAAGCCTGATGAAGCGTGCGAACGAATTCTTTGTCTCTACGGGAATAGGAAATAAAAATATCCGCCATACTGCTCTCCAGAATAGCGTGAGGCTTAGAACGAAACTACGAGGACGCTATCCTAGAATTCGGAAAAATTCACAAATTTTCCCGAAAAGCGGAATTTCAACTAGTGGAGAGGGGTTAGGAGCTAGGGGTTGAGGGACAGGGCAGGAGGTACGTCTTTATCCTTCATTTCCCATCCTTCGGATGAACTCTAGCGGTAGCCCGTCCGCATCTGCGATAAAAGTTACTTCATAGACGCGATCGCCAATCATTTGCTGCGTCGGTTTGAGCAAAACCTTCAAAGGCTGAACCTGCTCAGACTCCTGCGCTGCATCTGAAAATTTGGTTTGCAAGTTTTCTAACCACTGAGGCAAATCCTCAACCGTTTCGGTCAGGTCAAACGAAAGGTGATAGTAGCCTGTGTAATGCTCGTCCTCAAACGCATCTGCAGCAGGACGGGGACGAGGCACCTGCAATAGCTCAACACGACCATTCAACCCCTCCATCCAGCAAGCCAACGTAATACCTGCCGTGAACCGTTCGCAAACGGTGAAACCTAATAGTTCGTAGAAGGCGATCGCTTTATAAATATCAGCCGTGCGAATAGAAGCGTGGTGCATTCACTCAAACAAACGGAAATAGGGATACCTTACAGGCGCGCCAGGTTCTTTTTCCAGGTCAAAGTTGATCACATCCCAGCAGGGGTTTTCCTTAGGGTCAGGACTGAATTCTACGGGCAGACCATAGAGCCGTGGACGAGACGAGTCAGACTGCCCCCGCCAGGGAGCGCTGCGCTCCAGGTAGGTGCTAATCAAGTCTTGATAGCGTTGGGCGATGATTACTTTGGTGGCTCGGTAGCCCTGCGTGTAGAGGCGATCGAGCGCTTCGTGAATTTCAAAGCGGATGCCATCGGGGTGGGTGTGTTGCCGATACCATTCGTTGTTCCACTGTCGCCAGTGCCGTCCAGACTGAAGATGAACTAGCTCTGTCGTCTTAGGATCTGCCTCAAATGCGCCGTGTCGCTGACACAAGTAGGTATCGGTCAACGTCAATGCCGGAATCGTCTGTCTACAGTGAGGGCACTGAATTTCAGGTCCGAAGATTGGGTACTGTAGGGCCGGATTGATCATGAAATTGTAGGCAGCATGTTCGCTATGTACCAGTGCCAGTGGCCTTATTATAACTGGGGGGTTGCGCCCTCAATGCCCATTCTAGGGGCATTAGACTCAAAAGTTACTAATCCTTCTGCATGATATGACTTCATCGATACCCTTTTGGGCACCTCCTGATTTATCTCAAGCGGCTTTCGTTGCCCCCACTGCAACGGTTGTGGGGAATGTAGAGATAGCTGCTGGCGCAAGTATTTGGTTTGGGGCGGTGCTGCGTGGGGATGTGGAACGAATTGTGATTGGCAGATGCACAAATGTGCAGGATGGAGCCATTTTGCATAACGATCCGGGGCAACCGACGATTTTGCACGAATATGTGACGGTTGGACATCGGGCAGTGATTCATGGGGCTGAGATTGAGCAGGGCTGTTTGATTGGCATTGGAGCAATCTTGCTGAATGGGGTGCGAGTGGGAGCAGGTAGCATTATCGGGGCAGGTTCAGTAGTGACGAAGGATGTGCCGCCGCGATCGCTCGTCGTCGGGGTTCCTGCAAAAATCTTTCGCCCAGTTTCAGAGGAGGAAGCTGCCGATTTAATCGAACATGCCCAGAAATACGAGCAGCTAGCACTGGTCCACGCAGGCAAAGGAACGAATCTGGGATTCGTATTGCAAACAAATATGAAAAAAGAACTGGAAAATTGAGCCAATTCAGCGCAGAATAATGTTAAAGATGAGATTTGTTTATAAATCTTTAGGGGAGGATCTCGAACATGGATATTGACTGGCGCGTTCTAGTTGTTTTTTCTCCAGTTCTGCTAGCTGCTGGCTGGGCTGTTTTTAACATTGGGCAAGCGGCTCTCAAACAGTTTCAGGGCTTTTTTGATAAGCAGGCTTGAGCTTAACGCATCTGCCTTACGACGCTCTGTCGCAAGTAAAGCGATGTGTAACTCGTTCTGGAAGCCAAACTGGAAGCCAGAGCTTGTTGTGGAGTGGGCATCTTGCCTGCTTAATTGGACGGCAAGATATCCAATCTCACAAGAAGTTTGAAAAAGTTGCACGTTGCTTAGGTAAGTAGTTTAGGGGAGGGAGGTGATCCTGGCGATCGCCTCCCTCTTTTTTGAAGCTTCGCTCAGGCTGGCGATCGCCTCAATCCTAATCACCAAAATTAGAATGGAGGAAGCCCTCCATAACAAATAGTTTCAATTAAAAATGCGTACTCCAACCTGGTTAAGCGCAACCCTCGCCGCAACGATAGGGTTCGCTGCAATCCTCAGCCCTACTGCTCAGGCAGTCCAACTTTCAGATGGGAGAGTTTATTTTGAGCGCCCCCCCAGCCTGGTCGATTCAGGGACGACTCGAAATCGCGTTTCTGCCTATAACCCCACCTACTACTTCACGTTGGAAGTGCCCCAGGATGCGGGTGAGCCTCTAGGACGAATTGAAATTGCTCAACAAAATGCCAGCAACTTTGTCCGCAGGGTTGAATTTGAGCCGGAAGACAGCCGCGCCTTTGTTGGAACACGGGGCGATCGCGGCGAAGCCTTGACCTTGGGCAATGTAACAGCAGACGAGGAAAACCAAACAGTCTCCATTACCTTTGACCCGCCTGTGCCTCCTGGAACTGTAGTCACACTTGGTTTGAAGGTAGAAAGAAATCCTCGCAGTGAAGGCGTTTACCTATTTGGTGTAACGGCCTTTCCGTCAGGTGAGGCTGCCTATGGACAATTCCTGGGCTATGGACGATTCAACTTTTACGAAGCCGGTGGGTCATTGCCGTTTTCATGGCGTTAATTCATCTATAGCCAGGGAGGCAGGGCAAAGCTCTGCCTCCCTGGCTATAGAGCAATACCTCAGGCATCAATTGCCCCACCACAGGAACTTCCGGCTCCGGCAGTGCAACCAAAGCAGTGAGTTCCCGTGACAATTTCGCGCTGGGCTAAAAGCTTGGGGTCGAAATCGCGAATGTGGGGTCGTTGTCCGGGCAGCTGGCACTCTAAATCCAGCATTTGGTTAAAGTCGCAGTCAAACAGCCTGCCATCCCAGGAAACCGAGAGAGTATTGCGGCACATCAAACCTGCAACAGTCGCGGGGTTGTAAGCATTCACTAGCACTTCCATATAGCGCTGCAAATTGCCGGACTGCTCCAGCCATTCCAGGAAACGGGAGATTGGCATATTGTTGAGGGCAATCAAGCGATCGAACCGAACGCCGTGATTTTTCTCTAGTCCAGCTTTCCACTCCTGTTCCATCTTTGCCTGGTTGCCTGCCAAAAATGCCCCTGCAGGGTTAGACATCAAAGTCAGCCGTCGCTGTGGATCGCCATTGCCATAACCAACTGCATTGAGCCGCCGCAATGCTTCGATTGATTTCTCAAACGTGCCGTCTCCTCGCTGAGCATCTGTGTTGAACTTGCGGTAGTGCGGCAACGAGCAAATAATTTCAACGCCTCGCTCAGCAAACCATTCCGGCAAGTCCTGCATTCGGGGCAGAAGTAGCACCGTGAGGTTACAGCGATCGATAACGTGCTTACCACGGGCAACACATTCCTCAACCAGATAGCGAAAGTGAGGATTTAGCTCCGGTGCGCCGCCCGTAAGGTCAACGGTGTGAGCCTCAGTCTGGTCAAGCGCCCGCAGGCAAGCGTCTACCGTGGCTCGATCCATGTTTTCCTGGACTCGGTCTGGCCCAGCATCAACGTGGCAGTGGCGACAGGTCATGTTGCACAGCTTGCCGACGTTGATCTGAAAATTTTCCAGCCGAGCAGGACGAAATGTCTGAATTCCCTGACTAGCTAGCGTTTTTGCAAAATCTGCCTGATGCGGCGTATGAGATAGGTCAACGGCTGCTAACCGCTCGATCTGGTATTGAGGACTGGAGAGGGGCGATCGCCGCCGATACAGCGAAGTAGTCGGTTTAGCCCCCGCTTCTACGCCTTCCAACTCCTCTACTGATTCAGATTGCACCTCAACCATCAAAAACCGCTCCCACTTCAACTTCATCGAAATTCCCTGGAATTACGGTGACTAGCAAGCCCACCCTAGCCCCTAGTCCCCAGCCCTTAACCCTTACATCGCCACCTGCTTCACATGGTCAAGCATCTGTAACCCATGAATTAGAGATGCGCCGCCCCGAATTGCCGTAGCAACATGCACCGCCTCGGTCATTTGCTCCAAATCTGACCCCTGCTGCAAGCATTCCTTGCTGTAGGCGTCAATGCAGTAAGGACATTGCACCGTATGAGCAACCGCTAGGGCAATCAGCGCTTTCTCTCTAACAGACAAAGCCCCATCTGCAAAAACGGCACCATAGTAGGCAAAAAACTTTTCTGCTAGCTCTGGACTGCCTTCGCCGATTTGACCAAAGTGGGGCAGATGCTCCGGTTTGTAATATTGCTCCATTGTTTTGTTCTAAGCCGCTCAGGGTATTGGATAAATCCTTCTTTAGTGTAAGTCCCCTTCCCCATTGCCCTAAACTTAGCTCCAACGCTTAAGCATTCTTTCTATTACTGTTGAGCCACCCAAACTGCGACGGCCGTTCCCTGATAATCTTGATGGTCGGGGCGCAAAACAATCAGCAGCACATCAGAAATGCTAATAATTTCCTGTTGAGAGTTTGACTTGTTGATTAGATTAGGTGGATTTGCCATTGTTGTTTCAAGACTTTCAGCCTTTGGTGGCGATCGCCACCACCCCTGCTTCGGTTAAGCGACTGCGCCCAATTTGTCAGGCGACCAACACAGTCCTTTGGGTGCCAGATTCTCTGCAACATCTGGAAGCGGTACAGGTTTACAGCGGTTCCCTCAGCGCTCATTTAGAAACGTTGTGGTCACAGCATCGCAGCTTTGTTTTTGGTTTAGCGACAGGGGCAGTTGTACGTCTGATTGCGCCGCTATTGCAGCACAAATCGACTGATCCGGCTGTGGTCGTGGTTGACGAAACGGGCAAATTTGTCATTAGCCTGTGCAGTGGACATCAGGGTGGTGCCGATCGCCTCACCCGATTAATTGCTCTGCAAATCAGTGCAACGCCTGTGTTGACTGGTGCGGCAAACGGGGCTGGTTTACCTGGAATCGACGTATTAGGAATTCCCTGGGGCTGGCACCGGGGCGAGGGTAACTGGACAGGGGTAAGTGCAGCGATCGCCCGTCAGGAACCGATTCAAGTTATTCAGGAAGCTGGATCAACCCTGTGGCAGTCCCATTTGCCCGAACCTCATCCCTTCCAGTTTGGCTTCCCTGAACATACGGCTGAAGTAAAAGAAGACGTCCCCGCACCCAAAGCCAGGGTGTGGATCAGTCCCATTCAACGCAAATTTTCCTCAGAAGCCGATTTGCCCAAAGTGCAGTGGCATCCCCGCGTGCTGTGGGTGGGTATCGGCTGCGAACGAGGCACCTCTCGCCAACTGATCGAAACCGCGATTCAGCAAGTATTGCAAGCAAATCACTTGGCAGAAGGGGCGATCGCCGGAATTGCCACCATCGACCTGAAAGCCGATGAGGTAGGGTTAGTAGAACTTTGCCGCGATCGCCACTTCCCCCTCCGTTGCTTCACCGCCGAGCAACTTCGCACTGTCCAAGTCCCGACTCCTTCAGCCGTTGTTGAGGCAGAAGTGGGGACTCCGAGCGTAGCGGAAGCAGCGGCGGTTTTAGGGGCTAGCCCCTCTCTTTCCCCCTCTCTCCGCGTCTCCAAGCAAATTGTTCGCGCTGAAAACCAACCTGGAGCGGTGACGGTGGCGATCGCCCAGTCCGAGCAGGAATATATTGGGCGCACGGGAAAGCTCTGGCTAGTTGGTACAGGTCCAGGTCAGCTTGACCAAATCACTCCAGCGGCGCAAATGGCGATCGCTCAAGCAGACGTGGTGATTGGCTACACGCTCTATGTGGAATTGGTGTCGTCTTTGCTGCGACCAGGACAAATTATTGAAGCACTGCCGATTACGCAAGAGCGACAGCGGGCTAAGCGGGCGATCGCTTTAGCAGACTGGGGGTTGACGGTTGCAGTGATTTCGTCGGGCGACTGCGGCATCTATGGCATGGCAGGACTGGTGCTAGAGGAATTGCGATCGCTCTCTTGGGACGGCAAAACACCCGCCGTACAAGTTTTTCCAGGAATTACAGCCCTACAAGCAGCAGCTTCGCGAGTCGGCGCACCGCTCATGCATGACTTTTGTGCAATCAGTCTCAGTGATCTACTCACCCCCTGGGAAGTGATTGAACAGCGTTTGACGGCTGCGGCTCAGGCAGACTTTGTTACAGCACTTTACAATCCGCGATCGCAAACTCGTACAGAGCAAATTGCGATCGCTCAACAAATCTTCTTAAAACATCGAGACCCCGATACTCCCGTCGCCCTTATCCGTTCCGCGTACCGACAAGACGAACACATCACATTAACAACGCTCGCCCACTTCCTGGAAGCCTCCATCGATATGCTAACCACTGTTCTCATTGGCAATCAAAGCAGCCGCGTCTACGCCGACTGGATGATTACCCCACGGGGTTACTTGGGGTTTTCGCAGACAGAGATCTAACTGAGTGTAGATGTAGGAACGGGTCAAATTTGAGCCAATGGTCTAAGACCTATTTGTGCCTGTTGAAATGCAGATTCATTGCAGTTCACCAACTCAAATGGCTCTTACACTATCACTTCTGAAATTAACGAGGAGTTTATATGCGTTTGACTCGTTTTAACTTATCTGCATTGCGTCCAGTTCGTTTTCTGGTAATCGCTTTTGCTTGTGTTTTGATGATGTTTTCCTATGCTTATCCTGCCTACAGTAAGCCTTTAACATTAGATAGCTCAAGCCGACCTGACCAGGGCGAAGAGCCACTAAATGAAATTTACGGAGATTCAGAAGATGCCCTACGGGGAGGTGTGCTTTCCGGGGAAGCAACTCGTGAGAAAGCAAACGAGGGGATCAACGAAGTTCAGGGTTCAGCGAATCAGGAAAATATGTACACCCCTGAAAATGCGAACGCTGACACGGTAGAAGATAAACTCAAGCGGGGCTTAGAGAAGCTGACCAACCGCGACTAAGTAGATATTGACTAGTTCTACACAATCAGGCACCTAACTCAGCTAAGCAGGGTCGTACAAGCATTAAGCCCATTTACTGGTTATTTCTGCCCTAGCACATTAACCAGTAAGTCTATTTAGCTTAAGCATGGTGCGATCGCTGCTTTAACGAAATTAGTCTTACCAGTTTCCTCACATTAGACTACGTCTACTCTTACTAAACAAGGGGCTTTAGTCCCCTTGTTTTATTTTTTGTTTAAGAAATTGCATATATTGCCACATATATAAATAGCAGCTAACAATATTTCTCCAAAAAGAACTGTAGACGGAAGGGCACCCCCGCAGAGTGAGGTGCCCTTCCATCTACGGTTCTAGTTTTTGGAATTGGTATAACAGAGCATACAAATTATTGTCAGAGTCTCTCTAGAGTCAGAGAAAATTAAACCGAAAACAAGATATGAATGTGACCTTTGCTAGAGGGAACAGCCGCTCTTATATTCGTAACCTTTATCAGGTAACCAGAAAAGTTGTTCTTCCTGCACTGAAAAAGTAGCAGGAAAACTGTAAAGCAGCTTCATCTGTCAACAAGGCTACTAGCTAACGGTTAGTGGCTCGATTGTCAGTTGAAGTAATTGACTAAAGCAATAGACATTCTGAGTCGAGCAAGCGACCGCTTCTTTATCTCATGAAAACCTTGTGAAAAGAAGCATTATGCCCTTTGTTTGATCCACTCAGTGTGTCGTTAGCGCGATAAGGAGCATTTCGTGAATAGACTATTTTCAATTTTCAAAAAGTTAAGGTTGCGGCAGATTGTATCCGTTCTCATTGTGGGAGCAGCGTTATTTTTGACTACCGCCTGCAACACTGGCAATATGCAAGGTGCGCGTCCCCAAAATCCTCCAGTTCAACTAGGCGGAAACAACAACCCTCATAAGGGTGGCGGAGACGGCTATACAAACTATCGCATGAGTAACGATCCCGCAGTTAATCAGAAAAACAGACAGGGCGATCGCGCCAGCTTGCCTTTTAGCTTTGATCAGCTTCTAGCAAGCAACGGCGTTGGAAGCAACGCTTCTGATTTGCTGTACCCCGGTGCAGGTGCAACAGAAACTAAGAGTCCTGATATTGGGCCAGTAGATTCAGACATTTTGAAAAGAGACGCTCAGCAGGTGCCCGCTCGTCGTCAGCTCAGCATCGATCGCAGTGATCCAAACGCAAAGATTTTAGAAAGAACGGAAGAAGCATTTAAGGATGCTTCTGAGTTTCTAACTGACATGGGTGAATCTGCAACTGAACATCCTGAAATGCAGCGCAACCCTGCTTTTAATCGATAAATCCGACCAATAAGCTGATCGATAAGCCCGAATTTACAAGTTCGATGACTATCAATTCAAACAATTCAAATTGAAGTTCGAATTGTTTGAATCAAAATTCAAATCCCCAAACCAAATATGAACGGAGCAATTTTCATGAATAAAGCATTTTCTTGGCTAAAGCGTAACCAATTGGTGCGAGCTTTAGTCGTAGTCTTAGCAGGTGTTTCTATGCTGTTAAGCACAGCTTGCAGCAGTGGCCCCAACACACCCAAGGTATCTGGTGAAGGTTCCTACACCGGCAATGCTCCTCAAATGGAGATTTACAAACGAGTTCAGCCCAATGAAGGCGGCATGAACGAGTACAGTAACGTTGATCCCCGTGCTAACACCACCCGAGCTGATGCAAAAGCTAAAGGTCTGGTCGATAATGCAGAGCGCAACATTCAGCGCGGATTTGATGACGTTAGAGAAGCTCCTGAGGTGCTGGGTGGATACGTCAAAGAGGGAGGCCGTAACCTTGGCGAACAGGCTAGACAAACGACCAATGAGCTTCAACAAGGTGCTAGAGAAGGCAGCCGCAACCTGCGTCGCAATGCTGCTGAAGCCCGTGAAGGGGCAGGCAATGTTGTTCAAGATGCAAAAAGTAGAACCGATGAAGCTGTTAGAGGTACGCAGCGTGCATTGGATGATGCTTCTAACAAGCTCGACAGTCGTGCATAGATAGCAGCTTAGGTTGCGATCGCGGGCATTGTTTCTGCCTGTAGACTTAAGCGTAGGGACATTGTCCCTACGCTTACTTTAATTTGTCGGAGGAGCCTAAAATGATTAGCCCTTTTTTGCTCAGCCGCGTATTGCTGCAATTTGAAGATGACTCCAGCAACTTGCTGGGGCAGATGTCAGCCGTTGCCTTCACACCCGATGGTAGTCTTTGGGTCGGTTCTGATGAACTGACAACGATTGAGCGGTTGTTTCCCATTGATCACCATGTGTTTGGTAAGCATCAGTCAGTGGCGATCAGTAATTTTGTTGACCTATTTGACCAGGATAGTGAGATCGATATTGAAGGCTTAGACTATAGTGAACCCTACCTTTGGTTCACAGGTTCCCACAGCACCAAGCGAAAGAAAGCGAAAGGAAAAAATCTTGAAAAAGATATCCGCAAACTATCAAAAGTTAAAACTGAACTAAACCGTTATTTGATTGCTCGCATTCCGTTTTCAGAAGGAGAGCTACACAAATCTTGTCCTCACCCAACTAATTCTAAGAAAACCTATACAGCTGCCTGTCTTCAAAAAACAGATGATGGCAATATCCTAACTGAAGCGTTGAAAGAAGACAGCCATTTAGGACCATTCTTCTCACCCTGTATCCCTTCAAAAGAAAACGGGTTTGACATTGAAGGATTAGCAGTTCATGGACACAAAATCTTTTTAGGATTAAGAGGCCCCGTTCTGCAACAATGGGCAATCATCTTAGAAATAGAAGTTGAGGAAACAGAACCAGGAATCCTTACTTTGAAAAAAATTGGTAAAGATAAGCAGCTTTATAAGAAACACTTTATCAATCTCAAGGGGTTAGGCATTCGAGAGCTGTGCTTTCAGGGCAAAGACTTACTAATCTTGGCAGGCCCAACAATGAGCATTGAAGGAGCGATGCGAGTCTATCGCCTCAAACACGCATTGAACCATTCCAGCGATAGCCTATCAAGCTTAGACACAGGAGAGCTAGAGGTAGAGTTTGATCTTCCTTTTACCCTGGAAACCGATCATGCTGAAGGTCTGTCACTTCTCCCCTGTTTTAGTCAGTCTAACGGGCTGTTAATTGTTTATGACTCACCTGACCCTAGGAGAAAAGCTACTTCAGATTCTATCTTTGTTGATATTTTTAGGCTGAAGAAACAGTAGCTGCGCAGGTTAATAGAGTTAATTAGGGACAATCTCGATTCTCTTCTTCTCCATTCGGCATAACGGTGTGACAAAGAATGGCTTGCCTGAGGGAGTTCTTGCTAACATCTGCACCGCGTAAGTTAGCGTAATTTAGATTAGTACCTTTGAGGTTAATGTTATCCATATTTGCATTGATCAAAACAGTGCGAGTCAGATTTGCATTACTTAAATCTGCATCAGTCAAGCTAGCTTCCTCTAGAATAGAAGCCCTCATATCAATATTCGTTAGGATTGCTCGCTCTAGTTCTGCACCTTTCAGGTTTGAGTACCTCAAATTTGCATCTCTTAGAGAAATTTGGTTCAGAATTGCTCGAATCAAGATGGTGTTATTGAGATCTGCCCTATCTGCTTGTGCATTCTCCAGAAAAGCGCTTTCCATTCGAGCAGCCTCAAGACTAGCATCTGTTAAATTTGCTTGTTGCAAGTTTGCGCCTCTTAAATTTGCGCCTCTCAGGTTTGCTTCTGACAGGTTAGTTGCTTTTAATACGGCCGCTGAGAGATTAGCTCGTATCAGCGCTGCACGACTCAAATTAGCCCTACTCAAATTTGTTTCGGAAAGGGCCGCTTGTCGCAGATTTGCTTCTTCTAAACTTGCTCTAGCTAAAACAGAATCCTGCAGATTTGCCTCAGTTAAATTAGCTCTATCTAAATCGATATTAGGTAAGTTGACTGCAATTAATTCAACTCTGCTGAAGTCCATGCCTTCCAAGTCAATCAAGGCTTGATTACGAGCAATTAAATTGGCTTCAGCCAAAAACTGTAGAAGTCGTCCTTTGCTTTGACCACTAAGCTGATGCAAGGTTGCGATCGCTCTAGCTCTAGCTAAGTTTTGAGCGTTCTTTGCGGTTACTGCGTTCTGCTCTGCTGATGTAAATAAATTTGTAATTTGGTCAAAATACGCAGCTAAAACTGATTGTTCTCGTCTGAGATTAACCTGGTGATTGGCGTAGGATATAGTGCCAATCAGAAGTAGAAAAAGGAGCAATAATTGCACAAATCGATTTCTGTCATACTTCAAATCTAATTTGCGCCAAATTTCCATAAACCAATTTCGAGCTTTCATTGAGGTTTGAAGGGCTGGCTTAAGTGCCTGCAAAGGTTGTAACAATTCGATTGGTCAGGATAGGATATAGCTCAAATAAGATCATGCCTAACACAAATAAATTAAATAAATGGAACCATGAAAAGTGCTTGCCTGCTAATTGAATCTGAGGACGTTCTGAGGCGTTAGCATTAATGGCTGCAGTGAGGCAAAACATTAAAGGTAAGAAAAGTGCCAGGGTAAATCGATTGCCGCTAGCAATGGGAATATACCAAGCATAGAGCAATGTGTAAGCAGTGAAGTAGCTAAAGTAAAAGAAGAGAAGAAATACTTGGCTTTTAGTGATTTTTAGGCTGCGGAGATTTGCCAGAGTGGTAAGTAGGGCGATCGCCAAATAAATGACTAAATACTTAAAGTATCCGTAGGAATCCTTAGCAACTACTATAACTTTATTCAAACCGTCAAAAAGCCGTTCAAAAATGTCTGAAGCGGTATGTTCCTGTAAATACTTTTCTAGACTAGGAATTTGCTCAGGTGGCATTTCGGGCCAACCTTTTCCATCTCCATAAGCTCTGGTTCCCCGCTTTGCCTCATTCCAAGAATCGTACCAAATATAAAAAGTCGAATTGACGTTATAAAAGTAATGTCCAAAAACTCTTTGGCTGGTGCTGATATAAGGATAAATAGTCAGTAAAAAACAAAAAATTACTAAGGCAAGACTGAGAATACGTAGCAGGAAGTTATTTTTGACCTCAGTAAAGCTAAAAGTTTTATTTCTTAAATTGCTATAAAACAAATAAATAGATTGCGCTAGAAAAGCCAATACAAATAATGCCAGTCCGGGTAAAATCGAAGCTTTGGTAAGGTGGGTAATGCCCATTAAAACTCCGGTTGCTATTCCCAATTTCCAGCTTGGCTTCTTTAGCATCCAAGCCATAAGTAGGAATCCGCAAAAGCTAAGAAAATAAAACAAAATTTCAGCCTGAAAGTAGGCTGCTCTAAACAGAAATACTGTGAAAGCGGTGATCAACAGCAAATTTATTGCTTGTAAGGGTGAAAAAAATCTCTGAAAGATCAGAAAAAGGCACGGCAGAATTGCAACAGACAGGGCAATATTGAAATATTTACCACGGGTAAAAGCTTCGTTTTCTGTGAGGTTGGGGTCGTAAACAAGTGACTGCAAAAAAGGGTAGACTGGCATTCGATTGCGTCCACCTACAAAGTTATAGTTGGTTTCATATAGACTTCGGGTATAGCTTAAATAAGCCTCCTGATCGACACGCGTAATGTCTAAATTGATTCGCCTTGAATGCTCTACTGCACTGTAGATATAGAGTACTAGAAGCAATAGCGTCAGACCCACAATGCAAATTCTTTTAAGTGAGTCGATGGGCTGTGATTTCATCTTAGTTTTCTTAAATTGATGCCTGACTGTGTTGCTGCTAATAAAAGACAATCACCACTATTAAAGAAGCTAACGAAATAAATTGTATTTAAGAATGCAGTAGATTGCCCGAAAGCCATCCCGCCAGCCAATTTTCTTACCGTCTTTATACATCCGACCATAGTAAGAAATTCCCACTTCGTAAATTCGGCATCCTTTTTTGGCAATTTTTGCTGTAATCTCAGGCTCAAATCCAAACCGATCTTCTTCAATTTTCACAGATTGAATGATTTCACGGCGAAAAGCCTTGTAACACGTTTCCATATCGGTCAGGTTGATATTGGTAAACATGTTGGACAGCGTGGTCAAAAATTTGTTGCCGACCATATGCCAATAGTAGAGAACCCGGTGAGGACCGCCTCCAGCGAAACGAGAGCCATACACCACATCTGCTTTATCTTCCAGAATAGGATTGATCAGCAGAGGATATTCTTGAGGATCGTACTCTAAGTCTGCATCTTGAATGATAACGATATCCCCTGTTGCCACGCTAAATCCGCTGCGTAATGCAGCCCCTTTGCCAAAGTTTGCTGGGTGGTAGATAACTTTATTGATCTGGGATTCAATTTCAGAAATCAACAGTTCTCTCGTGCCATCAGTTGAATAATCATCAACGATAATGATTTCGCAGTTTTGTATGGGAGATGCTTTGACTGCTTTAACAACCGTTTGAATTGTTTTTACTTCGTTAAAGCAAGGAATAACAACACTGAGTTTCATGGATTTGAACAGAGCTTGCTGATGGTTTTAATGGATTTTGATGACATCAAATAGAATTTATTTGGAACTATTTTTCGAGAAAAATGTTTGATGATTTGGTCACTTTTTGAATTGTGCTAGCGCTTAGAAAATATACTCCCAAACGGTCAGATTATCAATTGCTGAAGTTCAAAGCTCTGGCTACATCCGGGCGCGAAGCAGGTAACATATCGTAGGGGTAGGATGCTGTTAGCTACTCCTGAGTCCTTTTCCGGTAGCTTCACGGTTGGAAGGCTGAGGATAAGGACATTTCGTTCCTGAATTAGGTGCCCTCTCCTCATTTCCTCTCAATGGAGTTTTAGATCGTGACTAAGAAAAGAAAGTCTACCCTGCTGCTGTTGTCGGGAGCAGCGATCGCCCTGGTTGCAGGAGGAATTGGTGCCTACTGGCTATTAGCTCGTCGCTTACCTGCGGGAGGGCTACCCGTGGGCATGGATGTGTTGCCACAAACTGCCTTAATGACGCTTTCCTTTTCCACAGATGAATCGCAGTGGCGCACCCTGCGACAGTTTGGCACGGACGAAACTCAGACTTCGCTCAACCAAACTCTGGCAGACCTGCGCGATCGCCTGCTAACCGCTAACGGTTACGACTATGAGCGCGACATTCAACCCTGGGTAGGAGACGAAATCACCGTCGCATTTTTGTCAGCGCAAAGTCCGGTCGCTGAGGGGGAGGAGTCGGAGGAGTCGGAGGAGTCGGAGGAATCGGAGCCGCCAATTCTACAGCCCCAGGAAGATCCTCAAACTGCTGTAATGATTCTACCGATCGAAGATCCGGCGCGGGCTCAGCAAATTCTCACGGAACCCAAATCTGAACAAGGCGCAACCCTGAGTGAACGGGATTATCAGGGTGTGCAGATTCGGGAGTTTGAGAGCGCAGGTGAAACCTATTCTGCTGCTGTATTAGACAATCGGCTACTGGTGATTACCACAGCAGGTGACGCAATCGAGCAGGTGATCGACACCTCAAAGGGAGGAGCCTCTGTCGCTCAGACTCCTGGATTTAACCAGGCGTTGCGGCAGATTGTAGCCCCGCAGCCGTTTGCACGGATTTATGTGAATGCACCCGCTGCCAGGGCGATCGCCTCTGCGGGTTCACCGCAGGCATTGCCACCTCAAAACCTGACCCCGCTACAAAACAATCGGGGTATTGCCGCAACCGTCACCCTTGAGTCAGAAGGACTGCGCTTTCAGGGAGTTGCCTGGTTAGATCCAGACAGTGAGACGGTCTACGAGGTGAAAAATGGAGACGACAAGTTACCGGACTTGCTCCCAGCAGAAACGCTGCTGATGGCATCAGGCGGAAATTTGCAGCGGTTTTGGCAAGACTACAGCCAGCGGGCTGAGATGAATCCAATTAGCCCCCTCAGTCCAGAAAATCTGCGGACAGGGTTAAACAATCTGACCGGGTTAGATCTGGAAGAAGACTTAATTTCCTGGATGGGGGGAGAATTTTCTCTGTCCGTGATAGAAATACCAAATAGCACAGAACCGCCCGCTGAGCCCGGAACCGTGGGGACTAGAGCAGGGGTGCTAATCATGGTGAAAGCGAGCGATCGCGCTGCTGCCGATGCAACGCTAGCCGAACTTGACGAAGTAGTAGGCGATCGCTATCGTTTTCAAGTCCAGGAAACAGACATTGAGGGACAGCCCGTGGTGCAGTGGACTTCTCCCCTGAGCGGGTTGACCATTACCCGTGGTTGGCTCGAAGCAGATGTGGCATTTCTGGCGTTTGGAGCAAATTTGGCTCAGACCATCTTGCCGCAGCCAGACGCTTCCCTAGTCGCGAGCCAACCCTTTGAGCAATCGGTTGACCTGGAGTTTGATCCCAACAACGGACACTTTTTTGTGAATGTCGATCGCCTGCTTAGCGAAGATAGCCCGGTTCCCGTGCCCAATTTGCCCCCAGCCAACGAAGCGTTTATTCAAGCAATTCGGGCGATCGGCGTGACTGCTGCAATTCAAGATCGACACAGTACCCGCTATGATGTCCGTGTTCTACTGGACAAGACAGACCGCCCAAGTGAATTGCCTGCCCCATCTGTTCCGCCAGCTTCCCCCAGTCCCGAAAGCCCTTAAACAATTCAAACCCCTTAACCCAATACCCCATACTCTCCTGGCATGAGCAGCCCCACTGCAACCCTATTAATTTCCTGTCCTGATCAAAAAGGACTGGTGGCAAAAATTGCAAACTTCATTTATTCCAACGGTGGCAATATCATTCATGCTGACCAGCACACCGATTTTGCAGCGGGGCTGTTTCTGACGCGGATCGAGTGGCAGCTAGAAGGGTTTAATTTGCCGCGTGACCTGATCGGTCCAGCATTTAACGCGATCGCCCAACCGTTACAAGCAAACTGGCAACTTCAGTTTTCCGATGCCGTTCCCCGGATTGCGATTTGGGTCAGCCGCCAAGATCATTGCCTGTATGACCTGATTTGGCGACAGCGATCAGGAGAACTAACAGCCGAAATTCCGCTGGTGATGAGCAACCACCCGCAGATGGAGGCGATCGCCCAGCAATTTGATATCGACTATCACCACATTCCGATTACCAAAGAAACCAAAATCGAGCAAGAAGCCCGCCAGCTAGAACTATTGCGCCAATACCGAATTGACCTCGTGGTGCTGGCAAAATATATGCAAATTCTTAGCCCAGACTTCATTGCTCAATTTCCCAAAGTAATTAACATTCACCATTCCTTTTTGCCTGCCTTTGCTGGAGCAAATCCTTATCAAAGAGCTTACGAACGCGGAGTCAAAATTATCGGAGCCACCGCCCACTACGTCACCCAAGATTTAGACGAAGGACCAATCATTGAGCAAGATGTTGTCCAAGTCAGCCACCGTGACGAAGTCACCGACCTGATTCGCAAAGGCAAAGACCTGGAACGAATCGTCCTCGCCAGAGCCGTCCGACTCCACCTGCAAAACCGCGTCCTCGTCTACGGCAACCGCACTGTCGTCTTCGCCTAATCCCCAACCCTTAATCCCCGATCCCTTTCATGCCAACTAAACCCATCCGCGTCTGCATCATCCTTGGAACTCGCCCGGAAGCGATCAAGCTTGCCCCGGTAATTCAGCAGTTTCGGCGATCGCCCGCCTTTGACACCCAGGTCGTCCTTACCGGACAGCACAAAGAAATGGTGCAGCAGGTGATGCAGTTGTTTGACCTGACTGCCGATCACGATCTAGACATCATGCAGCATCAGCAAACGCTTACCGATATCACCTGTCGCAGTTTGCGCGGACTAGAAACTTTGTTTCAGCAGATTCAACCTCAGATCGTGTTGGTGCAGGGCGATACGACGACAGCCTTTGCAGCGGCGATCGCCGCCTTCTACCAAAAAATTCCAGTAGGGCACGTCGAAGCCGGACTGCGTACCGATGATCTATACAACCCATACCCAGAGGAAGCAAACCGTCGCCTGATTTCTCAGGTAACCCAGCTTCACTTTGCGCCGACTACGCTCTCGGTCGAGCACCTGAAACGCTCTGGTGTGGTGGGTGACATTCACCATACAGGCAACACCGTAATCGATGCGCTGCTGACAATGGCAGAACGACAGCCCGCCTGCCCCATTCCCAACCTTGACTGGAGTCAATACCGGACGCTGCTTGCAACCGTACATCGGCGCGAAAACTGGGGCGAACCACTCAAAGACATTGCTCAGAGCTTTTTGCAAATCCTAGATAAATTCCCCGATACAGCATTGCTCTTGCCCTTGCATCGCAACCCAACCGTGCGAGAGCCGCTACAGGCAATGCTAGGCGACCACCCCAGAGTGTTCCTCACCGAACCGCTTGACTATGCTGAACTGGTCGGAGCAATTCAGCGCTGCTATCTGCTGCTGACTGACTCTGGTGGACTGCAAGAGGAAGCGCCCAGCCTTGGTAAGCCCGTACTGGTGCTGCGGGAGACGACTGAAAGACCAGAGGCGATCGCCGCTGGCACTGCCCAACTTGTCGGCACCGATCCCCAGCAAGTCGTCACTACTGCTATGAAACTGCTCAGCGATTCCGATGCCTACCAAACGATGGCAACCGCTGTAAACCCCTTCGGAGACGGTCACGCAGCAGAGCGAATTTTAGACATTGTAGAAAACTACTTTGCCAAGCAAATAAAAAAGCCTGCACGAACAGGCTTTGACTAATAAGAATTAGAAACAGAAGTAGGGCAATTAGCCAGCTTAGGTACTTAAAGTTAGCTAACTGCCCATGACTAGTTATTCCGCTTCTGCCAGCTTTACTTTGGTTGCCAAACCAATTGCTTGTAAAAACCGGATCGTCATCCAGGTCATGTCAATTTCCCACCACTTCAAGCCATGACGGGCAGAGTATTGAAAAGCGTGGTGGTTGTTGTGCCAGCCTTCACCGTAGGTAAGTAGAGCGACCCACCAGCAGTTGGTAGAGCGATCGCCCGACTCATAGGTTCGATAGCCAAACTTATGAGTTGCACTATTTACAAACCAGGTGCAGTGATAGACCACAACCAGCCGCAAGAAGACTCCCCAAACGACAAAAGGCCAGCCTCCAATCAAGTAAAGAATCGCACCAAAAACGATCTGAATCGGCAGAAAATACTTATCTAAAAACTGGTAAACCGGATCATCAGCGATATCTTTTGTATATCGAGCAACTTCTTGTTTTGCGGGTATTTCATGCAGCATCCAGCTCATGTGGCTCCACCAAAACCCTTTACTAGAATTGTGGTGATCCAATTCCTGGTCAGAGTGAATGTGGTGGTGGCGATGCAACCCAATCCATTCAATTGGGCCACCTTCAAGCGATAAGCTACCAAAAAAAACCAGCAAATACTCTAGCCATTTAGGAGTCTGGAAGCTGCGGTGTGTCACCAAGCGGTGCCATCCCAGCGTGATTCCTAAACCGCCGGTAACCCAGTGCAAAAACACTGCAAGACCGACAGCAGACCAGCTAAAGTTGCTGGGAAGGAAGGCAAACAGCGCTCCAAAGTGAATCACTGCCATAAAAAAGACAACGGGCCAGGTAATACGAGGTTCGGTTGATGTTGCAATAGTCATGCAGTAATCTCAGTATGAATTTTGCAGCCCAATCTGCGCGACAATAATTTCCGTGAGCCTTGGGAAAGCAAGTGCTAACAGTAATGCCAGCATTGCTTCAGGTGGAACACGGACATCTTCTCCCAAGATTGGGGGGACAAGACATTGAACCTCCGGCAGAAATCAGATGGCAGGCTTAGAAAATTCCTGAATTCAACCCATTTTTGCGAGGAGGTTAACCATGAACAGCGTTGAACGGCTGCGACGAGCAGAACAGGCACTATTCCAGATTTTTTCTGGAATTGACGCTCAGGTCAAGAAAAACCTGAAGCGAGTGCTAACTGCCCTGCGTCATCATCGGGTTGGAGTCCATCACTTTGCCGGAGTGACGGGCTATGGACACGACGACCTGGGGCGGCAAATCCTGGATCAGGTGTTTGCCGAAGTCATGGGTGCTGAAGCTGCTGCTGTGAGAGTGCAGTTTGTTTCAGGCACTCATGCGATCGCCTCTGCCCTTTATGGAGTTCTCCGTCCCAGAGACGAGATGCTAGCCGTAGCAGGTGCCCCCTATGACACTTTAGAAGAAGTCATTGGGTTAAGGGGGCAAGGTCAAGGTTCTCTAAAGGAATTTGGCATCTCTTACCGTCAATTAGAGCTAACAGCGGAGGGAACGCTCAACTGGCAGGAGTTAGAACATGCGGTACAGGAAAATACCCGTCTGGTATTAATTCAACGCTCGTGCGGCTATTCCTGGCGGCAGAGTTTAGCGATCGCCGACATCGAAAAAATCGTTCACCTAGTCAAGCAGCAAAATCCTAGCACCGTCTGCTTTGTCGATAACTGCTATGGCGAATTTATCGAAGACTGCGAACCACCATCAGTTGGGGCAGACCTGATCGCTGGATCGCTAATTAAAAATCCAGGCGGCACCATTGTGACCGCAGGAGGCTACGTAGCAGGACGAGCAGACCTGGTAGAAGCTGCCACTTGTCGGCTCACTGCTCCTGGCATCGGCAGCGCTGGGGGAGCCACCTTCGATCAAAATCGACTGCTGTTTCAGGGGCTATTTCTAGCACCGCAAATGGTAGGAGAGGCAATGAAGGGCAATCACCTAACAGCCTTTGTGTTTGACCAGTTAGGCTATCCAGTGAATCCTCTGCCCTTTGCACCACGCCGTGATGTAATTCAAGCAGTGCAGTTGGGTTCTCCAGAGAAGTTGATTGCTTTTTGTGCAGCGATCCAGCAGCATTCCCCTATCGGTTCCTATCTCAGCCCCGTTCCTGCCGAGATGCCGGGTTACGAGAGCCAGTTGGTGATGGCAGGCGGTACCTTCATTGACGGCAGCACGTCTGAATTCTCGGCAGATGGACCGTTGCGGGAACCTTACACCGTCTTTTGTCAGGGCGGAACGCACTGGACGCATGTGGCGATCGCTCTAGAAGCTGCGATCGAAGCGGTTGGAGTTGCTTAAGACTCTCGGTCAAACAAAGCTTTGATTGCTTGTAAATTCCTCGTCCAGTGAGCAACTACGGTGTAAACCCTAACTAACGTGAGTTCGGGATAAGAAATCGTCAGAACCCCTGATTTTTCGTACCTCATTTCGTTGCAGTGAATCAAGCTATTGTCAGCAAGGTCCACAGATGCAATTTTTCTCAATAAACAACCTTATTGAGAAGAGCCTACAGCAATACCCTTTGCCTAAAGCCTTTTATACCAAACCTTGCAGCGTTTAGCTTAACCCGAACTCACGTTAATTACATCCAGGGCTAGCAAATTAAACTGAAGAATCTAGGCTCCTCTAGCTTGAGGCTGTCCTCAGGTAGTTACACCGTTTCTACAAAAACAAGCTACAGATGGAAGGGCACCCCGCTTCGCGGGGTGCCCTTCCATCTGTAGCTCTAAATTTTGGAAGTGGTATTACTTGTAATATGTGGGCAGGTTGTCACGGGTAAGTAATTTCAAGTGGGAATATGATATGGCAGATAAAAATGAAGATAACGTCGAGCAGTTTCTTTATCCCCGGGCGCGTTTTCGGGGAGAATTTTCTCCTGAGCATCTAGCATTCGATGCTAATTTGCAAGAATTTGCCCAACGGGTGGCTCTTATTTGTGGCTTAGAAACGGGAGGAAAGGTGCCGCCAGAAGATGCATACAATCAAATCAAGCAGCTTTGGCAAGAACTAAAAAAATCTAAAGGCAGTCTGTTAGATGAGCCAAAGCCACCCAAACCCGAGTTGCCGCCAGAGGAATAAAGCATTTTTTGATTGGTTTGCCTTTAAGCAAAAATGATGAGCGATCGCCTACTCAACTCAGGGTCCATTGCCCTGAACTACGTACTTAACGGTAGTTAAGGTTTCTAAGCTAATTAATCCTCGGCGATGTCCCTTCTGGTTAGACACTCCTAGTGAGATCGGGTTGCCGGGCTTTGGATTGCGCCTAAATCGCGGTGAAGCATTGATGTAAGTCATGGCGCTGTTGATACCCAAAGCAAACTGGCGGCTCTCTTGGTAAGACTCAGTAGCTAGGCAGTCAGCATGACCACTACTGTGCTGATTGATCCAGGCGATCGCCGTCTCCAGACCATCCACCACCTTAAAGGCGATCGTTCTATTCAAATAAGCTCGTCCCCACTCGGCGGGTTCCACCAGAGCTAGTTCTGGGAAATGGGCAGCCAGTTCTGCGTCACCCTTGATTTTGAAACCCTTTTCTTTCAGGCTATGCCAGAGCGTGGTTAGAGATGAGGCTTTATGTCCCCGATGAATTAGCACCTTCTCGATCGCATTCACCGGGTCGGGGTCACTTTGATGGCTGTCTAGAATCATCCAACGGGCCATATCTATGCCGCCTGAAGGCGACCAGTAGAGACAGCAATTGCCGATTGCAGTTTTTAGGACAGGAGCCGTTGCCTGCCGAATCACCTGCTGCACCAGGCTAGACCGACCGTAGGGAATAACCAAATTGATGTACTGATCTTGCGTCACCAATTCCCGAAGGGGATCGCCCTGATCAGCAGGAAGTAGCTTCAAAGCGTCTCGCGGCAAACCCGCATCTTCGATCGCATCTTGTAAAATCTCAGCAATCACCTGATTGGAGTGGCTTGCCTCACTGCCACCCTTGAGAATTAGACTGTTTCCCGTGCGAATACACAAACCCGCTGCGATCGCCGCCAATTCTGGAAAAGCCTCATAGATCAGTGCAATCACTCCCAAAGGCATAAGCTGACAGTAAGTTTGGCACTGATCGACCTGAAAAGGTGTGTTTAGCACCTGCTGGATTGGGTCAGATAGCTCTCCCAACCGCTGCAAAATCTGTACTGCCGTCTGAAGCCGCTCTGGAGTCAGCTTTAACCAATCCAAAATGAGTTCTGGCACAGCCATTTCCCGGCTGGCTTCTAGGTCTAGCGTGTTTGCCTCTAGAATGTCGTCCTGCCGCTCATTAAAAGCCTTTGCCATTCCCTGAAGGGCACGGCTACGGTCTGCTCCCCTCTTCGTCGCTAAGACCAGAGAAGACTGGTAAGCGGAAAGAGCGGTCGTCACTACGTCAGATGAAGAATTCAAGGAATTCACTACCATCAACTAACGCCTGCAAGCTATCCAAAGCATAAATACAAGCAGCACAGAGAGAAAAAGGGCTGCAATGACTCGAAACGTGATGCTTGTACTGAGGGGTGACTGCAAGGTGGTGATCAGCAGAAGGAAAACCAATCCAAAAATAATCGCCAGAGTCAGCGATAGATAGCCTCTGCCCAAACTGGAGTGTGCCATGCTCCACTGGTGTCCAGACCAACGCCAAGCTCGTTTATAGGGGTAATTGGTGGAAAGCTGCTCAATTACGTAGCCACCTTCCTGTACTACAAATATTTGCTGACAGCGATTGCAGCCAAACGCCTCAGTTAGGGTGATCGGGGTAAGCCGACCACGGCGGCGGCAGGGGCAAGGATAGTCAGAGTTCAGGTCAATCTTGTGATTCTTCTGAGATTGCACAAGCAGCGGCGGCGCGAGGTGTTTTTAGAATTAGGAATACTAAAGCGATCGATTGCCAGGAGTAGCTAATTACCTATCCTTGACAGCTGGGACAGAAACCTGTCGGGCACTTGAAGTTGACCTCATCAGAGATAATAACTGCTGATTGGGTTCAGTCAGTTCGATTCTAACACTCCTGAATTTAGCTCAAAACCCATCTGACTTTGCAGTAGGCACAATCTTTCGATACGAGTAAGTCCTTCTTCACAAACTAAGTTTGGAAGCAGCTTACAGACTCGAAAGTTCTTTGAAGCGGGTAACGCGATTCGAACGCGCGACATTCACCTTGGCAAGGTGACGCTCTACCACTGAGCTATACCCGCAAAATTAGACTTTATGTATAGTCCCAGAATCCAAGCAGTTTGTCAAGCAACTTAGGGAGTAGAAGCTAGGGGGCTAGGGGTTGAGGCAATTAGAAGAGATGAGAAAGGATAAACAAAAATGCTTTTCTTGCCCTAGCCCCCAACTCCTAGCCCATTCCTATTACCCTTGCTCTGCTGTTTCAGGGGCGATCGCACTCTTCAGCGAAGCAGGTAGAGTTTGAGGATTGGCGCTACCCGAAAGCCCATTGCTATAAAGGTCAGGGTTTACGGTTTTTACCTGATGCATGAGACTCGCCATCTCGATCGCATTCATGGCATAGTCCCAGCCCTTGTTGCTCTTGATTCCAGCGCGCTCTAGCGCTTGCTGCATCGTGTCAGCAGTCAATATGCCAAAAATCACCGGAACCCCCGTCTGGAAACCAGCCGCCGCAATTCCTTTAGACACTTCTGCCGCAACATAGTCAAAATGAGGAGTCTGCCCACGAATCACAGCTCCCAGGCAGATTACAGCATCATAACGGTGAGTTAAAGCAAGCTGACGTGCCACCAACGGCACCTCAAAACTACCTGGAACCCAAATGTAATCAACCTGCGTCCCCTGCGGATCAGGGTCAATGCCATGCCGCTTTAGACAATCCTGACAACCCGACAACAATTTGCCAGTGATCAAGTCGTTAAAGCGACCAATGACGATCGCAAATCGCCAAGACTCTGCTTGGGTAAAACTACCCTCAAAAACTGCCATGTTTTCTCGCTAACGGGAATAAATCGACTCTTCTCCAGCTTAAACCACTAGATAGTTGAGTCCACCCACCAAAAATACCAGCACTACCCAGACAATTGAACCTAGCAAGATCAGCCGCTTAGACTGCTCCCAGTTGCGAGGGGATGCATAGGCAACTGGAACCCCAATAATCATTGCAAAAGACATTAGTACTAGGGCTGTTAGTGCAATCTGAAATAAAATTGACATCGTTTTCTCCCAACTTTTTTCCCAATAAAAGCGAGGCTATGTGCATTTCAGGTGAACCCACCCCCAGCGCTGAACTAGCCCTGAGTAGTAAGCTATCAGAAATTGACACCCCGAAACAGTTCTCTGGCAAGATTGGAGTGAAAGGGAGTAGCGAAAGGTCAGAGTCTCTACTTCCTAACGCCCCTAATGCCCAATTCCTAGCCCCAAGCCCCTCTATGGATCTCATTCTCTGCCACACGACCGCAGACTTCGACACATTAGGGGCAGCGATCGGTTTATCTCGTTTGCTGGCGGGAGCCAGGGTGGTGCTGACTGGAGGCGCTCATCCCACAGTGCGAGAGTTTTTAGCACTGCACCGAGATGAATATGCCTTAATTGAGCGGCGAGCGGTGCGGGAAGACCAGGTTCGAACGTTGACTGTAGTGGATACGCAATGGCGCGATCGCCTGGGCAAGGCGGCTGAATGGCTTGACCTACCAGACGTAGACATTACAGTTTATGACCATCACCAAGATGCAGTAGGGGACATTGCTACAAAGAAGCGTTACGTCGAAGCAGTTGGCGCAACCGCAACTCTAATCGCCGAGCAGCTTCAGGCAGCTCAAATCAGCCTGACATCAGCAGAAGCAACGGTGATGGCGCTGGGAATTCATGTCGATACGGGATCGCTGACCTTTGACCATACGACCGTGCGAGATGCGGCAGCGCTGACCTGGCTGATGGGTCAGGGGGCAAATCTGAGAGCGATCGCCGAATATGTTGAGCCAGGTCTATCCCCCCAGCTTCAAGATTTGCTCACCATTGCTCTGGACCAGATTCAGGTTGAAACAATTCGAGGAATTGCGATCGCCTCACTGCTATTGCCTCAGGAAGGATATGTACAGGGTTTGTCTCAACTGGCGTCCCACCTGGTAGACCTGACTGAAACTAACATTTTGCTGCTGGCAGTTTGCTTTCCCATTACCGATGGTGAGAAGCGACTGAATATTATTGCTCGATTACACGGCAGCCCTTCAGCAGCGTCTCAACTTGAGGGGATCAAGTTAGGCAAGCTGCTCGAGCCCTTGGGTGGGGGTGGACATTCCAGAGCAGCGGCTGCAACCTTGAGAACTTCTGGGCCTGAAGTGGTTCTCGCACAACTAATAGAGCAGATCAAGGCAGAAATTCCCCATCCGCCCACTGCCAGAGAACTGATGTCATCGCCCGTTCGCACGATTCGCCCGGAAACGACGATCGCTGAAGCTCAGCGAATTTTGCTGCGATACGGGCATTCTGGGCTGTCAGTGGTGGATGAGCAAGACCAGTTAGCTGGAGTCATTTCTCGTCGTGACATTGACCTTGCCCTGCATCACGGCTTTAGTCATGCTCCCGTGAAAGGCTACATGGCGACCAACCTGAAAACGATCGACCCCGACACGCCTCTATCAGAAATTCAGTCCCTCATGGTGACTTATGACGTAGGGCGGCTACCCGTTCTAGATCACCAGCAGCTTGTGGGCATTGTGACACGCACGGATGTGTTGCGGCAGTTGCAGCAGGATGGGGAGCAAGGGGTTGGGGATTGGGAGTTGGGGATTGGGCAAAGGGGGAAGGGCGATCTCTCCGAGTTCCCTGCACGAGGTCGTCGTTTGGTCAGGTCTTGTCCGCTACCGGAGGTGGTAAAAGGTTGGCTGCGCGATCGCCTCACTCCATCCCTCTGGGAAGTGTTAGCAGCAACAGCCAGATTGGCGGAACAGCGGGGGTGGCAGCTTTATCTAGTGGGCGGTGCAGTGCGTGATCTGTTGTTGGCACCTGAGAAGGGGCTGCTGATTCAAGACATTGATCTGGTCGTCGATGGTTTTCATCGGACAGCAGATGAAGCGGCTGGTGTGGAGTTGGCTCGGGATTTGCGGCAGACGTACCCTGAAGCGCGACTGCAAATTCACGGTCGGTTTCAGACAGCGGCGCTGCTGTGGCACGATGATTCCCAGCTTGACTCTCTGTGGATTGATATCGCTACCGCTCGAACGGAATTTTACCCCTATCCGGCAGCAAATCCAGAGGTCGAAGCCAGTTCGATTCGCCAGGATCTCTACCGTCGAGACTTCACGATCAATGCGATGGCGATCCGGTTAACGGTTCCTCGCTCTGGCGAACTGCTCGATTTTTTTGGCGGATTGCTAGATTTGCAGGCAAAGCAAATTCGCGTGCTGCACACTAATAGTTTCATCGAAGACCCAACGCGGATTTTTCGGGCAGTGCGGTTTGCGGTGCGGCTGGGTTTCCAGATTGATCCCCAAACGGAAGGCTATATCCGCCATGCGATCGCCAGCGGCATCTACCAGCGCATTCAGACAGAGGTCGATAAAACACCTGCTCTACAGACTCGATTAAAGCAAGAGCTAAAGTACATTCTGCAGGCACCGTATTGGAAAGCCGCAATTCAACTGCTGTCTGAATTAGAGGCGCTTCAGTGTATTCACCCCGATTTGCAGTTAAGCGATCGCCTCTGGAAACAGCTTCAACTGGCAGATCGCTGGCTCAATCGGTTTGATCCCGCAGCCTCGCTAGAACACTGGCAGATGCTTTTGGAAGTTTTGCTGATGGCACTTGAGCCAGCCGACCGAGGAAAAGTCGCAGAAAACTTGCAGCTTTCAGCAGACAGTATTCAACGGCTCCGGCAGTTGGAGCAGGTTGAAGCAGCGCTAGCGACTTTGCCAAACCTTCAGCAACCCAGCCAGATAGTACAGCAGTTGCGTCAGTACGATTGTCCGACGCTGTTGCTGGTGGCGATCGCCAGCCCTCACTCGATTCGTAAAATCATCTGGCGCTATCGCACGACTTGGGCACAGATGAAAGCACCCCTAGATGGCAATGACCTTAAAGCTCTGGGTTATAAGCCGGGTCAGCAGTTCAAAGAAATTCTAGAAGCGCTGTTGCTGGCAACGCTAGATGGAATGATCAGCGATCGCGACCAGGCTGTTGCTTTTCTAGCAGAGCATTTTCCCCAGTAGTCCTTACGATCCCCGGCAAGCGCACTACTTTTCCCGAAGGCGGTAGTATAAGTTGAAGAATTTAAACTAGTATCCTCACTTCGTCTTGCTTATGAATTTGGCGGCTGGAGCAGTTCTGCAGAGCGGCAAGTATATTGTCCAATCTGTCTCAAGTCAGGGCGATGACCCGGTTTATCAGTCCGTCCACGCTGGGCTAGACCAGACCGTCATCCTGCAAACGCTGTCTGAGGAAGCTAATGCAGACCCGGAGCAACAGCAACAGTTTCTAACTGCTGCTAGACAGTTCGCTCATTGCACCAATCCTCATCTAGTTCGCCTGCTGGATGTATTTCAAGAAGACACCGTGCCGTTTGCGGTACTGGAATGTGTACCGGGACAAACACTCGCAGACCAGCTACAGTCAAACCAAACACTTTCGGAAGCTGTTGCTGTTCGCTACATTCGCCAAGTTGCCTCTGCTCTACAAGCATTGCATCGTCAGGGTTTGGTTCACCAGCGGGTAAAGCCACAAAATATCGTGCTGAAATCTGAAACGGATGAGGCGGTGCTGACGGGTTTTCGAATCGTAGATCAGGTGCGATCGCCCCTGATAAAATTTCCTGAAACGAACTCCTCCTCGACACCCGCTGATGGAGCAGCAGAGGCTTTTTTACCGCCACCTGATCCCAGCACCGATATTCAGGCGCTGACAACTACGCTCTACTATTTGCTGACGGGTCAACATCCTGCAACTCGAACGGTTGATTTTGTCTCATTCAACCAGACGACGCTTGACCAGAGTTCTTTAATCGCACTGCGGCAACTACATCCTCAACTCAGCCCCGGTGTTGAACAGGCAATTTTGAAAGGGTTACAGCCTGCTCACCTGCGTCCTCAGTCCGTTAGCGAGTGGTTAGACATTCTTGACAATCTGCACCCCGAGCCGCTGATTCTTGAAGCCTTTGAACCTGTTGATAGTCTCTCTTCCTTACCGGAAGTAGCTCAGACCAATGGGCATTCTTTAGAACACGCTCTTGTGGACGCACCTGCTGAAACCAGCCAGGACAATCGCCCCCCATCTTCAGAACCGATCCTGCCCCAGTTTGACGATCTGGCAGCGGGTTTGACCAGAGTGCCTGCAATCGTTTCACGCCCGATTGCGCCAGAGAAGCCTCAACCCGTACATAAACCCATGCGTTGGTTGCCAGTTGCCATGCTGGTAACAGCGGCGATCGCAGGCATTGGCGGAGCAGGACTTGGATTAGCCCTGCGACTGGATGCACCAGGAGACACAAGCAGCGGCACAACCGGGTTTGGTCGAGATCAAACCTTTCCAGCCATTGAAGACTGGCCAGGTGCAGATACCTACGACTTTGAATCGGATGTTGATATTCCAGTGGAAAGGCGACCCTCTGCTAGCGGCGACCCAAGTGATTACGGGATTGAAAACTTCACGCCCGAATATGACCCAGAATACGATCCGGAGTACGACGCGGAATACAATCCGGAGCCCGAACCAGAGCCTTTGCCAGTGGAGGAGCCAACGTTAACGGAGGAGCCAACGTTAACCGAGTCCGAACCACCTCCAAAAGTTGAGGCGCTGCGAGAACCCGTCGAATCGTTCGAGCCACTAGACATTGCTCCCTTACCGACAGAACCTTCCATCTCGCCTGATCCCAACCTTTATCCTTCAGTAGATTCCAATCGCGGTCCTAATGTTCGCTCAGTTTCGCCTCCACCCGCTGCGATCGCCCCAACGCCATTACCTGATCCAGAGCCGCCTATAACGGTGCCATGAGGCAGTTGAGGTTAGGGGTTGAAGATTAGGGGAACTTCCAGGAAAACATTAGATTTTGGCGTGCTTAATTTGATACATTAGTACTATATGCTTCTAATGTTGATGTTGATGAACAGTTTGCTGCGGAATCCATTTCCTAGCTGCAAACCCCGGTTAGACCTTACAAATTAAACATTCGATCGAAGAATTTCAGGTCTAGCAAGCGGCTGTTTGCTCTGACAGACAAGCTGAATTTCTGATGAACCGTGGCGATCGCCCTTACTCCACAAATAGAGTAAATTGCTCTATAAACTACATGAAAGGTGCTAGATATAGCGGTTAAAATCCGTTACTCTAAACTCAACCCTGATGGCTTGAGAAACTATGTCCTTTGTTGGCTTACATATTCACAGCGATTACAGCCTGCTAGATGGAGCTAGCCAGTTGCCCAAACTGCTGGATCGGGTCGTGGAGCTGGGAATGCCTGCGATCGCCCTCACTGACCACGGTGTCATGTATGGGGCAATCGAGCTAATCAAAGTTTGCCGCAGCAAAGGAGTCACGCCCATCGTCGGCAACGAGATGTACGTGATTAACGGCGACATCACCAAGCAAGAACGCCGCCCTCGTTATCATCAGGTCGTGTTGGCAAAAAACACGCAGGGCTACAAAAACTTAGTTAAACTCACCACCGTTTCTCACCTGCAAGGCGTTCAGGGAAAGGGCATCTTCTCTCGCCCCTGCATCAACAAAGAACTGTTGGAGCAATATCGCGAAGGACTGATCGTTACGAGTGCTTGTCTAGGTGGTGAAGTACCGCAGGCAATCATGCAGGGCCGACCAGAAATCGCCCGTCGGGTGGCGCAGTGGTACAAAGACTTGTTTGGTGAAGACTACTACCTGGAAATTCAGGATCACGGTTCCCAGGAAGACCGCATTGTTAACGTTGAGATTATTAAAATTGCCCGTGAGCTAGACATCAAAATCATTGCTACAAATGATTCTCACTACATTTCCTGCTTTGACGTAGAGGCACACGATGCGCTGCTCTGCATTCAAACGGGCAAGCTGATTACCGAAGATAAGCGGTTGCGCTATAGCGGCACGGAATACCTCAAGTCAGCCGATGAGATGCGGCAGCTATTTCGCGATCACCTGCCCGATGAGGTGATTGAAGAGGCGATCGCCACCACCTTAGAAGTTGCCGAAAAGATCGAACCTTACGAAGGGCTTCTGGGCGAACCGCGCATTCCCGACTATCCCGTTCCATCAGGACACACAGCCGACACATACCTCGAAGAAGTTACCTGGAAAGGGCTGCTCGAACGCCGCAACTGCACTTCTCGTGATGAGATCGATTCCGTCTATCGAGAGCGACTGGAATACGAGCTGAAAATGATGCAGCAAATGGGATTTTCCACCTACTTTTTAGTGGTGTGGGACTACATCAAATTCGCCAGAGACCACCGCATTCCCGTTGGTCCGGGACGAGGTTCTGCCGCTGGCTCCCTGGTTGCCTATGCGTTGCGAATCACCAACATTGACCCTGTACATCACGGCTTGCTGTTCGAGCGATTCCTTAATCCAGAGCGGAAGTCTATGCCTGATATTGACACCGACTTCTGCATCGATCGCCGGGATGAAGTAATTCGCTACGTCACCGAAAAATACGGCACAGAGCGGGTTGCCCAAATCATTACCTACAACCGCATGACCTCCAAAGCCGTGCTAAAGGACGTAGCGCGGGTGCTGGACATTCCCTACGGTGATGCAGACCGAATGGCAAAAATGATCCCGGTTGTGCGCGGGAAACCCACAAAGTTAGCGGTGATGGTGTCCGAGCAAACACCTGCCCCGGAGTTTAAAGAGAAATACGAAAAAGATCCCCAGGTACGTCACTGGCTCGACATGGCCATGCGGATTGAAGGCACCAACAAGAGCGTCGGCATTCACGCAGCCGGAGTCGTAATTTCAGCAGACCCGCTAGATGAAATCGTGCCCCTCCAGCGCAATGCTGATGGAGCGGTGTTCACCCAATATTTCATGGAAGATATTGAATCTCTGGGTCTACTCAAAATGGACTTTCTGGGACTCAAAAATCTGACCATGATCCAGAAAGCGGTGGACTTGATCGAACAGACCCACAAAAAGGCGATCGATCTAGACAATCTACCCATGAGTGACCCCGCTAGCTATCAGCTGCTGGCAAAGGGTGCATTAGAAGGGATATTTCAGCTTGAGTCGTCTGGAATGCGGCAAATTGTCCGAGATCTGAAGCCTTCTGGCTTAGAAGATATTTCCTCAGTACTGGCACTCTACCGTCCGGGGCCACTCGATGCAGGACTAATTCCTCGGTTTATCAATCGCAAACACGGGCGTGAAAAAATTGACTACCCGCACCACATCCTGGAACCGATTCTGAATGAAACCTACGGAATCATGGTCTACCAGGAACAGATCATGAAAATTGCTCAGGATATGGGGGGATATTCACTGGGACAAGCTGACCTGCTGCGTCGAGCAATGGGGAAAAAGAAAGTCTCGGAGATGCAAAAGCACCGCGAGATTTTCGTGGATGGGTCAGCCAAGAACGGAGTCAAACCCAAAATCGCGGAAGAACTATTTGACCAAATGGTGCTGTTTGCGGAGTATTGCTTTAACAAAAGCCACTCAACCGCCTATGGCTACGTCACCTTCCAAACAGCGTACCTGAAGGCAAATTACCCGGTTGAATACATGGCAGCGCTGCTGACTTGTAACAGCGGCGACCAAGACAAAGTGCAGAAGTACCTTAGCACCTGCATCTCGATGGGGATTGAAGTGGAGCCACCCCACATCAACCGCTCTGGAGTGGACTTTACTCCCTTGGCAAACAGCATTTTGTTTGGACTATCGGCAGTGCGAAATGTCGGACAGGGGGCGATCGAATGCATTCTAGCGGTGAGAGAGCAGGGTGGGCCGTTTGAGTCGTTAGCGGATTTGTGCGATCGCATCACCTGCCCCGAAGACCCCAACATTGACCCTCGTGCGGTCAACCGCCGCGCCCTAGAAGCCTTGATTCAATGCGGGGCGCTGGACTGCTTCACCCCTAATCGCAATCAGTTGACCCACGACCTTGACTATGTGCTGGACTGGGCCCAATCCCGTGCCAAAGATCGAGCAATCGGTCAGGGCAACTTGTTCGACATGCTGGGCGACACCTCAGCCAGCGGCATCAATTTTGAAGCAGTTCCCAAAGCCCCACCCGTCGAGGACTTTCCGCCCCAAGAAAAGCTAAAGCTAGAAAAAGAGCTATTGGGATTCTACATTTCTGATCATCCGCTCAAGTCAGTTCAGCAAGCAGCTAAAGTTCTGGCTCCAATCAACCTGAGCGATCTGGGCGAACTGCCCGATAACGTGATGCTGAGTGCGATCGCCATGATTTCCTCGATTAAGCCCGTGACAACCAAGAAGGGCGATCGCATGGCTATTCTCGTGCTGGAAGACCTGACTGGGCAAGCCGAAGCCGTGGTCTTCCCCAAATCCTTTGAGCGCATTGGCAACTACCTGATCGTTGATGCTCGCCTGATGGTCTGGGGCAAAGTCGATCGCCGTGACGATCGCGCCCAGCTGATCATTGAAGACGCAGAACCAGTCGAAGCCGTGCAAATGGTGATGGTCGAGCTAGACTGCCAGCAAGCTAGAGATGGGCAAGAACAGTATCGCCTCAAGTCCATTTTGCTAGACCAGGCACCCGAAGAATCTAAGGCAAAAGTCCCGGTGGTGGCGATCGTCACCGACAACCACCAGCGCCAATTCGTCCGCCTCGGTTCCCGCTTCCGCGTCCAAGACCCCAGTGCAACCGTAAATGCCCTAAAACAAGCCAACTTTGAGCGAGTCTGGACATCTGCTCTAACTGCAGAGTTGTCCTAGCTAGAGTGCTGATACTGACTGGATGAACTAGCAAAATATCTGGATGAATATTGTTCCGGCAATTATAGTCTCTCTCAAAATTTGAACTTTTGTATCTAGTGATGCCGCACTGGGTGAAGCTAGTTTTCAAGGTTATTCCTGAACCAGTAAACCTAGAATAATCCAGCTGCAATTGTTAGCTACATACAGCGATCGCCATTCCCACACATAACGTCTCAAGTTGGAATAAGCGATCGCACTTTCAGAGACAAACTACTCCTCTTCGTATTCCTCTTCCTCGTATTCCTCTTCTTCCTCGCTGTCCTCCTCTTCGTATTCCTCTTCTTCCTCAGATTCTTCTTCGCTGTCTTCTTCCTCGCTGTCCTCTTCCTCGTATTCTTCTTCGCTTTCTTCCTCCTCGCCTTCCCCTTCTTCGCTTTCGCTGTCAATGGTGAAGTTATAGTCTTCGTCGATTGCGTAGTTTTGGCAGAGGGAATCTAGCTCTTCAAGGAATTCGTCGGATTCTTCAATGGTTAGGTCAAAGTTGAGGATGCTAACGGTGTAGGCTTCTTCGTCTTCCTCTTCCTCATAGTCAAAGTAATAGTCTTCCTCGCTCTCTACATAGCTCTGACAAAGCTGATCTAGGTCTTCAATGAACCCCTCTGAGTCACCAGTGCGAATGTAAAAATCCTGGAGCAGCAATGAATTTTCATCTGCAAAAACCGATTCTTCGTCTTCCCATTCAGTACTAAAGTCTAGGTCGCTGACAGATTTGATAATCCATGAATCGTGAGCATTGTAGTCTTGATGAATGATGTAACGATAGGGAATATAGCAATAGCCGCGATCGCCCCATTCCGGTCCCCAAGAGTTACGGACGATAAACATTTGGTCTTTATCGGAATAGCCAACACAGAGCATGGCGTGCCATCCATGTGTTTCGCGCACATTGTCTGACTGCTTGGGTAGTGGCACGCGTCCCCGATTGGTCGTAGCACCATCAAATGACTCAAAGGTATTGAGGGCAAAAACGATAGGATAGCCCTCTGCCAAAGTATGTCGCCACAAATCTAGGTCGGTTTCAATAAACTCCGACTCAGTGATTGTAAAGTAGGCTGCATGTTCATAAGCTTCCGAGCTGGGTTCTTCGCAGAGTAAGCTCTCGTCGTTGGGCCAAATCTCCTCTGAACAAGCGCCATGCTCAATCAAACTATCAATGGCGCAGTACATCTGGGTTCCAGCATCTTCGATATCGCCACCCATCTGCACCCTGGCGTTGTAGTAAACAAACAAGCGGCTCACATCTCCCGAATCACCCAAATCTCGTTTGGCGAGATATTCGTATGCTCCAACGAAAGCATTGGCAACACAGCTATTGCCAATCTGTTCTTCAACATCGGTCATGTGTTTGCGGAGATCGACCCTGGGTGGTAGCTGCTCCTGCTCAAAGCGCCCAGTGTGATGATATTTTGCATCCTGAGGGCGCTGTCCAGCGCGATAACCTCCAATGCGACGCTGACGCTGCTGTGTTATCACGGTTGCTCCTTTGGCGTTGCCCTAAGCTAGATGAGTTTTGCTATTAGAGTTCCCGCCCAGGTAACATTTTTTACGAAAGATTGCTGTGGTTCACGCAAAATACACTTAACCAGCTCTTGTTTTTTCTTACTCCACCTATTTCCTTCCCAGTCAAAAGTTAGGTACTAAAAATCAGGGATGCACGCCGCGACGCGGGGTGCATCCCTGATCTTGTAATGGGAATAGGGATAAATCCGGTTAAGTTAAGCTCAACCAAGCGCGATCGCTCTTTCGCCAGTAGTGAGAAAAACGTCTAGGAGAGCGACTGTCTGTGGCTGGATAAACTTCAGGATAGGTAATCAGATTGGTGTATTTCAGTAACTCATCCTGCCAGGACTTGATCAGGTGGTTTGGTGTTTCAGTGGTGACAATTTCATTGGCTTGATGGTCAGTGACGAGTTGCCGCAAAGTCGCTACGGTTTCTCCTTTGTAGATTTCGATGTTGGGAATTTCTAGAAGCGATTCGTAGATGAATTGCACCCGATGTTTGGCGATCGCCCACTGCTTCAAGTAATTCACATCAAACACATACACCTTCTGGGCATCAGCGTAGTCTTGTACCATCTGATGCTGGGGATTCAAGCCGTCTTCGTTAAACCAAATTAAAGCAGGCATAGATTATCGATAGCTCCCAGAAGTGCGGCTCCGTTCCGGCTGATATTCACTACCAAATAGCTGTTCCGAAAGTTCCTCGTAGGAATAGTTGAATGGATCGCCTTTACGTGGATCACCAGGCAGCACAGATCCGGCGTAGCGCTCCAGATTTTCTCGGTTGAAGATGTAGGGCTTGTGAGAAAAAGTGGAGGCGACCCATTGCCAGGAAAGATGGTTGCTAGCAAAGTCACCATCAATCAGCAAACCATACATCCAGTCTGCACCTACCCGCCAGGAAACACGGCGAAAGTGGACGATGTAGCTTGCCAGATACATCCGAGCATGGTTATGCAAATATCCCGTTTCCTTCAGCATGGCGATGAAGGTATCCATTGAAGGAATGCCTGTTTCACCGTTGGCAATGTCTTCGGGTAGCGTGGTTTGGTGATGGCGCATGGAGACTTTGGGCTTTTCTATGTCCTTGAGGATGCGATCGCCCTCCTCCTCATAAACCAGATGAAAAAATGCCCGCCACGCTAATTCTGAGACGAATTTTTCCACTGAGTTAGATTTGCCGTGCCTCAGTGCCCATTGCCGTACTTCTTCCAGTTCCAGGCAGCCGCGACTGATATAGGGAGAGAGCTGTCCTACCTCTCCATCTAAAAAGTTTCGCTGCTTGCCATATTTCTCAAGCTGGAACTGCTCTAATCTTTCTAGACCCGCCGATCGCCCACCCGGGTGAGGAGCCAAAACACCCGTATCCTCAAGAAAAGAGAACTCGGATTGTAGATGGTCTGCGATCGCCTCCCTCCCCTCCAAATCTGTCCTTAACCGCTTCATTGTTAAGTTTTGTGTATTACTCTCATGATTCTAACTCAAGCTTCTCTAAACAGTCCCGGTTCAACCAGCCAGAGGCGCTTTCCTCTAAAACCTACTGGTACGACGGCAAGATAACTCACAGCGGTACGTTGGAACTAGCAATTGACGATCCGGGACTGCTTTATGGCGCTACCGCCTTTACAACGCTGCGAGTTTATCGGCAGTCTCTAGATGATCCGTTAACGAGCTGGAAAGGACACTGCGATCGCCTCCAATCAACCCTCCAAGCTTTTGGCTGGAAGTCTCCCGATTGGCAGCGAGTCCGCTACGGAGCAGAAATCTTGCTCTCATCTTTTCCGGTGCTGCGAATTACTTTGTTCCCGGATGGGCGTGAATGGATCACCGGACGCACCTTACCCGACAATCTGGCGCTTCTGCAAAAGAACGGAGCGATCGCTTGGCTGTCTCCGCCAGAAACGAACCGCTCTCTCACACGTCACAAAACGGGTAACTATCTTGCTCCTTGGTTAGCGCGGCAGGCAGCGCAGCAGCATGGAGCACAGGAAGCCATCTTGGTCGATTTCAACGGAAATTGGCTTGAATCTAGCACTGGAAATCTTTGGGGATGGGGGCAAGGCTGCTGGTGGACCTCGCCTCTGGAGTCAGGAATTTTGCCAGGATTGATGCGATCGCAACTCATTTCCTGGCTCAAGTGCCAAAATGAGAATATTAGAGAGGAACCTTGGGGTGAAGAGTTGGTGTCAAGTTTTGAGGCGATCGCCTACAGCAACAGCGTAGTACAGGTTGTCCCAATCCACACCGTTCTCTCTTCTACAGGTAATCTGACCTATGACCCCAAACATCAGGCACTTCAGCAGTTGCAACAGCTATTTTCAGCGAGCAACGCGCAGATTCCTGATATACGTTAATATTAGTTAACAATAATTAAATCTAAAAATCGTTTTCGCATCACAATCACAAATTAGTAGGAGGATACGCCTCAGTGAATAAGCGGTGGAGAAACGCGGGACTGTACGCACTTTTAGTAGTAGTGGTGCTTTTCCTGGCAACAGCATTGTTTGACCGGCAGCCCCAAACTAGAGAAACGTGGCGCTACAGCCCCCAATTCATCAACGAAGTCCAGGCAGGCCGCGTTGAGAAGGTGATTATCAGTTCTGATCGGTCCAAGGCGCAAGTGACTGCTCAAGACGGTAGCAAGATCATGGTGAACTTGCCTAACGATCCAGAGTTGCTCAACATTTTGACTGAGAACGATGTAGACATTTCAGTCTCCCCCCAAACAGACGATCGCGTTTGGGTGAGAGTACTGAGTACGCTGCTGATTCCGTTCTTGCTGCTAGTTGTACTGTTCTTTGTGTTGCGACGTGCCCAAAACGGCCCTGGCAGTCAGGCAATGAACTTTGGTAAATCCAAAGCCAGAGTTCAAATGGAGCCGCAGACCCAAGTTACCTTCGGTGACGTAGCTGGCATTGAGCAGGCAAAGCTAGAACTCAGTGAAGTTGTGGACTTCTTGAAGAATGCTGACCGCTTTACCGCTGTTGGCGCAAAAATTCCTAAAGGTGTACTGCTAGTCGGACCTCCTGGAACAGGTAAAACCCTTCTAGCAAAAGCTGTGGCTGGAGAGGCAGGCGTTCCTTTCTTCTCGATCTCTGGTTCTGAGTTCGTAGAAATGTTCGTGGGTGTTGGTGCTTCCCGCGTACGTGACCTATTTGAACAAGCCAAAGCGAACGCACCCTGTATCGTATTCATTGATGAAATTGATGCAGTCGGTCGTCAGCGTGGTGCTGGCTTGGGTGGCGGCAACGATGAGCGGGAACAGACCCTCAACCAGTTGCTAACTGAGATGGATGGCTTTGAAGGTAACACTGGCATCATCATCATTGCTGCAACAAACCGCCCTGACGTATTGGATTCTGCTCTGCTGCGTCCAGGACGATTTGACCGCCAAGTTGTGGTCGATCGCCCCGACTATGCTGGACGTTTGGAAATTCTCAACGTTCACGCTCGTGGCAAGACCCTTTCTAAGGACGTGGATTTAGAGAAAATTGCTCGTCGGACTCCTGGCTTTACTGGAGCTGACTTGGCAAACCTGTTAAACGAGGCTGCAATCTTGGCAGCCCGCCGCAACCTGACCGAGATCTCAATGGATGAGGTCAACGACGCAATCGATCGTGTTCTGGCTGGTCCAGAGAAGAAGGATCGCGTGATGAGCGAAAAGCGCAAGTCCTTAGTGGCTTACCACGAAGCTGGACACGCACTAGTCGGCGCACTGATGCCTGACTACGATCCGGTACAGAAAATCAGCATTATTCCTCGTGGTCGTGCTGGTGGTTTGACCTGGTTCACACCTAGCGAAGACCGGATGGACTCTGGCTTGTATTCTCGCTCCTATCTGCAAAACCAGATGGCAGTGGCTCTAGGCGGTCGGATCGCTGAAGAAATCATCTTTGGTGAAGAAGAAGTGACGACAGGTGCTTCTAATGACCTCCAGCAAGTAGCACGAGTAGCCCGCCAAATGGTCATGCGCTTTGGTATGAGCGATCGCCTCGGACCTGTCGCTCTAGGTCGTCAGCAAGGCAACATGTTCCTGGGAAGAGATATCGCCTCTGAGCGTGACTTCTCTGAAGAAACAGCCGCCGCTGTCGATGACGAAGTGCGGAACCTGGTCGATCAAGCTTACCGCCGATCCAAAGCGGTTCTAGTTGACAACCAACATGTACTAGATAGCTTGGCAGAAATGCTGATCGAGCGGGAAACTGTAGATGCTGAAGAACTTCAGGATCTATTAGCAACCAGCGATGTGAAAGTAGCAGCGATTGCCTAGATAAGCTCTAGCATCTAACGAGATAGCATTACTTCAGTGCTAAATGAAAAGCGGGGTGCGTTTGTAACGCACCCCGCTTTTTTGCATAAGCTTTGAAACAGTTGCACATCACATCTTCAGCAAATATTCATTGTCACCGACCTGCAACCTGAACCGCTTCAGAATGGACAGAATCAGAAGTCGTACAAGATGAGCGATGCACCGTCAAAACAGAACAAGGCGCATGATGCAAAACGTAGTTGCTGACGCTACCCATGAGCAACTCCGTTAAACCCGATCGCCCTCGCCGTCCCAATACGATTAAGTCAGCATCCCAATTTCTTGCCAGAGTACAGATCGTGACACCAGGGTTACCAGCATTCTGAGTGAACTCTGTGGGAACGCCTTGGGAGATCGCCTCCTCTGCTCGTAGCTTCAGGAAGTCAATTCCCTCTTGCTTATAAGCTTCCCACTGATGTTGGTAAACATCCAACGCCTCACTATGAATTCCTGGGTAGTACTCTAAACCGTAGAAACCAGGAAAAACCGGGCTGCCATCCTCATCACTAGACAAAACATGGAGCAACATCAAACAAGCGTTAGCGTTAGCCTGTTTTGCCAGAGACACTGCCTTTTCAAGCACCGATGCACTCATGTCAGACTTGTCTAGCGCAACCAGAATCTTGTGAAACATATCGTTTCCTCCAACGTCCCGATACTTTCGTTATAGGAGAACAAGTTGGAGATGTTGTGAAGAAAACTAAAAAATTAACCGCTCTAGTCTCTAGCGCTTAGCTTATTTCTACGAGACTCTAGCACCAGAGGAATTGCAATCCACGCGACCAGAACTAACAGCGCAACAATCGTAAATTGAGCCGCCCAACCTACTAACTGGTCAAGTGGAATCAAACGACCTGCAAAGTAGGAGAGGCTGACAGTGACAGAAGCCCAAGTTGCTGCACCAGCCAAGTTGCAGAGAAAGAACTGGTAGTAAGGCATTCGGGCAATACCGGCTAGCGGTCCAGCAAAAATTCTCAAGATTGCAATAAATCGCCCTAAAAAGACAGCTTTGCCTGCGTTCTGGCTGAACTGATTGCGGACTTCTTCGAGTTGCGCCTCTTCGATCCGAAAGATACGTCCTAAACGGGTGATGAGCGACCAACCGCCATAAAAACCTAGCCAATAGCCACAGCTATCTCCAATTACAGCGCCGGCGATCGCACTTCCCAACACAAGCCAATAATTTAGTTCGCCACTGCCAGCCAAAAATCCACCAACCAGGGTAATCGTTTCCCCAGGGATCGGAATTCCGGCATTTTCTAGCATAATCCCGAGAAAAACTGACCAATAGCCGTATTGATGTGCGATTTCCTTTACGGTTTCCAGCGATACCAGCTCAAAAGACATGCAATACAGCCTTCACAAAGTTTTATGAACCTCTCTCATGATCTTGGCTTATGCCAGAGGATTGTGTCAATCAACCGAATTACAGGAATTCCACGCTAGTTTAGCTGCTTCAGATTCAGGTTCGTAAACCCGATGAGCAGCGTTGGACAAAATCGTTAAATCCAAAATGGGCTGATTAGTCAAACAAAGCCAGTGGCAGGCAAACAAATCAGGAGATTGAACACCTAAACTGGCGATCGCTGGAGCCGCCGGAAACGGCAACAAGCGGTCAAAGCAGATTGCTTCTCCTCGAAAGCCAAACTGAAGGAGATAGGTTGCAGGTGGAGCAGAAAGCGATTGCAACAGCCGCTGACCCAGCCGATAAAGCGACTGCCGCCAACGGTCTGATAAATGCAGCGGTTGAAAAAAGGCAGATGATGAAGTTACTTCAGCCCCTCCAGATTCAGTACCGATCGCTTCTGCATAGAGCGTTCCCTTTGCCGTCAACACGATAGGCAACCAAAACTGCCCTACGCCTGTTGAATAACCCAACTGCTCAACATGCCGTCGCATATCCGAAATATTTCGGCAAGCACGATATATCTCGCGTCCCGCAAATGTGACGGAATCAGGCAAGTTTAAGGTCAGTGGACAAATCCAATCAGCTTGACCTAAAGGGAAATTCTGTAAAGACGCTGCTGAGAGAGTTTCTACCGTAACACGAACTGAGCTAGAGAGATCAGGTGGAAAGGTGGCGATCGCCTGCTTCAGCGCAGCTATCCCTTGAACCAGTTCTATAGAAGTCTCAACCCATTCCTGTTGATCTGCGGCGTCAACCAGAATTAGAACTCGCGCCACTAGACATTGCCAAAGGAGGGAATTGACTTAGTGCTAGCACCAATCCGAGGAAAGCTAGGCAGATCAATCTGGCTAGAACGGCGGCTTCTCACCGCCAGGCGATAGCTAACACTTTGCAGTTCGGCATGAAGCTGGCGATTTTCTCGCTGGATTCGAGCCACCTTTTCTCTCACTGGAATCATCCGTTCAGCAAACTTTTGCCGATAGATATTCGGTAGCTCTTGTACTACCTGTTCAAGCATTCGAGAGCGATCGTTTAGCTCCTGAACAGACTGTCGCAGTTGATAAATCTCGCTATCTCGATCCGAGATTTGCTCCTGATAAAACGTCACCTGCTGCTCAACGCCCTGAAGCTGTTCTCGCAGCGCTCGCATTTCTGCTTGATGGCGTTCAGAAACTTCGGGACTGGGCATAAAGCCCGTATTGCCTTTAACCAAACGGAACAGCTCTTGAGAAAGTTGTTGCACAAGCTGATCGCGCATTTGCAACTCTTCGCGCAGGCTAGCTGCTTCGGCTTGAAGATCGGGATTAGGAGTGTGGGAGTAAGTCACGTTACGGCTCCGATAGGCTCAATCAAATTTTGTTCCCAACGGCGGGGGGGAGAAGCGCGGCGGATGTCTCGCCAAATTGCTGTTGCAGCTAATGTACCATCTGCGACGGCAATTGACACCTGGTTTAAACCGTCTTTTAAATCTCCAACCGCAAAAATGCGAGAATGTGAAGTTCGGCACATCGAATCTGTTACCAGATTGTTGCCTTTCCACTGAAGCTCCAGCCCTTTCAGGTACTCATTGTAAAAGTGAGAACCCATCGCTACTAGCCCAGTTTGTAACTCGACCATAGAGCTATCTGCTAGCTCTACGCCGGTCATCTCGTGGTCGTGTCCTAAGAAGCGGCGAATTGGCGTTTCAACCAGCGGATAGCCGTAATCTTTGAGCTTTTGCCGCATTTCAGGATTCACCTCTGTCAAACCCTGCGTGAACACGGTGATGTAAGGGGTAAACCAATTCAGCACGAAGGCAGTGTTGATGGCAGCTTCAGTGTTTACAAACAAGCCACATTTGAGATCGGCAATTTCATACCCATCGCAAATCATGCAAACGTGCAGGTTATAGCCTGCATAGTCGTACACGTTTTGCATGTCTTCAAGCTGCGGCAGGTGGTCGATTAGTCCGCTAGCCGCAATTAAATATTTGGAACGAAACACAGGATAAATGCTGTCTTGCTTACCCAGTTTGACCTTGACGGCAAAGGTATCTCCTTCATCCTGTACATCTTCGACGAAGCCTCGCAGGTGGTCGCCCCCCAATGAGAGCAGATGGTCTTGCCCTTGCTGCAAAAGATCCCGTCCAGGTGTAGTTGGCGGTAAGCCCAGATAATTTCGCAATTCCTGCATCCAGAAAGAACGTCCTCGCCCTTTTTCGATGACAAGACAAGAAAGCCGATAGCGCTGAAGGTAGATTGCAGCGGACAGCCCACCCGCCCCGCCGCCTACGATAATCACGTCGTAGAGATGGTTTGACCGCTCATCCAGGTTCTTTTTAGAAAGTTTCATGGCTCACCTGATTCGCTGAACACTAAAACGGAGGAAGGGTATCCTTCCTCCAGCCTAGCGCTTGAAACTTAATCACTCTTGATCTGGGAAGGATTCAGATGACCTGACTATATCTTCGAGTGGGCTTGTAGGTAGCTAGAAGCAGCGAGTTAAGTGATTAAACTTCGGCGGCGATCGCCTCTTCAACTTCCGCAGCAGGCACTTCATGCTTGGTAGTGAGATAGCGAATCACTTCATCACTCAAACGCATTGCCCGTTCCAAAATTGCAACTGCTTCGCCAGGAGCTTTGTAATTCATTTGAATATAGACTCCTTCCCGCTGCTTTTGGATTTCGTAAGCCAAACGCCGTCTACCTCGATGCTGGGTTTCAACATCCTGCGCTCCCTGCTCCCGCAGCAGGCTTTGGTACTTCTCAATCGCCTGATCGGTTAGCTCATCTCCCAGATCAGAACGCAGAATATACATGGTTTCATAGATATAGTTCATGTCGATAATCTCCTTGTGGACTAGTGGCTTCTGGTTGCAAAATTGACCCGGCTGGGGAAAATGGAGGAGTAGGTAAGCTTACTCACCTCGTCACATTTACCTCGTTCCATTAGGCTTTTCGACCAGAAGCAAGGAATTACGATCATATCCTAGTTGTTACCAATCTACCCACATCTGCTTTATTGATCGACTGATTAACTCGTCAAAATTTTTAGATATTCATTAATTTACTGACTATGGCGCAGCGCTACGTCCGAATTCAGACTTTAGCAGGGAAACTTTACTATGGCTTATTGCACCTCGATCGACGGGTGCAAGTGTTAGATGCTCCCCCTTGGCTGAAAGGACAGCCAACAGACCAGGAGATAGCGCCAGAGGACTATCAGCTTTTAGCTCCCTGTGCGCCCTCAAAGATTGTCGCAGTTGGCAAGAACTACATGAAGCACGCTGCCGAAATGGGAGGAGAAGTACCCAAAGAGCCGCTGTTATTTATGAAGCCATCTACCGCTATCACGGCACCAGAATCCCTGATTCACTATCCTCCTCAGTCCCAACGGGTAGACTATGAAGGAGAATTGGCGCTGGTGATTGGCGATCGCTGTGTAGACTGCACGGCTGAAGCGGCTCAGTCCAAAATCTGGGGCTACACTATCGCCAATGATGTGACCGCACGAGACTTGCAAAAGCGAGACGGGCAATGGACGAGAGCAAAAGGCTTTGATACTTTCTGTCCGCTAGGGCCGTGGATTGTACGAGAGCTAAGTGTAGGCGCACAACTCCAAACTTTTCTAAATGAAGAGCCTGACCCTGTACAGTCTGCATTAACCAGCGAAATGGTATTTGCGCCTAATGTTTTAGTGTCCTACATCAGCCAAGTGATGACTTTGCTGCCTGGAGACGTAGTACTAACTGGGACACCAGAAGGCATCGGACCCTTGCAGGTTGGCGATCGCATTCGGATTGAAATTGAAGGTATCGGCTGTTTGGAGAATACCGTTGCAGCTCGACAACCTAGCGAAATGACAATCAATTAATTTAGCTGTAGCCATATAGGTTAGGACAGAAGGAAGGGCACCCCGCCAGGCGGGGTGCCCTTCCTTCTGTCCTAACTTGAGTGACTGGCGTGTAATACCAGTTCTCTTTAAGGCCGCGTATTTTGAAACGTGTAAGACTGCTCCAAAAGTAAGATCCGGTTTCCGAATAGAGCAGTTAAATTTTCGACCTCCTGATAGAAGTCATAAAACTACTGGCTCAATAAGCTAGCAAATGTGTCCGCGCTGTGGTTTAGTTGCTTTGGAAATTCCGAGCCAGTTCTAGATCACACTGCAAAAGGACGCGTGTATAACATAAATGACCTTCTCCAGCGATTAGCTGGAGGAGGTTTATTTCTATAGAATGGCGAGGCAAAGTTTCGCTCTACCTCTCTTGCTTGTCCTAACCGAAGTGGATAGCACTGAAGTGAATAGCACTATAAACCCAAGTCAACCGCAATTCGGTGGGCACAGGCAAAACCAGAAAAAGCAACCGCATTTAAGCCCTGCCCTGGGAAGGTGCTGTCACCCACACAGTAAAGTCCGGGAACAGCAGTACGGTTAAACGGCATACCCAACAACCCCAGCAGCTTGCGGGTAGGAATGGGACCATAAGTACCATCATCTCGTCCTAAAAAGCGTCGATGAGTGCGTGGAGTTCCCGCTTCTTGATAATCTAGCGCAGCAGACAATCCAGGAAACAGTTTTTCTAAGCGATTGACAATCTGGTCTGCTACCTTGTCTTTTTTTTGCTCATATTCGCTGGGAGACAAGCCCTGCCAGTCTTCAATCCAGCTTGGCGTAAAGGTGTGCAGAATGTGATGCCCAGATGGAGCTAAATCGGGGTCAAGCAGGGTTGGAATAGACAGAAAAATGGTTCCTTCTGCATCTTCCATGCGGCTCCAATCTTCCAGCAAAATGTGGTGGCACTCTGTACCAGGAGGCAGCACATCTGCCTTCACACCTAAATGCAAACTGAAGAAGCTGGGTGATTTTTGATAGCGCTGCTGCCATTTTTGCTCGGCACGGGGCATATCTGACTTGGGCAACAGTTTTTCAAAAGTATCCCAACGAGTGGCATTGGAAACAATTCGTTTTGCCCGATAGACTTGCCCAGAGGCTAGGCGAACGGCGATCGCCCGTCCTTGTTCGCGAATGATCTCTGTCACCCTGGCTTTGTATTGAATCTGACTACCCGCTTTTTCCAGTCCTTCGACCAACTTTTGAGCAATCTGACCGACTCCGCCTTTGGGATAATTAATGCCACCATAGTGGCGATCGGAAAACACCATTCCCGCGTTAATCATGGGAGTTAGGTCTGCCGGAACCACCGACCAACAGTAACACTCCATGTCAATAAACTTGAGCAACTCCGGATCTTGAATATAGCGGCGAGCAAGATCACCCACATTTTGGGGTAAATACTTCACCAAGCCCAGACAAGCAAACGGATGCTGAAAAAACACCCGCGTCAGGTAGCGAGGCTCTTCAAGCGACAGCAGATCCATTGCGTTCAGACAGTTAAATACCTTCCAGCATTCATCGTAAAACTGACGAATGCCTTGCTGCTCATGGGGAAACCGAGCAGTTAGTTCTTGCAAAAACTTCTCATAGTCTCGGTGAACTTTTAGCTCTAGCTGATCCGGCAAATGGTACTGAATCTGTACCGGATCGGGGATTGTTTCTAAGCTGACCCCCACTGCCTCTAGGGCGCGAGTCAAGAGGTTTGTGGTTCCCTGTTTGCCAAAACCAAAAATCATTGATGCGCCAACATCAAAACGATAGCCCGAGCGCTCAAAATAGCCCGCACTACCTCCTGGAATTACGTAGCGCTCCAGCACTAACACCTTCGCACCCTTAGCCGCTAGCTGGGTTGCAGTGACTAGTCCACCAATTCCGGAGCCAATTACGATCACATCAAAACTGTCTGCCGAATTAACCTTTGCGTCCACTCTTGCAGTTGTCGGGGCGTGAGAATCTTGAGACGTGGATGGATGTGCAGCAGTAGATTGCTCAAAAGGTTCAGAAGTAGCAGGCATAAAGGCAGTTGGAGTAAGGCGTTTAGCTGAAAAATTCTACTCTTCAGTGTATCCCACTCTGGATTGCTTGATTTGCCAGGATTCTAGCGTCGGATTCTGGAACAAGGCATAGACAAAAAAAAGGGGGATTAGTCTGCTGACCAACCCCACCTGCCGATCCTTTGAGAGGAGAACACTGAAAACAATATAAGCTTGTTGCAAATTAATGTCAACACTAATGCAAAAGACTTTCAATAAGCCTGCTTTTTCTAAGGGCATGCTGGCTGGGCTGACTAGATAAATGGACTTTGTGGAAGCTAGCAAGTTTGAGCAATGCTGAATATTGCCTCACAAGAACAGAGTATGATTAGGGCAAATTTCTGCATAACTACCGTCTTTTTTTCTGGCAATGGCTCCCCAACTGCGCGTTCACGTTCCACCTCACCCGCTGATTAGACACTGGCTAGCTGTTGCTCGTGATGAATCGACTCCCTCCGTTCTCTTTCGCAGCGCTATGACTGAACTGGGGCGCTGGTTGACCTACGAAGCAATTCGCGATTGGCTACCTATTGTGGAAACAACGGTGCAAACTCCGCTTGCGTCCTGCCCAGCAACGTTTATTAATCCAGAAATTCCAGTTGCGGTGGTGCCTATTCTACGTGCTGGGTTAGCTCTTTTGGAGGGAGCACAGGCGTTGTTGCCGCTTGCTTCGGTTTATCACCTCGGTCTGGTGCGGAATGAGGAAACGCTGGAAGCAACCTGCTATTTAAACAAGCTCCCAGAGCAATTTGCACCCCAAACCCGAATTCTGGTTAGCGAGCCGATGCTGGCAACGGGCGGAAGCAGTCTGGCAGCAATGGCTGAGTTGGTAAAACGGGGAGCCGACCCAGAACTAGTGCGTATTATTTCGGTGGTCACAGCACCTACAGCTTTACAAAAACTGGGTGCTGCTTATCCAGGATTGAATATTTATGCAGCCACAATTGACGAAGGGCTAAACGACAAGGGCTACATTGTTCCCGGGTTGGGAGATGCAGGCGATCGCACCTTTGGCACCTAAATATTCATGCTCAAACCTAGATCAACATAGGTAAAGATAGAATTTTCTTCTGAGCCTAAACGTCAGCATTGTAGGCAACTTTTTGGTGGGCAACCTCCTCTTCTAGCGAGTAAGCTGTGAGGGAGTCATCAGAAATCACTCCGAGTTTCTTTCAGTGGTTAATTATGAGTCAGCGTGATAGTTTTCTTGGCGGGTTTTTACTAGGAACTGTTGTCGGCGGTGTAGTAGGTGGCGTCTTAGGCGCAGTGGTTAGCTCTAAGCTCACCCAGGACGAAACCTCATCTGAGGATTTTCCTAAGCTTAAAGATAAAGCAGTCCGCAGGCGTCCATTTAGCCCTCCCACTGAGCAGAGCATTGAAGCGGCCCGCCGTGGATTAGAAGGCAAAATTGCTGAACTGAATGAGGCAATTGATGATGTGCGTCAGCAACTCAGTAGCACCAACGGTATGCCTAAGCATGAGGGAGGAGAGCGGGCGATCGCCAGAGATTAGGAGCAACAAGAAGAGATGAAGGATGAGGTGAAATACTTTTTGCCCCTCGCCCCTCGCCCTCGCCCTAACCCTTCCTGCCAAGCTACTTGAACTTCAGAGTTGTACTGATTGATTCATCCTGAGGCTACAGGTATCCGTTAGACTGAATTCATGTCTAGGTTATTCATACCTTTAGCCAACAAGTTCCTATAGCTTAGGAAAGCGCAGTATCCATGACTGACCCGATTACTCTGATTGCCGAGCCGATAAGTATCTTCTTGAGAATCTATATCGCTCTACTGTTCATTCGCATCCTGTTGAGTTGGTTTCCTACCATCAACTGGATGAATCCTCCATTTTCTATTCTCAGTCAATTGACCGACCCTTACCTCAACGTCTTTCGCTCTTTTATTCCCCCGCTGGGTGGCATCGATCTGTCCCCAATGCTTGCCATTTTTCTGCTTGGTTTTGTTGCTCAAGCAGTCACAGGATTGGCAGGTGGCGGACAATTGGCAATGTACTAGTTGACGCTTCACAGCAAACAATTCACAGCAAACACAAACAGGGGTCTGGCAGTGCCAAACCCCTGTTTGCTATTTATTATTCCCTTCCCGCTTGAAGATTAGGTACTCAAAACTATCGTCGAACCTTGCCAACAAAGCCAGATGCTTTGAACTGCTCTAGCTTCAGCGGTGTGGGCTGATTGGCTGCAACGGTGACACGCAGTTCAAAGTCACTCGCTCCTGGAGGGACCTCCTCAATGGAGCCAAGCCGCGTGCGGTTCTGCATTACGGGGTTGTTATTGGCATCATAGATACGCCCGAAAATATCGGCATTGAGAACGGGCTTACCTGAGTCGTTCTGAGCCTTGCCAGTGATGATAAAGCAATTTGCTGCTCGACTTGCGCCTCCTGGCGTGACGGTTCCTTCTGCGATATCGGCGGGGCATTCGTGATAAGACAAATCAGACAATTTAATCTGAGTAAGTGCCCACGCAGCAGGAGTTGAAACCCAGCTCAGCAGCCAAATACAGCAAGATACAATAGCAACAATTAGTACTCGGGACTGCATAGACTCAACCTTAAAGTTCAAATATATGAAGTGATCTAACATTTCTCAGCTTAGCGTGAATTGATTTGAGAAACGCTGGAAGGGCAGCAATAAATCATCCTAAAGAGGAGCATACTGGAAGACTTTGCAGTTTATAAATTCGTTAAGTTAGAGTTAATCATCCTAATTTGAGATGAACGCTGGATGTTTGTTTTTTTACATTGAAGTCAGCCCAAGGAAAAGTCATAGGCACTGTGCCTAACATTTGCATCTACTCAATATTTGTGTCTAGTATTTGCTATGACCAAAGCCGAAATTGAAGCCGTCTTAAAAGCAGCTTTTGGCGAGTGTGAGGCTGCCGGATACCCACTTGAGGCTGAACAAAAGCAAATTCTTTTGGCGGCAGCGATCGCCCTGAGCCAAAGTCAGTCGGCAGGGACAGCTTCACAGAACGGTAGTAGCGAAATAGACTCCCCAATTGAGGCTGAGAATCCGCTAAATGAGCTAACGCCTGAGCAGCGAACAGCTTTGTTGCAATTTATCCAGATGCAAGAGCAAGAGGGAATTCCTTGGAAGGTGCAACTGCTAAACGATTGGCTAGAGGGGCGTGAGTCAGGAGCAATTCAATTTATTCGCGATTTGTATGGACCGCAATGGTTAGAGCAAGTGCAGCCTTTCCACGTTGCGGAGTATGCAGAAACCGCTGTATCGCTAAAACTGGGCGATCGCATCGAAGTGTCTAACAATCTCTGGGAATGGGTGCAGGAAGAGGGCCCCTGCAGCCGAGAGTGGTTTGGCTGCACAGTGATTCACGTCAGCCAAGCTTCTGATAGCAACGGCATCATGCCTGCAAGCTATAGCACCTACACAAACTGCATGATTCGCTTTGACAACGGCATGGAATACGAAATCCAGGGTGTTTACGAATGGAATCGATATAACTGGCGCTGGCTGAAATAGAACGACGAGGATAAACTTAGACCTCAAAACTCAAAACTTCTTTCAATGCTCGCCGCATCACCTCTACAGGAACAGGTTGACCGAGCCAAAGTTGGAGAGCAGCAGCCCCTTGCTGTATCAGCATTTCCAAACCATCAATGGCGATCGCTCCTTGTTTCTCAGCGAGCTGCAAGAAGGTTGTAGGGCGTGGTGTATAAATCAGGTCATAGGCGATCGTCTCTACTTTTAGCAACTTCATCTCATCCAGCGTTAACGGAGAGGCATCGTTGTGAGGGTGCATTCCAATCGGCGTTGTGTTGATCAGCAGATCTGCCTGGGGCAGCAGTTGGGGCAGTTCCTCCCAGAGATGAACAGAAAGCGTAGGAGAAAGGGGAGAATTCACCCAACCATGATGAAAGGCTTCAAGCTTTTGGCGATCGCGTCCCACCACCTGCACCTGGGTACAGCCAAGCTGGGCACAACCTGCAACAACGGCTCTGGCGGCTCCACCATTTCCCAAAACAACGGCGATATTTTGGTTCCAGTGCCGCTGGTGGATGTAGAGGGGAGTTAGAAATCCGGTTACGTCGGTGTTAGTGCCGCCCCAGCCTCGCTCAGTGCGGTAGACCGTGTTAACGGCTCCGACTGCTTGAGCAATCTCAGAAATTTCTGACAGAAATGGTATAACTGCCTGCTTGTGGGGAATAGTGACGTTGAAGCCCTGCACCCCAGTTGCAGCAAAGCCTGCGATCGCCTGCTCTAGATGTTCGGGCGGCACCGGAAAGGGCAAATAAGCATAGTCAGCTTCCAAATGGGCGATCGCGGCATTGTGCATGACGGGGGATAGGGAGTGAGCGATCGGGTAGCCAATTACGCCTAACAATTTCGTTGTTGCCGTGATCCTTGTATTTTTAGCCATAGGAAGATTAACCTAAAAGTTTAGGGTCTTGATGCCGATCGAAGATTCTGTGTAAGAATCATTAAACATGCACGTTGAGCTACCATGCTAGGGACGTTACTGGGTGGGCGATACAAACTCATCACCGCATTGGGAGCTGGCGGATTTGGTCAAACTTATCTCGCAGAGGACATTCAGCATCCCGGTGGTTTGCGCTGCGTCATTAAGCATTTTAAGCCCGCTAGTCGAGACAGCAAGTTTCTTGAAGTAGCTCGTCGCCTGTTTGATACCGAAGTTGGGGCCCTTGGCAAACTGGGACAACACGACCAGATTCCTGAGCTATTGGGCTTTTTCGAGGAAAATCGAGAATTCTACCTGGTTCAAGAATTCATCGACGGACATCCGCTGAGCGAAGAAATTTCTCGTGCTAGCCGTTTGAATGAAGCAGAAGTCGTTGCTTTACTCAAAGATGTGCTGGGCGTGCTGGAGTTTATCCACAAAAATCAGGTCATCCATCGCGACATCAAACCTGGCAACCTGATTCGACGACGACAAGATGGCAAAATTGTCTTGATCGATTTTGGAGCCGTCAAGGAGATTCGCACTCAAATTCAGGGCGAGTCAGGGCAGACAGGTTTCACGGTCGGCATTGGTACTCAAGGTTATACACCGGGCGAACAGCTTTTAGGTAAACCTCGTTTTAGCAGCGACATTTACGCATTGGGTGTCACTGCAATTCAGGCAGTAACGGGCTTGCAGCCTTCCCAACTGCCCGAAGACCCAGAAACCTCCGAACTGATTTGGGAAGATTACGCCAGCATTAGCCCCGGCTTAGCGTTTATTCTCAGTCAAATGGTGCGACACCACTTTAGCAAACGCTACCAGTCTGCGAGTGAGGTGCTGTGGGCGCTAGATCGGCTATCTGAGTTGCCTACAGACCTGACTTCCACGCCACAAGCCTTACTGCCGTCAATGCTCATGCCAGAAGTGATGATGCGTGAGCAAACGATGCTGGCACTAGCAGAAACTTTGACACAGCGAGTTAAGTTGGGGTTAAAAGTGGTGGCGATCGCTACCCTCGCTATCACCAGTATGGTTCTGGGTGCCCGAGAAATGAGTTGGCTCCAAAATCCAGAAATTGCGGCTTTTGACCAGATGACGCGGCTTCGCAAAGATGCCCCACCAGACCCTCGGCTGCTGGTCGTTGCCATTACTGAAGCCGATCTTCAAGCGCTAGGGCGACCTACCCCTTCCGATGCCTCTGTGACTCAGGTATTGCAAACCCTACAGGGTTATCAACCTCGTGTGATAGGGCTTGATCTATATCGGGAGCTTCCTCAAGAACCCGGACATCAAGAGCTATTGCAAGTACTGCAGCAGTCTGACGATATTATCGCCATTACTAAACTGGGCACCTCTGAAGCAGATTACATTCCGCCTCCGCCGGGTGTGCCTGAAGAGCGAGTTGGATTTAATGATTTTGCGATCGACAACGATGATGTCATCCGTCGGCATCTGCTGATCGGCAGCAACGAGCAAGGAGTATATTACTCTTTTGGACTGCGATTAGCTTTTAAGTACTTAGCAGCAGAAAATGTCGAGCCTCGTCCAAGTGAAGCTAACTCTGACAATATGCAGTTGGGCAATACGGTATTTCTGCCCCTAGAACCGACAGCAGGTGGCTATCAGAAAGCGGATTGGGGTGGCTATCAGGTGATGCTGAACTACCGTGCTGCGACAAATGTAGCTAGACAAGTTTCTTTCACTGATGTGATGAACGGCAAAATTGAGCCGGACTGGGTTCGCGACAAAATTGTGTTAATCGGCACAACTGCTCCCAGCGGCAAAGATTTGTTTAATACGCCCTACAGCGCCGTCCGTCAGACTGACTATCGAATGCCAGGAGTAATCGTCCATGCTCAAATGGTCAGTCAAATTCTCAGTGCTGCGATGGATGGGCAACAGCCTTTTTGGTACTGGCCGGATTGGCTGGAGATGATTTGGGTAGCAGGTTGGGCGATCGCTGGTGGCTGTGTTGCTTGGATGGTTCGCCACCCCGTGAGTCTAGGCGCGAGCAGCGTCGGGATGCTGATCGTGCTCACTGGAACGGCACTGTTTATCTTTGTCATTGGTGGCTGGGTGCCCGTTGTAGCTCCTGCGATCGCCTTGGTGTCCACCATTAGCGTAGTAACTGTTTATCGCAGCTACAAACCTCAGCCGCCGCTGATTCAAACTAAAGTAATGTGGCAAACGATAGAGACGAGAACGTTGCCCCGGGGGAGGGGCTAGGTTCTATTTCCCATGCGTTGGGCAGGGAGGTGCTGAGATACTGCGATCGAGCCATCCGGCAGCTTGCTGTAGTCTGAGCAAGGATTCCTCAGACTGGTCGCTGAGCAGGTATACCAGAGCGATCGCCGCCTGTTCTGCGGCTCTTGCCTTGCGGTTTGACTTGAGCCGATGCCAGTCATTGGGGGCGATCGCCAGCCGTTCTGCTAGTGCTTGCGCCAGTTCCAACGTACTCAACTCCGACACGTTGCCCGTTTTGGCAGTGGATAGGGGAGAAAACTGAATCGAATGAAGCGGTGAGTCAGGCATACTATTCATGAGCTAACTGTCCCTACTCTACTACGCCAGCATGAAGCCGTCCCAAGATTCTCCTTCACCATCTCCCGATGAGACTGACGATCGGGAATTTGAGCAAACATTAGCTGAGGTGGAGCGATCGCTACAAGCTCTAAAAGCCCGCTATGCTCAAGTTAAAGCCGACCAACAGCGGCAGCTTCAGCTTCAGCAACGGCTCAGTCAAACACAGCGAGAACTCAAGCAAATCCGTTCACGAGAGCTAAAAGCTGAGCTTCTGCAAATCCAACAACAGCTAGAGGAATTAGAAGTTGCGCTAGAAAGCCAGCTCTTTTCCTGGAACGGGCTAAAGGAGGTATTTTGGCAGGCAGTCCGATTTGGTGGGCTGGGAATTGTTGTAGGTTGGCTGCTTAGATACTTTGCTGAGTAAGTCTGGGGTTAAACGGCGATCGCCCGTCCTGCCAAAATCGCAACAGCAGCTGACAGGTTGTCGATATTTACAGGCTTCGGCAAATAGCCACTAAACCCTGCTTCTAGGGCACGGGCACGTTCTTCATGCCCTGCGAGTGCTGTGACGGCGATCGCCAAAGTTTGCTTGCCCCGACGTGCGTCTAGATCTTTAACCTGACGAAGCAGGTCATAGCCCGTTGTACAGGGCATTAAAATATCGCTAACCACTACATCTGGCTGATGCTGCTCAACGGCATCCATCGCCTCATCTGCCGAAGCTGCCACAATTACCTCTGCTCCATCTTCTTCTAAGACAAGGGCAAACAGGCATCGGGTATCTGGATCGTCGTCTACAATCAACAACCGCAGCCCATTCAGCAACGGCACATTTTGAGAGGTTGGTTCACGAACACTGAAATCGTCCCTGATAGGCAATGTCATTAGTTGCTCTACCCTTTTCAAGCTACACGGTTGAAAGGCTAGGTGGAACCAAAGCGTGAATTAGCAAACACTAATAACTCGCTCGATTGTGGAGTTAACTTGCTTAGAGAGACATGCAACAATACACCGATAAAAAGCTCTGCGGTTCAGGTAGAACTTTTATCTGTACTTAGGCTTAGAAACTGCACGATATACATGCAGAACCTTTGCACCCGTTTTCTATGACGGCTCTACTCATTCAAGTTGACTCAAAAATCTCCCACCTGATGCATTAACGAACTTTCAGCTAAAACTTATTTAAGACAAGGTGTAATAAGACTTACAGCAAACAAAATGCTTTCTAAAAGACTAACCCTACACTCATATCTGCTGGCTTGGATGAACCTGGATGAAAGAGAACAACAGAACCGCTCTCTATATTCATACAGTCACAAACCGGAATAAGCAGAAATGAGTACTAGTAAGCCTGAGCAACTTTTTCAAACCTAACATCGGTAATACGATACCAGTCGACTGTGCACTTGTCTGTTCATCTGCGTACATATAGCAGCTCAAGCATGGGGCGATCGCCCCAACTAGACGAGCTTATTTAAGACGAATTCCTCTTAAGTCCTAATAGCCGATTAAACTCACCGCTAATCACGTTGTAGCACTCGCAGGACTTCTCTCTAAGCCGTTCCCGATTGAGAATCGTGATCTTGCCTCGGCTATAGCTGATGATTCCCTGCTCTTGCAAACTTCCCGCAGCCACGGTAACGCTAGCTCGGCGGGTTCCCAGCATTTGCGAAATAAACTCCTGGGTCAGCGGTAGCTCATCTGCTTCCAAGGAATCTTGAACAGATAGCAACCAGCGTCCCAACCGTTCGTCGATAGTGTGTAAACGGTTGCAAACCGCATTCTGTGAAACCTGAGTGAGCAATGCCTGGGTGTAGAGCAACACCAACCTTTGCAGATATTCGCCCCGTTCAAATTCAGCTTTAAAGATATCGGCATCTAGCCTCGTTCCAGTGCCAGGAAGCTGCACGATTGCTTGGTAGACAGTTGCTTTACCGCCCAAAACAATAGGCAAACCAATTACGCCCTCAGCACCTACCAGCCCAACTTCAACGGTTGCTCCATCTTCCATCGTCGCAACGAGGGAAACCATCGCATTATTGGGAAAGTAAACTGCGCTAGGAGTTTCACCTGGCTCATAGAGGATTTTTCTCAACGGAAGCTGAACCTCCTCCAAGTGAGGTAAGAGGCGCTGGTAGTCTTCATCAGGCAGGGCAGCTAGTAAGTGATTCTTGGGTTTATTGAAAATTTCAGGCTCAGACATTGGGCGTTTCTAAACTAAGCCTTACTTAAAAAGAGAATGGCAGACAGTATACAGGGAGAAACATACTATGAAAAACATTACCGTTTTTCCATCTCTCAAGGTTAAGGATCATTTTTCAGTCACTTCCGCTTAGCTAAACAGAGAATTACCACACTAATTCTGTACACAGATTATTGATTAAGGGCGTAAACCTGTCTGTTCGGTAACGTACTCTGAAACTCGGGGTAAAATCGCTCTTTAACGAAAGAATGCTTGCATTTTCTAGCTTTTTCATTTTTCACACCTGCCGCTCCTCCCAGGAAGCAGTTCTTGCATTTGCCACAGAACTTTAGCTCTCTGAGGCAATATGAGAAAAGGAATCTGCGTTCTTTTCCAAATTCACCATTCTTCTAACCTTGTGATTTCCGCCATGACGACTCAACGCATTGCAACACTCTTAAAAACCGGGCAGCCTGACGAAGCGGTCAAAATTCAGGGCTGGGTGCGAACTAAGCGGGAATTGAAAGGGTTTTCCTTTGTTGAGGTGAATGATGGCTCCTCTCTGGCTAGCCTTCAAGTCGTGATCAATCAAGATTTGCCGGATTATGCCGAAGTGGTTCGGCGGTTGAATACGGGCGCTGCTTTAGAAGTATCGGGAGTGTTGGTGCCATCTCCGGGCAAAGGTCAACGGATTGAGATGAAGGCAGAAAGCGTCACCGTTCAAGGGGAAGCCGATCCAGAAACTTATCCGTTGCAGAAGAAGCGCCATTCGTTTGAGTTTTTGCGAACGATGGGACATTTGCGATCGCGCACCAACACGATCGGAGCTGTACTACGGGTTCGCAATGCCTGTGCTGCCGCCATTCACCAGTTCTTTCAAGAGCGAGGCTTTCTGTGGATTCACACGCCAATCATTACTGCAAATGACTGTGAAGGGGCAGGAGAACTGTTTACCGTCACCAGCTTGGATTTACAGAAAGTGCCTCTGACCAAGGATCAGAAAGTAGACTTTAGCCAAGATTTCTTTGGCAGACAGGCTTACCTCACTGTCAGTGGACAGCTTCAGGTCGAGGCAATGGCGCTGGCGTTCTCCAATGTTTACACGTTTGGCCCGACTTTCCGAGCCGAAAACTCGAATACATCACGCCACCTAGCAGAGTTTTGGATGGTCGAGCCGGAGATGGCTTTCTGCGACCTGGAAGGCAACATGAACCTGGCAGAAGACTTTCTCAAACACATCTTTAAGTATGTGCTGGAAGCTTGCCCAGAAGATATGGAGTTCTTTAACCAGCGGATTGATGACTCGGTGCTGGCGACAGCAGACAATATTATCAACAACGAGTTTGAGCGAATTACTTATACAGAGGCGATCGCCCTACTAGAAAAGAGCGATCGTACCTTTGAGTATCCCGTTTCCTGGGGTTTGGACTTGCAGTCCGAACACGAGCGCTACCTGGCAGAAGAGCTATTCAAAAAGCCGCTCATCGTGACGGACTACCCTACGGAAATCAAAGCTTTTTACATGCGCCTCAGCGACGATGAGAAGACCGTCAGAGCAATGGACGTGTTAGCTCCTAAGATCGGCGAAATCATTGGCGGCTCTCAACGGGAAGAGCGTTTTGACGTGCTGGAACGGAGGATTCAAGCGCAGGGCATGAATCCTGAAGACCTCTGGTGGTATCTTGACCTACGCCGCTATGGCACAGTGCCCCATGCCGGATTTGGCTTAGGCTTTGAGCGGGTTGTGCAGTTCATGACGGGGATGAGCAACATCCGTGACGTGATTCCTTTTCCCAGAACTCCGCTTAGCGCCGAATTTTAGACACATTCCGCTGGTACTCAAGTTAGCAAAAAAAGGCTTAACCCTCTCCCATTTTTTTCTAACTCTCGTGATACCCAATAGCAAAGGGGCGCACAGTGTGCGCCCCTTTGCTATTGATGAATTGTTAACTAAACTTGGCAGGAATAATTACATCAAGCCCAGTTGAGAGAGGATGCCCTGACCAGTCACATATTCGGTAGCCAAACCCACGACGAAACCAATCATTGCCAAGCGACCGTTCCAAGTTTCAGCAAACCGGGTAAATCCAAACTTAGGCTCTTGAGCTTCCATGACAGCAATCCTCAGTTAAGTCAACTCTTGTAAATAGAAGTTAACACGGAAGTTCTTGGAGTTGCAATATTTCTTTACAAAAGGGATTGTTAAGTAAGGGGCTAGGGACTGGGGGCTAGGGCATATTTCCTTCTACCTACCTTTGTTGCCGAGTCTTTGCAAGTTTTTACCTGTTCCTAAGCTGGGCTTGGGAACTACGGAGGCAGAGTCTTCAGAAGGGGCTTTAGCGCTCCCCTAGCCCCTAGCCCCTGCCCCCTAACCCCTTAGCTCAACACCCAATTCACCAACGTCCGAACCGGGAAACCCGTAGCTCCGGGGTTGTTGTAGCCATTTTCCTTTTCCTTCCACACAGGCCCAGCGATGTCTAGATGGGCCCAGGGGGTTTCTTTAACGAATTGTTTGAGGAAGAGGGCGGCTGTGATTGCGCCTCCAGCACGCGGGCCAGTATTTTTCATATCGGCTACAACAGACTTTAAGCCGTCGAAGTATTTTTCTTCCATAGGCATTCGCCAAAACTTTTCGCCAGAACGTTCGGCGGCTTGGGTAAGCTGGGTGGCGATCGCCTCATCTTCGCTCCACAACCCGCCAATATCATCACCGAGTGCAACAATGCAGGCTCCGGTTAGGGTTGCCAGATCGATAATGGCATCTACGCCTAGCTTTTCGGCAAACACCAGCGCATCTGCCAGGGTCAAACGGCCCTCAGCGTCAGTGTTATTGACTTCAATGGTTTTGCCATTAGAGGCAGTGAGAATGTCGCCGGGGCGCATAGCCCGACCACTGATCATGTTCTCGGTTACAGCACTAATGAAGTGAACTTCAACATCGGGCTTAATCTGCCCGATCGCCTTTGCAGCACCGAGCGTTGCGGCGGCCCCACCCATGTCGGTCTTCATCATTTCTACACCGCTGCCTGGTCCTTTGATGTTGAGCCCACCAGAGTCAAAGGTCAGCCCTTTGCCGACGATCGCCAGTTTGCGGCGGGGTGTTCCCTCAGGGCGATAGGTGAGGTGGATAAATTTAGGCGGCAGGTCAGAAGCTTGAGCAACGCCCAAAAAAGAACCCATCCCTAACTTCTCGCAGTCTTCTCGCTCAAGAATCTGTAGCTCTAAGCCAAATTCGTTAGCGATCGCCGCTGCGGTTTCTGCCATGACAATGGGGTTAACGATGTTGGCTGGGGCTGCCACCAGTTCCCTAGCGAGAATGACACCTAAGGCTATCTGGCGGGCACGGGTGATCGCCTCATCCTGACCGTTAAAGCCAAGCAGATCGATTTGCTCAAGCGGAGGAGCTTTGTCTTTATCTTCGTCCGACTTAAAGCGATTGTCCTGATGCAGGGTGAGTTCGATTCCCTCGGCGATCGCCTGGGCACTTATTGCCGCATCGCTATTCCACAGAGGCAGACTTACCCCCACCGTTTTACTCTTTTCTTTCTTCGCCAGGCGAACGGCGGCTGCGGCAGCTCGACGCAGACTTTCCAGCTTCAATGATTCGGGTTTACCTAAACCCAATACTGCAATCTTGCGAATAGGGCTACCTGCGCCGACTCGGGTCACTGCGCTGCTGCCTTCTTTTCCTTTAAACTCGGCTTCTCCAATCAGTTCGGTTAAGGTGCCGGACAGCTTGGTATCTAGCTCTGCCAGATCGCCCGTCAAATCTACAGCATCTTCAAATAAACCAATGACCAGCAAATCTCCAGACCAACTTAAGCGTGGCGTATCTGTCCCTAGAAGATTCATTTCTCCCGCTACCTGAAAGCATCAATACGTCCAGTATTGCTCAATTTTGATTTGAGCTGAGTTTGGGCTGCATCAGGAAGAGGGCGATCGCTGTCTAAAGACGGTCACAATCAATTAAGGATTGTTATCATGCTGTGAAAGACAGAACGATCCTTGGGACGCTAGCAGTCATTCAATCTAAGAATTGCAGGTTTAGCCAGACTTCATGCTAAAGCAACGTAAGAATCAGGTTTTCTTAGCTGTTGGCGCAGGGCTGGCAGCTTTAACTATGGGTGCTACTTTCTCTGCATCCAGATTGAGCGATTTAGTCTTAGAGCAACCCCTGGTCAAGCAATGGTTTGTCACTGAGCAGGCAACCGGTGAACTGGATTTGAGCCAGGATACAACCTCCGCTGTGTTGCCCCTGGTGTCAGTATCAGTGACAGAACGGGCCGCTCAACTAGAGGAAATTGCGAGCGGTTCCCCTTCGCCCGATCGCAATCGAGCACGCTATCTTCTCGCCAGTGACTTGATTCAGCAGGGACAGGCAGGGTCAGCGCTGCCTTGGCTGGAAGATCTGGAGCAAGACTATGCTGCTCTGGCACCGCAGATTCTCTACAAGCGGGCGCAAGCACACACGGCAAGCGGCAACCCGGCAGCAGCAACGGCAATGTGGCAGCAGCTTTGGACGGAATATCCTGATGATCCGGTTACAGCGGAGGCGTTGTTTGCGCTGGGGCAGAGTGACCCGCAGTACTGGGATCAGGCGATCGCCAAATTCCCCGCCCATCCCCGCAGCATTGAAATTGCTAAAACTCGCCTCAGCCAAGACCCAAACCAGCTTTCAATGCTGTTGGTTCTGGCAAAGCATGGGCATTACTTACCTGAAATTACTTCCATTTTGGATCGGTTGGTGAATGAGTACGGTAGCCAGCTTCAACCGGAAGACTGGGAGGCGATCGCCTTTGCCTATTGGGAAAATGGCTACTACGGCAGCGCTGGCTCAGCCTACGCCAAAGCGCCTCGCACTTCCCTAAATGCCTACCGGACTGGGCGCGGTGCCCAGTTAGGAGAACGCTACTCTGATGCACTCAAAGCTTACTACCAGCTAACGCAAGAATTTCCTGATGCTGACGAAACCGCAACCGCTCTGATTAAAATGGCAGAGCTAACTGACAAGCCACAGGATGCCTTAATTTACCTGGATACTGTGATTGAGCGTTTTCCCGACCGCGCTGCTGAAGCACTCGCCGAAAGGGCAGACGTGTTGGAGGCAATGCAAAGCCCTGAGTCTGCAAGTCAGGCACGGCAGTCTATCTTGACTCAGTACAGCAATTCTGAGGCAGCCGCAGAACTGCGCTGGAAGCAGGCAGAACGAGCGGCGACAGCAGGCGATGCCCGAACAGCATGGGAATGGGCACGGCAAATTGTTACCGAAAATGGCGACAGCGAATTAGCCCCTGAAGCTGCTTACTGGGTAGGCAAATGGGCAATTCAGATGGGTCAGCAGGCAGAAGCAAACAAAGCTTTTGAGTATGTCCTGACACACTATCCCGGGTCTTATTATGCATGGCGATCGGCATCCACACTGGGTTGGGATGTAGGCGACTTCACCACCGTGCGGCAACAGATTCCGCAGGTGGTCAAACCGATTAGCCAACCTGTCCCACCTGCCGGGTCAGCCGCACTACAGGAGCTTTATCGTCTGGGACAATACCGCGATGCCTGGTCAATCTGGCAAGTTGAATTTGACAACCCAGTACAGCCTACCGTTGCTCAACAATTCACGGATGGGCTAATGCGTCTTGGTGTGGGAGACAATCTAGACGGCATTTTCATGGTTTCTAGCCTGGAGTGGCGCGAAAAGCCAGAGGAAGAGCTTGAATATCAGGCACTCAAACGTCAGACAGGCTACTGGCAAGCGCTTTACCCTTTTCCATTCTTAGAACCGATCAATTCCTGGTCACAGCAGCGGCAGCTTAATCCGATGCTGGTGACAGCTTTAATTCGGCAAGAGTCACGATTTGAGCCCAAAATTGAATCCGTGGCGGGTGCAGTTGGGCTAATGCAGGTGATGCCAGATACGGCAGACTGGGTTGCTTCGCAGATTGGCTTGCAAGATTACACGATGAGTGACCCCAACGACAACATCTCTCTGGGCACCTGGTATCTGGACTATACCCATCGGGAGTACGACAACAATTCCCTATTTGCGGTCGCCAGCTACAATGCTGGACCGGGAAGTGTTGCCGATTGGATCGATCGCTTTGGCTTTAGCGACCCTGATGTATTTGTTGAACAGATTCCCTTCCCCGAAACAAAGGGTTACGTCGAATCAGTATTTGAAAACTACTGGAACTATTTACGTCTCTATAACCCAGAAGTTTCCCAACGTCTGGCTCAGTATTCTGAAGAACACGCCGCGACAGTGGGCTTTCTACCCGAGTAGCCCGATCGCAGTTTTCAACTCTTGGGCTAGTTACCAAAATTAGGAGAGAGGGCAAGGCTTCACCCTGCCCTCTCTCTTAACTCTTATGAATAACTCCATCACGTGGGGGACAAAACACAGGGTTCACCGCAAGGAAAGAGAGGATAAATCGGGACAGGTTGAAGATGCCCGATCGGTATAGATGCAGTCAAAAAAGACTAGAGCGTCTGAGCCTGTTTGAAAGCCGCCTAGCCTTGCTGTCCACCCTTCAGGGCGAACTCTTTGTCGCAACTCTCGAACTGTCAGATAGTACCTGATCTCGTCATCATGGTTCAAGGTTCTCCAGAGTTCATAGACATAATTATCTTCTCGCCCATTGGCGACCTGAAAGTCATCTGAGGTTTGTAGGCTAGGCAGAGATTCACAAGCGACATCATTTCCGTCAAAATCCAACGTTTGCAATCCCGTTGACACGAAATAGGATTGAGCCGCTTCTTGAGTCAAAAAATTTCTACAAGTTACGTCTTGAGATTTGGCTGGAGAAACTCCAAATATGCATAAGACTGGAGCTAATAGTGCGATCGCCGAAATGCTGCTGAGCTTAAACATACAAACATACTCCTCCTAGCTACTGTTTAGAAAAGCTAGGCTATTCAGGGGTTACGTTCACTCTTCGCTAAAACAAGAATCACAAAAAACAGGTATTGTTAACATCACCTATCAAGGTGAAATTAACAATATCTAATTCCCCGCTACTGCAAGCCTCAAGAACTTTGAAGAAAATAGCTCTGGGAAGGGCGATCGCTCAGAAAACTACCCTTCTATAGACATTGGATAGCGGAATCTGCAATGGAACTGTAACCAGACACAGTACTGCATCCAGTTGCTCATACTCAGTCATCAGCCATTGATTGTTTGCAGTTTTTGAGCAATGTTCCACATGCACTTTGTACTGATCCACCAAGACGTACTCTCGAAAGCTAGCTAAAGTCCTGTAAAACTCAAATTTTTCGCCTCGATCGTAATTTTTCGTGGAATCGGACAAAACTTCGACAATTAGCAAGGGATTTGTAATAGTGTCTTTGCGTCCTTCTACAAAGGACAATTCTCCTTCAACGACCATGACATCTGGATAGGTATACAGTCCTTTGCGAGGAATCCAGAGCCTCATATCGCTTATAAAAATGTCATAGTCTTGCTCAGTTAAGGCAAGGCTTAAAGCAGAACCAAAATTAACCGTGATGCGATTGTGATTTGGTGTTCCCCCTGCCATCGGAAAAATTTGCCCATTACAATATTCGCTCCTGAACTCAGCAGTTTCCTCAAGCGCTAAATATTCTTCCGGCGAATAGTGAGGCTGTTCTTTCGCTTGCATAAAGTATAGAAGCGTCGTTCGCACCCAGTTTATCTTTTAGTCCAAACTAGCTGTTGCAAAAAAAGGTGAGACAGAAACAAGCGCATCCGACCTATATCAATTTATTGGTTGCTGTAGCGCTGACCTTTACCACGAGCAAGATGAAACTTGCTTTTAGGCTGAGCGTAGTAGCGGAGCTTGTAGCCCGTGGCGTTGCTGAAGCTGATGCATGTGGTTAAACAACTGCCAGCAATATTGCTCTGGCAGACCGCAAGTGACAGCGCCCCGTAGCACCACGTTGAAATACCAGTCATTTGGAGCAAGCTCTTCAGTTAGCTTCTCTAAAACAACGTAGGTGCGAACATTCTCATATTGCTGACCTTGATGATGAATGGTCACAATTTCGTGCTAATAGCCTTCTTCACGTAAATCTAGGCGATCGCTCAACCGCTGCGGCAATCGGTACAAAACGCCTTCCACAAATGCAGTCGGATCTTTAACTACATCTAAAACGCCGCAGTTTCTTAAACGCGATTGGCGAAAAAATCCCAACCGATAGCCTCTTAGCGTGGCAGCCCCAATCACATGAGCGTGAACATTTTCACCGAGCGATCGCTTCAAATCTACCGGACACATGCAGGAGCCGTAGGCAAAATAATAGAACATTGGCTCTCGGAATGGTTCTGAAATCGTTGCCTGAACAAAACGGGGCTGAGCAGGTACTCCTGTCATGGTTACAAATCTCATGGGTTAACCACTTTTAACCTGTGATTGTAACAGAGCAAATTCTAAATTACCACCTATCCCGACGTGCAAACCGTAGATTGAAGTTCTAACAGATTGGGTGATTGCCAAGCGCTATCTCTGTAAGAACAGCTATCGAACTATGATTTTTTCACAGTTCGATGAGCATAAAGAGGTTAAGAGCAATTTCTCTACCGAGTGGGTCGTCGTCTCTGCAAAAACTCAGGAATATCCAAACCGGGTTTGTTCTTGGGTTCAGAAAGCGTGGTTGGAGGTGCAGGGGTGATGGGGGGAGCGCTAACACTCCGTTTTAGAGTTGTCACTCTAGATGTAGGTGCAGCTTGCGGCTCAGCTGAGAAACCCGTCGCAATCACCGTAATTCGAACCTCACCCTGAAGGCGATCGTCAATCACCGCCCCAAAAATGATGTTTGCGTTGGGATCAACTGCCTCGTAAATAATTTCCGCTGCCGAATTGACCTCGTGCAGCGTCAAATCAGAGCCGCCCGTGATATTAAACACAACCCCGCGCGCCCCATCAATTGAGGATTCGAGCAGTGGCGAGGAAATTGCGGTCATTGCGGCTTCTCTAGCCCTAGACTTGCCGGAGCCAACCCCAATGCCCATTAGCGCAGAGCCTGCATCCGCCATCACTGCCCGCACATCGGCAAAGTCAACGTTGACTAACCCTGGAACCGTGATGATGTCTGAGATGCCTTGAACACCCTGACGCAAAATGTCATCTGCAACCCGAAATGCTTCCTGCACGGGGGTCTGCTCTGAGATCACCGACAGCAGCTTATCATTGGGGATCATAATCAGCGTATCGACTCTGCTCTGCAAAGCTGCAATCCCTTCGTCTGCTTGACTGGTACGCCGTCTACCCTCAAAAGTAAAGGGACGGGTCACCACGCCGACGGTCAAAGCTCCAATCTCTTTTGCGACTTCTGCAACAATGGGGGCTGCGCCGGTGCCTGTTCCGCCACCCATGCCAGCCGTAATAAACACCAAGTCAGCATGTTCTAGCGCCGAAGCAACCTCATCTCGTGATTCTTCGGCTGCCTTTTGCCCAATTGCCGGATTGCCGCCAGCACCCAATCCACGAGTTAGCTTTTGCCCAACTTGAAGTCGATTGTGGGTAGATGCATTAACCAATGCCTGAGCATCTGTATTAATCGACCAAAACTCTACACCCGCGACCTCACTGGCAATCATTCGGTTTACGGCGTTACAACCACCACCGCCGACCCCGATCACTTTGATTCTGGCTATGCTGCTCGGCACGATCTCATCGCTCCTGGATTCCTCTCCCAGCACGGCTCTGGCATCGCGGACCTGACTTAAGTGTAGCCCAGAGTTGGTAAAAGGATTTGAAGTGTTCATTGATACTGGAAGAGTAAATTGATTTCATTTACTAAAAACTGCATGGGTGATAAATCACTAACTGCTAAAGCGATAGGACTTAAGAATAAGCAATTCAGTGACCTTCTACCCGTAAACTTATGAGCCTAGATGGGCAGAACTCAAAAGACTCAGTAATTTAATCTATTTGAGAAGCGCTTCAACCTTGTATGGCTGAGGCTCAACTTTACCTACTCGCCAACTCTAGTCAACTATAGGGTAAGTTGCTTGAAAAACCAATAATACACAATAGCTGGAGTAAATAGGAGTTTAACTAAATCCAAAAGATAGAAATCCACTTCTGGGTAGCATTCGTCAGAGGAATAGGCAAGCATCAATGGGCTAATCCATTCATTTCAACTAGTGGTGAAATTGCTCTAGCGAAAAGTTTGAGACTGTAGCCTTACAAAGATTGTTTGGGGGAAGCGCGATCGCCCAAAGCTCAAGCTGTTGAATGAATCAACCGCTGCCAAAATAGCAATAATCTCAGAATGAGCAACCACAAAAACTAGGGAGAACTAGATGTTGTTGTGTCCTCTGGCACAGCGCTAGTTTCAATCATGTGGAGAGAAGGATTATCAGGATTTCTCAGGTCAATATAATCAATCTGACTAGTATTTACAGTTTCTGGAAGTTCACGCATTTGGTTTAAGGCATTCAGTTGCTTTGGAAACTGGGAACTGTATGAACCCAAATGCACCATTCCTAGATCTGTCTTGAGAATCAAGTTAGCTGGATCTCGCCAATCAATTTCAAGAACAGCAACTAGGCTACGGCTGACCTGCTGATAAAGTTTTGACCACTCAGCAAGATACTGGCGGGGCATTCCTACAACTCTCAAGCTTGGCAGCGGTGATTGGTTTGATCCGCTGTAGTTTGCTAGGGGCATAGATACCCCCGTTTCATCGAGTAGTTTGATCTGGGTTGCCCCTGGCAAAACGGTTGACTGTGCGGATTGCTCAGGGGAGTTGGCTAAACCAGCAGTACCCGAATCGGGTTCTAAAAAAACTGCAACAGGACGACGCTCCTGAACTTGCACAGTCAGTCCGGGAGGAAACAGATGGCGAGTTATCGTCGCATCGGCAATGAATGCCTGAGACTTTAGCTGAGCTGCTAGTGCCTGTGGCTGTAACTGCAAGAGATGTTGAGGATAGGCAACCGGTAAGAGCGCCTGAACTGCCTCTTCAGAGAGAAACTCGTTACCATCGATCGCAATTTGCTCAGGTACTCGAATTGTCCAGGCAGGTAAGGTGACTCCCCAAACTAATCCGCCTGCCAATCCGCTGACTGCCAGTGTTCGCCAGCCAGCCTGCACAACCTTCAAACGGCGCTGACGGCGTAGTTTTTGCCGTCGTTCTGTTAATTCTGTTCGAGAAACGGATGCAATGTTAGTCATCGCTATCGGGCAGGGGGATAAAGTAGAAGACCAATTTTTTATGAATGCATGATACCAACTCCTTCTAAAGAATCAATTCCCGTCGATTGGTTCGGCTTGAAGCTGGCGTAAGTTCTGCTGAAGGTGATTTCCCCATTGAGTTGCCAGGGATAGATCGGTGAAAGGAATACGAATTGGCTCAGCGTTGTCCGATCGCTCGAATTCTAAAGCAACTTTGCGGCTCTTTTGAGGCGGTGTTTCTACATCGAAAGACTGATTGTCTACCCAGAGGCGAACGGCGCGAATCTGCTCTAGCGAAAAAGTTTGCAGGTTAACAGGAGCTTTGCGGGTTGGCTTACCCCAAGTCAAGGTGCTGCCATTTTGCCCCAGCACTGAATAGATATCGTATTTGGCACGTTCAAACTGCTCTGCCCAAACTCGGTAAGCTTCTAATTTCTGATATTCATTCCAACCTGCCCAGGCTAAGCCGATGAAAACTGCCAGTAAGGGCAGCCAAAGAAGTCCTCTTGTCATAACTTTTCACCTGATTCAACACGATACTGAGAGCAATTTTTAGCAACGTTTTTTAGCAATGTTCAACCTCTATTAGAGGGGGCTTGAGCTATCTTGGTGGATAACTGATGCTGCGGCGAAGCGGATTCTATGAAAAGGCTTTTTCTAACTGGATTGTTTTTGGTGGGGCTGTTTTTTGCGCTAGCGAGTTTTCCCGGTCTGGCAAACAAGGGTGAATACGAGTCTATTGTGCTGGATTTTCGGGATGATTTGCAGGCAGGGCAAATTGAGCGTGAGTTGGGGACGATCGCCCAACAGCTCAACGTTACTCCTCGCCTCAACAGCATTTTCTCAGAGCAGGATAATGTCTATGTCGTGGAGGGCGATCGCCAACTGCTAAAGCGGCTAAGACGCTCGGAGCTAAAGCAATACACTGAGTCGATTGAGCCAAACTATATCTACTCCACTCAAGACATTCCTAACGATCCCGATTACGCCAAGCAGTGGAATTTCCTCAATATCAACATCGAATCCGCTTGGGATGAAACCAAAGGAGCTGGCGTAACGGTCGCTGTAATTGATACCGGAGTTAGCCAGGTTCCCGATCTTCGCAGCACGAAGTTTGTCGCGGGCTACGATTTTGTCAACGACAGAGCAGAAGCCGCAGACGATAACGGTCATGGCACCCATGTGGCTGGCACGATCGCCCAGTCCACCAACAACGGCTATGGCGTAGCCGGGATCGCTTACGAAGCCAACATCATGCCGCTAAAAGTATTGGCTGCCTCTGGCGGTGGTACGGTTGCTGACATTGCCGAAGCAATTCGATTTGCCGCAGACCATAACGCTGATGTAATTAATATGAGCCTGGGCGGCGGCGGTGACACTGACCTGATGCGAGAGGCAATCGACTATGCCCACGGCAAAGGTGTTGTGGTTGTTGCTGCCGCAGGTAATGCAAGCAGTAACTCTGCCTCGTATCCAGCCCGTTATCCCAATGTGATTGCCGTTTCAGCGCTGGATTCCACCGGGGTCAAAGCACCCTATTCTAACTTCGGAGCTGGGGTAGACATTGCTGCTCCCGGTGGTTCCACAGGCGGCACTAACCCAGCGGGTGGAGTGCTTCAACAGACGATTGATCCCGAAACTGGAGAAGCTGTTTTTCGCGCCTTCCAGGGCACTAGCATGGCTTCTCCTCACGTTGCTGGCGTTGCGGCACTGGTGAAAGCATCTGGGGTTGAAAGTCCCGATGAGATTGCTCAAGTGTTGAAGCAGTCTGCCAGAGTGATTCAGGGAGATGAGCTAAACCACTTTGGTGCGGGACAGCTTGATGCTGCTGCTGCTGTGAAGCTGGCGCAAAAAGGACAAATTAACTTCCGCGACTTTTTCCGCTGGCTACGCGAGAATGGTTACCTTAACCTGCGCTTCTGGTTTGATGGCGGTGTAGTAGCGCTGTTGCCCAAGATCGGGATGGTGTTAGGGTCTTACTTACTGGCGTGGTTCCTGAGAAACTATCTGCCGATTTTTAGCTTCTCGCTAGGAAGTGGACTGGTTGCCGGTAGTGCTGGTCTGTTCTTTTTGCGCGGATTGTACGTGTTTGACGCGCCGCAGTTCCCCTTCCGTATTCTGGGTAGCTCGATCCCCGAACTGGGCGGAGCAATTCAGGGCAGCAGTTTGCTAAACCCGATTTTTGCCAGTGTGCTAATTCCGCTGGTGCTGGTAGCTCTGCTGTTAGGTAACGCACAGTGGAAATGGTTTGCTGTAGGTTCTGCCCTTGGGGTGGCATCTTGTCTTGCTATCAGTGCTATTGTTTCGCCAGAAGTCCTTTGGCTGGGAAGTGGAGCGATCGCCCGTAGCTATCTGATCGTGAACGCTCTCCTCTGCTTTGGACTGGCATACCTGGGATCAAAAGCGGAGACGCAGTCAGCATGAGCATTACAGTAGAAGGAATTATGCAAAAGTCGGAAATGGGTACAGGCACCTGGGCTTTGGTAACAGGGGATGGAGACTCTTACGAAATTCACCAAGGCGCACCCAAAGACCTCTTGCAACCTGGCTTACAGGTCAAAGTCGAAGGACAGGTGCGAAATGATGTCATGACGACCGCCATGATTGGACCTGTTTTAGAAGTGAAAAGTTTTGAAGTGGTGAGCTAGAAGATACGTGCTCACAGTTCAGTTCTTGAGCAAAAAGGGCTTGGCAATGCCAAGCCCTTGGAGTTTAGCGAATTGGGAAAGTCACAAAAATATCTCGTCTCAGCAGCACTTCTGCTGGGGCTTCGGGATCGTAGTAGGCTGCGCCAAGCCCAAATGGATTGTAGAGGGCTGGCTGAGGGGTCGAGCCGCAGGCAGGGGAAAAGAAATTGAACGGTGATTCTGCGACAGAGGGCACTGCCGCAACTTCGACTCCCATTGCTGTAGCGATCGCCGTCGCTCGATTTCGAGCATCACTAATAGCGTCTTGATAAACATCCTGCTCCAGTTCCGTGCAGTCGTTGACGGAATATTGAACACTCAGATTTTGCAGGAAGATTTCTTCACTGTCAGCGATCGCCTCATTCACCCCATCCACCGCTTGCTTAATTTGTTCTTGACTAGGCGTGTTCAAGTCAAACGATACAGAGCCTCGATCGGTGGTGTAAGGATAAACATTCGGGCTACCGGGTACGATCGAAACCTCAATAGCCTCAGATGAGATGCCTGCTGCAACCAACGCATCGACAACAGGCTGAAGTTGAGCCTCAGTGAGGGTAGGCGGTTCTCCTGGTGTAGCCTGTGCTTGCAGTGAAGATGGTGCTTGAGCAGAGGTATCGTTAAACAGCAGCAACCCTTCCTCTGGAACAGCATAAGGGTCGTAGTTTGTGAAAGAAAACTCAACTTCAGCTACATCTGCTGGAGCGCTTGCCTCTCCCTGACCTAAAACCATAAGCGCCTGCTGGTCTTCGTTAACAGGAGGGTAGAAAAGCTGGGCTACTTGGTCATCTGCTGCCCCAGGTTCCTGTTCCACGTTGGGTGGCAAGGACTGGGTAGCAGTCTGACTCAGAGCAGGTGTTGCAATCCAGGTGAGAGTGGCGATCGCCATTGATACTAGCGGTGAGGGGGCTATTTTTTTGCTCAAAGCTAAGTCTCCTGAGTGAGTAACACTGCTGCACATTGCAAAAATTCGCACTGTCTGACGATACACCGTTAACCAGTCGCTCTTCGAGAATTTGCGGCTTGAAATAACAACAGTTTCTCTAACAAGAGCCTACAGATGGAAGGGCACTCCGCGGGTGCTCTTCCATCTGTAGCCCTAATTTTTGGAATTGATATAACAACTCACTCTAGAAAGATTTGTGTCAAGCAATCCTGAGTCTGCAATCTTCAATAAGACCGATTGCTTTGAGAATTTCAATCCAGACAATAGGGGCAACAGTTAAGAAATATTAATTGGAGCCAGTTCATGACAGAGAATTTTAAGAAAGGCGATCACGTCGAGTGGAAAACTTCCCAAGGGAAAACAACGGGCGAGGTAAAGAAAAAGCTGACCTCAGAAACCGATATTAAAGGGCATCACGTTGCTGCTTCTAAAGACAATCCTGAGTATCTGGTTGAAAGTGACAAGTCGGGCAAAGAGGCGGCTCATAAACCCGAATCGCTGAAAAAGATTGACGGCTAGGAGCAGGATGATGGCAGGCGATCGCAAAGCAACCGTTGACGAGTTTCAGTCCGTCGTGAACATGTCTCCTAAAGAGCTTGAGTCTTGGCTTAAGACAGAGGACTCCAAGGCAGTAGGGCAAAAAGATGGCAACGAAGAGTCGACTGGACACAAATCAGGTCGGCACATCGTTGAACTGCTGAAAGTGAAGCAGGCTGACTACACAGAGGACGATCTAGCACAAATGAAGCGAGTGATCAGCTATGTTCACCGCCATTCCGCTCAGCGACCATCCGGCGATGTGACGGATACACGTTGGCGCTATTCCTTGATGAACTGGGGACACGATCCGTTGAAATGAATCTGCTGAGACGCGATGTATCGCGTCTCTTTGAGTTCTACGGCGATCGCCCCAAAAATCGCTCTAGCCCTCCGCCCTGCATCTCAAACATACTCCTCATCGTGATAATAAGAATGCTGTTAACGTGCAGATATTGAGCTTGAAGCAGTGCCATTTCCCAACTTAATGAACTAATTCTGCAAACTAATTCTGCAAATGTTTGAATGAATTTTGAATTAGCATAATTGTTGGTGAATATGAAAATATTAGCTTTCTCTAAAACCAATCTAAATTAAAGCTTCTAATAGGCTGCTCCCTAAATAGATGTAAGCTGCAACGATCGCCGCACCACTTATCAGTAATGCAATTAAAAAATATCTATATCTGACTTTAGTTAAACCTACAGCATAGCTCACAATATCTTGTGAGAGAGGCATGATTAAAATTATGTAGAAGATGCTTTGGCGACTTTTAAGTCGCCTCATAAATTTATCCAGTTCCTCTAGATTCTTCTTACCAATGAAACGGCTTGCAACTCCACGACCGAGTTTTCTAGAGATCCAATAATTAATGCTGCACCCAATCAGAGTAGCGACATAACTTAGAATAAAGCCAGTTTCCTTGCCAAATAAAGCTCCCCCTACAACAAAGAGAGAGCTTCCACTAAAAGGGGCAAGAATTAAACTCAGTGAACATAGAACAATAAAAATTAAAGGTGCCCAGGCTCCTGTTTCTTTAATAAAATGTTGGGCGTTTTCTAAGCCTATTGCTCGTAGAGCCAAAGCCATCAAAGCATAGACAATTGCAATAAATAATAAGGCTAAGAAAACTTTTTTAAGCTGCAGCTTAATTTGCATGGTAAAGACCTGATCTAACGAAGAGTTTGAAGTTGCTTTATGGATGAATGCCCTCAAAAAAATGCTTCAGGCTCAATTCATTAACAGAGAACTCTTGATCAACTTAGTAATAGAATCTACGAATCGTCAAGTTAAGATAAAGACTTTGGAAGTCAAGACAAAGGACTTAATTGATTGCGTGGAGCCAGTTGTGTATCTGGCATATTCCTTTGTGGCAAATAATTTAATTAATGGGATACCAGAAACATCGGCTCAAATCATCCTTGGGGGCGGTGCAAGATGGTGTCAGATAAGTTTCGGCGGCAGCTTCGGCAAGAAGCGGTAGGTTGGCTGGCGAATGGCGTGATTGATCAAGCTCAGCATCAGCGGTTGTCAGAGCTTTACGAATTTGACCGTCTGGATACAGCCGCCCGCGATCGCTTCATTGTCATCCTGGTTGGTCTGGGCAGCATCTTGCTGGGGCTAGGGATCATCACCTTTGTGGCAGCAAACTGGCAAGCTATTCCACGTGAACTGAAAGTAGCAATGCTGTTGGTTCTATTTGTTGGCATCAATGCGCTGGGATTTTATCTGTGGAAGCAGCCTTTGAGCCTGTCCCCTGGTAGAGAACAGGCACAGCAGCGTGTTGGGCAGGGGCTATTGCTCCTGGGGGCGCTGATTTTGGGCGCGAATATGGCGCTGATGGGACAAATTTTTCATCATAGCGGTTCAGCCTACGCCCTATGCCTGATTTGGGGATTGGGTGTAGTCGCGATGGCCTATAGTCTGCGCCTTGTTTCCCTTGGAACTCTGGCAATTTTGCTGATGGGAATTGGCTACTGGCTGGGCATCCAGGAATTGTTTAGTGTAGGTGTGCTACCTGCCTTGGGATTGGTGATGCAAAACATGCCGATCATTGCTGGGGTGCTGTTTGTGCCGCTGGCTTATCGGTGCCGCTCTGGAGTCTTATTTGGGTTGGCAGCGATCGCCGTCATCTCTTCTTTTCTAGTCATCCTTATGGATCTGAGTTGGCTGTTTCCTAATGCACAGGGTGCTATGGGAGCGATTGCCTTCACTTTACCGGCTGCGTTGCTGTGGAGCTATGACGACGCAATCTGGCAGCGTCCCTGGCAAAGACTAGCTTCCTTGCCACGTCCTAAGCCGTTTCGAGCGATCGCCCAACCCATGGCGCTGATTTATCTGAGTGGCTTGGTTTACCTGATGTCTTACCACTTCTGGTGGACTGAAGGTGGCAATCAGGCTGCTGCCTCGCCCCAGTCTCAACTAACTGGTAATGGACTACCGCTATTGCTTAACCCTAATCTGCTCTTTCTAATTGGACTAACACTGGTGCAGTGGTTCTACCGAGGCAAGCCAGAGCAACGTACTAACTACTGGCGGCTGACTCAGAATGACGGGGTGATGCTGGTATTTTTGCTCGTCATTGCTTGTATATCGTTATGGCATTGGAATGTTTCGCCGATCATGGCGATCGCTACCCTCGCCTTTAACCTCCTACTGTTTTTGCTAGCTGCCGGATGCCTGCGCGAAGGCTTAGCGGAGGGGCAACGTCGCCTATTTTGGAGCGGCATCGTGCTGCTGACACTGCAAGTTCTTAGCCGCACATTGGAATACAACACCGGGCTATTGCTGAAATCGCTGGTATTTTTGCTCTGCGGCGTTGCCGTCATCCTGGTTGGGCTGTGGTTTGAGCGGCATATGCGTGTGTTGAAACGTCCAATCCTCCCCGACACTTCATCATCGGAGCAAGCGTCATGACTACTCACAACGTTCCAGGTTGGCGGTTTTGGTTGCCATTAGCGGCTCAGGTCGCTCTGATTTTGGCAGTTCCAGCGCAGGCAGTTTACACGCAGTTCGCAGGCAGAACGGCAATTCTACAAACGGTTCCGGTTGATCCTTATGATTTGCTACGTGGCTATTATGTAACGCTGAGCTACGACATCTCCAGGCTTGAAACCCTACAAAACTTGCCTGGTGGAGAAATTTTAGCTACTCCAAATTGGTCAGCCCAAACTCCCTCTTTATTTGAATCTGGGTTGCCCTTTTATATCGTGTTGCAGCCTGCTCCAGACTCCGATTCGCAATCTGCGGCAACCAGTTCATTGCCCCAACCCTGGCAGCCTGTGCGGATTAGTGGCGATCGCCCCACCAACTTACCCTCCAACCAAATTGCCCTACAGGGAAACTATCGACGCGGCAGCATTTCCTATGGACTAGAGGCGTACTATATTCCTGAAGATCAGCGGATTGAAATTAATGAACGAATCAACCAGTCTGGGCAATCAGGCGAAGCACAAGCCTTTGTCGTAGAGGTAAAAGTAGATGCCCAGGGGCAAGCAGTGCCCATCAGCTTGTGGGTAGGCGATCAGAATTATAAGTTTTGAGTCTTCCTCACCCAAAGCTGATCATTCAAAACTCAAAACTACCCTCTTTGCTTTGCTTCTAGCTACTCTGCTTCTAACGGTCTACGCAGTGAGTTTGCTATCATTAATCTTCTTTTATCTCTCCCAATGGGGAGGATTGGTTAATGGAGGACGTTAAAAAAGCGAAGGACCAAATTCTGCATGTGCTGAAGCTACAGGGCGCACAAACAGCGACTGCTCTGGCTGATGAGCTACAGGTATCACCGATGGCAATTCGGCAGCACCTTCAGACCTTAAAAGCAGAACAGTGGGTGACTTATCGCGAGGAACGTCGTCCAATGGGGCGACCCGTCAAGCTATGGCAATTAACCGAGCAGTCAGCCGATCGCTTTCCCAATCGGCACGCTGACCTGATGGTAGATTTGCTCCGCAGCATTCAAACGGTGTTTGGCTCTGATGGGGTGGATAGGCTAGTGACAGAGCGCAGCCAGCGGCAAATTCAAACTTACCAATCTAAGCTGACTGATTTGGTCGCTGAGCAGAATTGGCAACACCAGGTGAAAGCGATCGCCCAGCTTCGTACCCAGGAAGGCTACATGGCAGAAGTGATCGATCAACCCGATGGAAGCCTGTTGCTAGTTGAAAACCATTGCCCCATCTGCACGGCTGCCCAAACCTGCCAAAAGCTGTGTGGAGCAGAATTAGAGGTATTTAAGGCAATTTTGGGAGAAGCGATCGCCATTGAGCGAGTTGAGCATATTTTGCAGGGCGATCGCCGCTGTGCCTATTGGGTAGGGCTGAGGGATCAAGGACGAGGAAATACCTCTTTCCCTAATCCTTAGCCCCTCATCAGTTCACCCTTGGTAAAAACGGCAGACGCATATACGCTCCTAGCGGATCGTTGAGTGCTTTTAGGGTTTCCAGGTCGGCTCTTAGCTTTTGAAGTTCTAGAGAAAGCGGGTCGCTTGGTGTTGCAGCACGAGTTATCTGGTCGTTGATTCGACTGCTGAACAGTTGACCAAAGAATTGCTCGCCAAAGCTGGGATATTTGGGATATTCCTCTAGCCGCCAGTCATCTCCCAAGTCGGCTTCTTCAACGGCCGCCTGAATTGCGGCATCTAGCCCACCCAATTCATCTACCAGTCCTAACCGCTCTGCGGCAACACCAGACCAGACTCGTCCTTGAGCAATTTCGGCAAGCTGCTGTCGAGGAATGGGGCGAGATTCTTCAATTTTGTCGAGGAAGCGATCGTAGAGCCGATCGACAATTTGCTGCCCAATTGCCAGTTCTGCTTCTGTTTTAGGACGGGCGATCGTCTCGTAATCGGCATACTGTCCGGTCTTCACTACGTCCCAGGTGATACCGTTTTGGTTAGCAAGTTCCTGCACGTTAGGCAATAGTCCAAACACGCCGATCGAGCCGGTAATCGTATTGGGTGAGGCAAAAATTTGACCGCCATAGGTAGCAATCATGTAGCCACCAGAGGCAGCAAAGCTACCCATTGAGACAATGACGGGTTTTGCTTCTTGCGCCAAAAATACTTCTCGCGCAATCTGTTCAGAGGCAGTGGCACTTCCACCCGGACTGTTAATCCGCAATACGATCGCTTTTACTTCGTCGTCTTTACGCAGTTCTCGAAGCTGTCTGGAAAGGCGATCGCCCCCCACCTGACCTGCACTCCCTTCACCGCTGACGATATCGCCCTCTGCAACTACAAGCGCCACTTGGTTGTCGCCTCCAGCATCCTCGTCGGCCGCAAGCACATCAGCATAAGTGGGTAGAGCAATGTGGCGGAATGTTTCTCCTTCCCCTTCCCCTTCTCCCTCTGATTCACCCGTTAGTTTTCGTAACTCTGTCACAATTTCATCGAAATAGCTGACCCGGTCAACCAAGCCTGCCTCTTGAGCCTCATCGGCTAGCAGTAGCCCTTGATTGTTGGCGATCGCCTGAAGCTGTTGAGAAGTAATTCCCTGACTTTCGGAGGTAGCAGCAAGAAACTCACTCCACAAATCAGCCAGCAGTTGTTGGGTTTGTTCCCGCTCTTCAGGGCTTCTGCTAGTGCGGATAAACGGCTCCACTGCCGACTTATAGCGCCCCACGCGCAAGACCTGAATGCCAACACCGTATTTTTCCAAAGCTCCTGCAAAAAATGTAGTTTCTGCCCTGAACCCGTTTAGCTCCATCAGTCCACTGGGACTAAGGGCAACCGTATCTGCTACAGAGCCAAGATAATAGTCTTGTTCTGCCCAAGCTTCTGAATAGGCAAAAATTGGTTTTCCAGACTCGTGAAATGTTTGCAGTGCCTCTCGCACTTCTCGCAATGTGGCGAACCCAGAGCCAAGCCCAGTGGCATTCACATTGCCCGTAAGATATAGTCCGACGATGCGGTCATCTGTAGCAGCCTTCTCCAACGCATTCAAAACATTGCGGAGTGACACCGTTTCTGGAGTACCGTCTGATAAAACCCCTTGAATAACCGTGTTGGCATCAGAAACCGGGCTGGAATCTGTGATCTCCGTAGACAGGTCGAGAACTAAGATGGAATCTTTTTCTACAGTCGGTCCAGCACTTCGAGAGGCAGTGGCGATCGCACTGATGATAAATAGGAGTCCTCCAAGTCCCAGCGTCACAAACAGAATTAGTCCAACGAAACTAGCAAAAGTGTATTTGAGAAAGTCGCGCATGAGGGGAGTGGGAATTAGGGATTAGGGGTTGGGGATTGTGGAGTTGGAATTTTGATGGGTATTTGAGGGTTAGTACAAACGCAATTCCATCACGTCTCCATGGAGGGTAGTCAACCAAAACGGAATTGAGGCTAGATCTAGTTTAGAGTTTGGATTTAGAACTGTTGGAAATTCAACTAAATTCCCTAACCTCCAAACCTAAACCCTCATTCCCAAACTTTGCAGAACACCAGGATTCCCTAAATCTCTCACTGTAGAATTGCCTGTGCAAAAGAGAACGGTAGTGAGTTCTGCAATTAACAGCTTGACTAGCTCATGCAGTGCATCTTCTGATTCTGAGGCGGCTTGCAAAAAAGGCAGGGCTAGCCCAGCTAAGTCTGCTCCAAGGGCGATCGCCTTAGCTGCATCCAGTCCATTCCGCAATCCGCCAGAGGCAATCAAGGGAATGGTGGGGGCGATCGCCCGAATTCCAACAATGCACTCTGCCGTTGGCAGTCCCCAATTGGCGAATGTTTCTCCTAGTCGTCGCTGCTGAGCATCCTTTGCCCGCTCACTTTCCACCTTTGCCCAGGATGTTCCTCCGGCTCCGGCTACATCAATTGCACTAATCCCTGCATCAATCAATCTTTCTGCCATTTTTGCCGAGATGCCGTTGCCGACTTCTTTCGCAATCACAGGCACAGGCAGCTTTTGACAAAGTTGCGCAATTTTGGCAAACAGTCCGCGAAAGTTAGTATCTCCACTGGTTTGGACTGCCTCCTGAAGCGGATTGAGATGCAGTACCAAGGCATCGGCTTCTAGCCAGTCGATCGCCCGCTGGCATTCCTCCAAACCGTAGCTGTAGTTGAGCTGAACGGCTCCCAGATTGGCAAATAGGAGAATGTCAGGGGCAAGCGATCGCACCGCAAAGGTTGGCTTCACTTGCGGATTTTCGATCGCCACTCGTTGCGACCCCACTCCCATCGCCAGTTTGTAATGCTGCGCCACTTCTGCCAATCGATAGTTAATCCGTTGGGCTAACTCAGTTCCCCCCGTCATGGAGGAGATCAGTAGGGGCGCACCCAGCGACTTTCCTAAGAAAGTAGTTGTCAGGTCAATTTCATTCAGATCTAGCTCTGGTAAACAACAGTGAGTAAACCGATAGCGCTCTAGGCCAGTCGTAGTTTGGTGAAACTGCACATCCTCTTCCAGGCAAACCCTTAAGTGGTCTGCTTTGCGTCCCTGAGTTAAAGCTGCATCCTCTAAGATGTTTCCGTTGTGATTCGCTGTTTGATTGATTGAAGAATTTATAGTTGAACTCATAGTGCTTGAACCAGCCGCTAATATGCCACTGATATTTTGCTAAAAAGTGGCACCATGACTTTTAGTAATTTGCATAACTTTGCTTAACGGTACAGCTAATCGAAAGAATTTGCGGCACAAGTGGTGGCGATCGCCCATACTAACAACGCAATGGCTGTAGGGACGTTTCGCGAATCGCGAAACGTCCCTACAGCCATTGAAATGCCCTGAATGTTTAGTCTGCTAGCATCAGCTTATGCAAACCAAGGTTGAGCTTTGATCGGCAAGGAGAAGTCTGCTTCAGGCAGGCTTTTTGACAAACTCAAGATAGTCAAAGCGAGCATACTCACCCCCCTCTCGAATACCTTCCAGCTTAAATGTCTCTCCCTCCTTTAGTTGCACAGAACCTAAATTACGTCGCACAAAGCTAGACGAGCTTGCTTTATTGCTAGACAAATTCTGGTCAAAGCTCAGAGTAAAATCCTTTGCGGCAAAGTCTAGCTTGAGGGTAGAACGACCATCATTTTCGTCGAAATAGCCCATCACAACGTCATAGGTACCAGAACTGCCCTTAAACGTTTGGCTCAAGCTGCCTTTTGTCCCGGTTAGTTTAACTAGTTTTTGAGCGGAAGCCGAAGACAAGCTTTCAGCTGAGTAGCCTGATTTGGACATATTCTCAGCCTCATAGCGCAAGCTACTTGATGGAGAAGGACTGGGAACTGGACTAGGTGTTGGATTGGGTACTGGTGTAGGAGTTGGCAGGGGTGCAGGCGCAGGGGTGTTGCCAGGACGCGTCTGTAGGCTCTCAGCGCGACGAGCATCTTTCCACACTTGCTGTCCAAACCAGCTTAAATTATCTGGCATTGAACCACTAGAACTAAAGTTAGCTTTGTGTCCCCCACCACCAGTGGTCAGGTCAAAGGCATCGCCTCCCTGCCAAGCCCAGGCAAAGCGTCCCACCTCTCGCTTTTGAACAACCGGCAAAACACCACTCACTGTCTCCTTAAATCTGCCTGAGCTACCGTTTTCAGCACCATATTCCCCCACAACCAGGGCAAGTCCTTTGGCGTGAACTCGGTCAATGAAATCATCCATTTTTGCTTGAGTGTTCGTCTTCCACTGGTCGTATGTGTGCAGGGAAAAAACTGTGTTTTTGTCCGGATCAACAGATAACAGTTTTTGTCCTAAAGAAAGAATGGCAGATTTGCTTTCACTCACAGGGCTACTGTTCCAGGAACCGCTGTCTTGCCCCCAAGACCAACCATCTACAACGATCGGGTTATCAAAGCCAGTAGAGCGAATTGCTTTGATCACGGTAGTGTTTTGCTGTACATATTTGCTCACTGCGCTGGAGCTGCCGCTGTCAGAGCCTCCAGGTTCATTAGAAACGTTGAGCCAGACGTAGGGATTGTCTTTGTATTTGCTGGCTAATCCTTTATGCCAGTTGACCAGCTTGTTCAATTCATCTGAGCTGTACCATTTCCCGGTGCGTTCGTGCGGTTCAATCATCACCACAATGCGCTGACTGGTGAATTTCTCGACGATCGCATCAATGGTGCCGTTTTCAGCATAGGTTTGTTTGTTGTCCAAACCGAGCTGACGAACATTTAATCGAATTGAGTTAAATCCCCAACGTTTAATGTTGTCTACCTGTTCAGGTGTTTTGCCAGGCCATCCATAGCCTGGTCCGTTAATGTTGACCCCTTTGGCAATAAACTCACGTCCGCTTGGGTCATAGATTTTGGTGCCAACCACCCTAAAGTCATTTGAGGAGTCTGACCTACCGGCTGGAGTGGTTGCAGCAGCAGCAAATCTTTGAGATGAGGTTTGGCTCGTAGAAGCCATGAAAGAATCGCTGGAACGTTGTCTGTGTATTGATGGTGAGTATTTTGGAGTACTCAAGGGGGATGCTGTAATGTCTGGTGATGCAGTTCCTAAAGGTTGCTGGTTCTTCTGTCCAAAACCTTTGCTGGATTGCATGTTGAGCTCCTATTGATGATTAGATTGTTGGAATGTTGTGTAATGAGCAGGCTAAAGCTGAGCAACCGAGGTTAAGTTCGGTACTCAAAACATCTGCAAAACATGTGTCTTTACAGACTGCTGCAACAAAGCACAGCAATTTAGCCGTGAAATATCGGGTTCAGCACTGTTTCTGGTAGATGGGCTGAACAGAATTGGAGGTTTTGGAAGTGCAAGGAGAAATGGCGATCGCCACCTCCCTTATTTCCACCCTCACTAAAGCTGAATTAGACGCAAAACATCGGCTCCTGAAACCTTAATTTCAGGTAGATTCCCCATCAGGAGCCACTGATAGATGAGTGATGAATGTGCTGAAAACTTTCGCAGAATCGCCGTTTGGGTTCAGAGTATAGAACTCAAGTACAGGACTGGTTAGAATTTGCTCGAATCTTTCTTGGACAAGCAATCTTTGAACTTGCAAAGATGTGATACATGCCATCTCCACAAAAGCTATTGAGCATTAGTCATGTTTAACCAAGAAGTATTGGTTGGTAAACGATTGTGCCTAGACCTGGCGGATGCATTGAAAGAATGGGTATTCAATTTCACCCTTAGAGGTTAGATGCGTTATACACGTCTAACGTTATATTCTACCCATGTAAATAATGTCAAGGATTGCCAAAAATGAGTGATATTTAGAGTTAGCAGGAACTTTCTTGATGCTCCGTTCGTCTAACTAATTGATATGATTCGTTCGGCAACAAAATGATGTGAACAAGTTGCCAAAACTTTTTGTTTTTTGGGAACAATTATCTTGTTAATTTAGACAGACGAGATAGCTTCTCACACTCACCTATTCGAGCGGTAATTAGCTGCGAGTGATTAATTCCACTGCATCGCGCCCATCAGTTTCTTGTAGATAAACTTTCACCTGTTCTTCTTTGGCGGTAGGCAATTTTTTTCCAGTGAAATCAGGGTGAATTGGTAGCTCTCGATGCCCGCGATCAACCAGTACTGCCAGCCAAATTGCTTCTGGTCTACCGTAATCATTTACTGCATTTAACGCCGCCCGAATGGTTCGCCCTTTGAAGATCACGTCATCAACTAACACAACGGTTTTGCCCGACAAATCAAAGGGAAGCTCCGTTTTTGCAGGTGTGCGTACTCCAATGGTGTCTAAGTCATCCCGATAGAAGGTAATATCTATTGCACCAACGGGAACTTCTACCTGTTCCAGGACTTCAATTTGTCGAGCTAGCGTTTCTGCTAGTGGTACGCCTTTAGTGTGGATCCCTAACAGCATGAGTTTCGACAAATCTCCAGCCCGTTCAACAATTTGAGAGGCTAGCCGAGTCAGGGTACGACGCAGTTCGTCGGCGGAGAGAATTTCAACAACTTCTGGGGGCATGGGGTCAGGGGTTAGGAGTTGGGAAGGCTGATTATTTTAGCAATCTTCTGACAGCCAAGCTCCTGCTTCTGACAGCCAAGTTTGCTCGTTGCAGATGCCAATCGAGATTATCGTGGGATTGGCTAAAGGCGATCGCCCCCAAATCCACTCAGTTATTCCAAGAAATATTAAGATAAGATCATTACGGCTTCTTTACAGCACCCGATCCCGATCGACTAGGAAAACTTTGTTAAGAAGCTATTAAGCGCAGCTTATCTCTTATTCAATCTCTCTGGAATTCTCTTATGACTCTGCCGATTCGCAATGTCGCCATCATTGCTCACGTTGATCATGGCAAAACAACTCTAGTTGATGCGCTGCTCAAGCAGTCTGGCACATTTCGCGAAGGGGAAGAGGTTCCAGACTGCGTCATGGACTCCAACACCCTAGAACGGGAGCGGGGCATCACGATTCTGTCAAAAAATACAGCCGTTCGTTTCAAGGAAACGCTGATCAACATTGTAGACACCCCTGGTCACGCTGACTTTGGTGGCGAAGTGGAGCGGGTGTTGGGCATGGTAGACGGCTGCATCCTGATCGTGGATGCCAACGAAGGCCCGATGCCTCAAACCCGATTTGTGTTGAAAAAGGCTCTGGAAAAGGGCTTGCGTCCAATTGTGGTGGTGAATAAAATTGACCGTCCCCAAGCTGACCCGCATGGGGCGATCGACAAAGTGCTGGATCTGTTCCTGGAATTGGGTGCAGATGATGACCAGTGCGATTTCCCTTACCTATTTGCTTCTGGGCTAGAAGGCTACGCCAAAAACACTCTGGAAGAAGAAGGCGTAGACATGCAGCCCATGTTTGAGGCAATTTTGCAGTATGTCCCCGCTCCGGTTGGCGATCCGGCGAAGCCTTTACAGCTTCAGGTGACGACGCTGGACTATTCAGAATATCTGGGTCGAATCATCATCGGCAAAATTCACAACGGCACCATCCAGGCAGGTCAGCAGGCGGCACTCGTGACTGAAACGGGTGAAGTCGTCAAGGCAAAAGTAACGAAGCTGCTGGGTTTTGATGGACTCAAGCGAATCGAATTGCAAGAAGCTTCGGCAGGCAACATCGTCGCGGTCGCTGGGTTTGCCAATGCCAACATCGGCGAAACAATTACCTGCCCGAATGAGCCGCAGGCTTTGCCGCTGATCAAAGTGGATGAGCCAACTCTGCAAATGACTTTCTCAGTGAACGATTCGCCGTTTGCAGGACAAGAGGGGACTTACGTTACGTCTCGTCAGGTGCGCGATCGCCTCTTCCGAGAACTGGAAACCAACGTTGCGCTGCGGGTTGAAGAAACTGACTCTCCCGACAAAATTGCGGTTGCGGGTCGGGGTGAACTTCACCTGGGCATCTTGATCGAAACCATGCGGCGAGAAGGCTACGAGTTCCAGGTTTCTCAGCCACAGGTCATTTACCGCGAGGTCAACGGCCAGCCCTGTGAGCCATTTGAGCTACTTGTGCTAGACGTTCCTGAAGATGGAGTTGGTGGCTGCATCGAGCGTTTGGGTCAGCGTCGAGGCGAAATGCAGGACATGCAGGTGGGCGGCAACGGTCGCACTCAGCTAGAATTTGTCATTCCGGCGCGAGGCTTAATCGGCTTCCGGGGTGAATTTATGCGCCTGACTCGTGGCGATGGCATCATGAGCCACAGTTTCCTGGATTATCGTCCGCTCTCCGGCGATGTGGATACTCGTCGCAACGGTGTGCTGATTTCCTTCGAGGAAGGCGTCTCCACCTTCTACGCGATGAAAAACGCTGAGGATCGGGGCGTATTCTTCATCTCACCCGGAACCAAGGTCTACAAAGGCATGATTATCGGTGAGAACAATCGTCCTCAAGATCTGGAAATCAACGTTTGTAAAACCAAACAGCTCACCAACCACCGCGCCTCTGGCGGTGAAGAACTGGTGCAGCTTCAGACTCCGGTCGACATGAGCCTGGAACGCGCGCTGGAATACATCGGTCCCGACGAACTGCTGGAAGTTACTCCAGAGTCGATTCGTCTGCGGAAGATGTCTAAGAAACTAGCGAAGCGCTAAAAGCTAGGTCATTAAACTTAGTGAGGCGGGCATTTTGCCCGCTTTTTATTTGGCGCTGTTCCTACAAGATTTGGCAGCAGGTTAAAGAGGCGATCGCGGTTGGAGGGTTCTACCTAAGCAATTCGTCGAGTAATCAATGAAGTACTAGAGCACTCGTACCTTTCCCTGTTTAGTCTAAACTGTCTGTGTTCGGAACCGTGCTTTAAGATGCTGGATCACGAAGCGTAGGTTTGACAATAGAGAGCAATGGTAAATCAAGAATATCGCGACCGACTGAGGCACGGAGTAGAAGAGTGGAATAAGTGGAGAAAGCAGAACCCAAAGGTAAGGATTGACTTCAGCGGTTCTAACCTTAGCTTTGCTAACCTTTGTTTTGCCGACCTTAGCTTTACCGACCTCAGTTTTGCTGACCTCAGATATGCCAACCTCGCAGGTGCCGATCTCGCCTATACAGATCTCACCCATGCTTACCTGACTGATGCCTACTTAATTGATGCTGACCTTAGCTTTGCACCTCTACAAGGCTAACCTCTACAAGGCTAACCTCCACAAGGCTAATCTCAGTGATGCCAACCTCACCGGTGCTAACCTCATCGGTGTTAATCTCAGTGATGCCAATCTCAGCGCTGTCAAAGCTTTAGGCACGAATTTCCATACTGCTACACTAACAGGAATTTGTACCGAAAACTGGAATATTAACTCTCAAACCAACTTGCAAGAGGTTACTTGTAAGTACGTTTTTACTAAGCATGATGATGAGCAATTTCAGTTTACCGATCGCCGTCCCCACGACCTCAACCAAATATTTGCTCCAGGCGAATTCACCAAACGCTATCAAATCGTTCTGGAGTCAGTAGAGCTGTTCTTCAACGACGGCATTGACTGGAAGGCTTTTCTTGCTTCACTGGAAAACGCAAAAGCAAAATATGGGGATGATCTCAATATTCAGAGCATTGAGAAAAAGTTAGGTAGCTCACTTGTAGTGCGACTGGAAGTACCCTCTGACACGGATAAAGGTTTATTTGAGCGAGGGTTTAAAGAGCTATATGAAACCGCTTGTCAAATTGCTGAAACACAATACCGTGTTCAACTGCAAGCGAAGGATCGTGAAATTGAGATCTATAAGCAGCAAAATGCAAACCTTTTTGAATTGGTTAAGCTAGGGGCAAGTAGACCTATCACAGTTGAGGCAAAAGCTGTGGCAGAGAACCATTCGAGTTCAGCAACCTACAATACGACCGTACATGGCAACGTTGGAAATCTTGCCAACAAAATGCAAGACCAAGCATCGCAGCAAACTAACCAATACATCGGTGCGAACCTGAACGAGATCACTGCTCTGATTCACTCCCTCCGAGGCAAGGCAGAGTCCTTCCCAGAAGCGCAACGGACTGACGCAATTAGATCATCTGGAGGACCTAGAAGCTGACCTGGAGCAATCCTCAGAGAAGCGCAAACAGAGCCGAATGAAAGCTACGCTACTGGCACTTATCGGGATTGCCACAGCCATTAGTAGTGCAGTTGCCGGAGCCAATGAGTTTGCAACGCAAGTACAGGAACTCTCAGACAAACTAGGTATTCCTCTTCCCATCGAACAGGTTGAACCTCAATTCCAACAGAAGGATACGATCGCTGTGAAGGCAACTGGCTCAGATTGAAGAAAGCCATTAGCCCTTATATCCCTTTGAGGAATTCCTTGAACCAGCGATTTCGTCGGAGGTAGAGGAATAGAGCGATCGCCGCTCCCAAAACAACAATCAAAATAATGGGTTGCCAGTCAGGTTGGGGTTGCTCAGCGGTGGAGTAACTGCTGTTCTGCTCGTTTAGGATAAAAGGTCTGATAAACAAAACAGAGAGGAATCCAATCAGAATCGAAACCGCAAACGAGAATGAAGCCGATGGTTTTCGGGGCGATCGCTGGGGTGCTTGGGGAGATATTAATGGAACAGGCTCAGTAGGTATTTGACTGGGGAGTGGTGGAATCGAAGGACTAACTGATGGTGGCAAAGGAACTGGAGGAATGCGTTCTGATGGTAAAGTCGTCTCTTGCTGCGATCGCTCCAACTTCTGTTTCAGCTCCTCTATAGTTTGCTTGAACTCCTGATTACTAGCCTGAAGTTCTTCTCGCTCCCGCTGAATTTGATCGCGTTCCTTCTCGACTTCCTCCAATTCCTTTTGCGCCTTGGCGGTGTCCTTCAAGACGGTGGTGAGCAGCACCAGGGCAGTTAACCCAGAGTAGAAGGCAGCCCATCGAGTCGATGGCTCCAGCACCCAGGCGATGAATCCACCCACGATCAGAAAAGGGATGGAAAAGATTAGATAGCCCCACGACCAGCGAAATACGGGCTGCGATCGCAGATTATAGAGCCTCAAAGCTTCTGGAGCGGCTGCCCCAACGCAACCAATCCAGAAATTGGGGTCAATGTTCATGAGTTTGGGCGGCAGGTAACTGAATTGCCCTGATCATATTCTTTGACAACAAAAAGACCTAGCATCGCTGCCAGGTCGAGAGTGTAGTTCTTGCAAGGAATTTCCAATGACACATCGAAAACGTGAGTTTATGGTTCCCAGACTGCAAGGCTAACTCACAGCGATCGCCCACAAAAAAACCTGACATTGCTGCCAGGTCTAGAGAGAAAACCCATGACAAATCAAAAACGTAAGCTTATGGTTCCCAACCCCTGATGCGCCTAACATTGTTGAAGCAGAAGAATAGTAACCTCTAAATTGAGGAACGGCTTCGATTTGCGTCAACGATCATTTGCTCAAACTCGAATAGGTTGGGGTTGGAGGCGTTTACGGTGGCGCGTAGCCAGTGAACGTTTGGGGAGCCGAAGGTTTCGACGCGGGTGAAGTTTTCCAATGGCGGAATTCCTTCGTGGGTGAAGTGCAGCAGCGGTTTGTCAATCCGAAAGTAGTGGCTGTCTCCGTGAACTAGAACCACTTGCCCCCGAAAGTTAAAGGTTTCAGTTTCTAAAGCGCCAAGGAAATCGTTGAAGCCGGTGCGTTCGGCTGGCTCTAGCTCAAAGTTTGGGTTTGCCTGGATGATTAACATAATGCCGCGATCGCCATTTTGCTTGGCCAACGTAAAAGCCTCCTGCATCCAGGCTAAATTGGCTATGTTCCGTTCCCGATATTCAGCATCGCCCTCGGGTGTGCGTCCAAAGCCGTTGTTGCTTCCTGTCACATTCAGCCCGACAAACAGCACGTCACCATAGCTCCAGCGCACATTTTCTCGGAACTTTGCAAATCGGGAGTTTTCGCTTTGTCGGCTCAGAGACAGCGTTCGTTTGCCCAAACTCTGGTTGCCTTGGGTAAACAGGTCGCGAAATTTTTCCAGTCGCTCAAGTGGGTCATAGCTGCCATTGCTTTCGCGGTAGCAGTCCGTCCACTCGTTGTCACCAGGGACGTAAATCAAAGGCAGTTCAAACCGATCAAATAGTTGCTTACGTTGGGCAAATACTTCATCACTGCACAAATCAGTACCGCTCTTGAAGTCACCATCATGCACCACAAATCTGGAATCTGATTGGTTAATCTGGTCAGTCAAATTGCCAAATTTCTCAATCTGGTCATTGTCATAAGGCAAATCGCCAATCAACGCAAAAGAAAATCCCTCACCTTTCTGGCTAAACGATGGGTGAGCAACTGCCCACAGCCCCAAACTGATCACCAAAGTAGACAAAAAAGCAATTAGAAAAGCCTGTGGGCGCATTTAACCTCCTAAAGCCATATGACAAGCTGCATGAATTCCTATTTAGTCATAGCCAAAGAACTTTAGGGAAAGAGTAATAAATTGCGGATGCAGAACTTGAGGGACTTAAACCTTGAGAGACTTAGCCAACGCAAAACCCAACGTCAGATGCGCTAGTGTAAAAACAGAGCCTCAAATTAGAAGCTTTGAATCATAGATAAAAAGCCTTGAACGATATAGAGGAGTCCCATGAGTCAGACGATTACCCCACCTCCCACAGAACTGAGTAATCCTGAGCTTCGCCCATCGAGTGCGAAAGTGGCAATCGCCCCTCCTCCTGGTTTTTTCTCTGGCGAGTTTGTGCAGGAAACGCTGGCACTCACGCGGCGGCTATTCATTCAACTTCAGCGACGACCCAGCACCCTGATTGCCGGAATCATTCAACCTTTGATGTGGCTGGTGCTATTTGGCGCACTGTTCCAAAACGTTCCTCAGGGATTATTTGGTGAAAGTGCCAATTATGGGCAGTTCTTGGGCGCAGGAATCATTGTCTTTACCGCCTTTGGTGGAGCGCTAAACGCCGGACTGCCAGTCATGTTCGACCGCGAGTTTGGTTTCCTTAATCGGCTGCTGGTTGCTCCCTTGGCTTCGCGTTTTTCCATCGTTTTGGCATCGGCAATCTTTATTGCGACGCTAAGCATGGTGCAGACGGTTTCGATCGTTGCCCTTAGCGCATTTCTCGGTGCAGGCTTGCCAAATCCGCTGGGTCTAGGACTGGTAGTGGCGATCGTGCTGATGCTGGTGCTGGGTGTAACGGCATTGAGCTTAGGGCTGGCGTTTGCGCTACCGGGGCACATTGAGCTAATTGCCGTGATTTTTGTCACGAACTTGCCGCTACTGTTTGTCAGTACTGCTTTAGCACCGATAGAGTTTATGCCAGGTTGGTTACAGACGGTGGCTAGCCTAAATCCACTCACTTACGCGATTGAACCAATCCGCTATATCTATGTTCACAGCGATTGGTCGTTAAATAGCATCATTCTTCATGCTCCATTTGCAGAGGTGACCTTGGGAATGGCGCTGATTGTGCTGCTGGGTTTTGATGCGATCGCCCTCCTCAGCATCCGTTCCCTGCTTCGCCGTTCCTTTGCTTGATTTTCCTCAAATTGGGCGATCGAATTTGGGCAAGTTGCCAGAGTGAATTATCCAATTGGGAGCAAGTTCTCATCAATTTCCGTCTTGAATAGTGTTGACCAAACAATTTGGTATTTGAGCTTAGTTCTATGAAGACTGCATTTCTGATAACACTCCTGCGTTCTACTTCTGCTGTGCTGATGGCTGTGGGAGTTTTGGCTACAGCATCCCTCCAACCGAGTGTGGCTCAAACGGTTGACCAGTTAGACAACTCTCTGAGTGGAGATGGCGACAGTTCTGATCCTTTCTCAGGCAGGGGCAACCAGTCTGGTAGTCTGCTTGACCTGATCCACCGGGTCACCCTAGGGAATGATCGCACTCCGTCTGAATACAACTCGACGCAGCAAGAAAACCTGGGGACTGCAGCTACAGACTTTCGCACTCGACAACTAGAACTTTTGCGCCAGCAAAACCAAAATCAGCCTGGAACCCAAGAATCTAGCGAGACTCCAGCGGAAAGCAACTAGGGCTCAACGCTCCTATACACTTACTGTCGCCGTCTCCCACCTTCCACCCTTGCATCTCCCCTTCTATGGCACAGATAGACGACGTGCTGAACTTTTGGTTTGCCGACCCTCAAACGGGACTGGCTAACTATGATCAATGGCGCAAGGTCTGGTTTATTAAGAATGCGGCGTTTGATCAGCAGGTGCGCGATCGCTTCCTCACCACCTACGAACAAGCAGCAGTAGATCAACTTGACCACTGGCAAGATTCCCCCCCTGGCTGTCTAGCATTAATCCTGGTGCTAGATCAGTTTCCCCGAAATATGTTTCGCCGCGATCCCAGGGCTTTTGCGACTGATTCAAAAGCTGTGGAGACAACGCAAAGGGCGATCGCCAGAGAATTTCACCAGCAGCTAAAACCGCTTCAACAGCTTTTTCTCTACCTGCCGCTAGAACATAGCGAAAACTTAGATCCCCAAAACCGGTGCGTTGCTCTGTTTCACAAACTCGTCACAGACCATCCAGAGTTGGGCAAAGAGTTTGAAGACACCTATTCTTACGCAGTCCGGCATCAGGCAATAGTCAAACGCTTCGGACGGTTTCCCCACCGCAACGAAATTTTGGGACGAGAAACCACACCCGAAGAAGCAGAGTTTCTGAAAGAACCTGGTTCTTCTTTCTGAGCTAACGGCACTAAATCCTGACTTCTTCTACTTCATACGCAAGCGCGTCGGTTTTGGTGTGTTGTACCACACAATCTCGCTAACCCGTATGGAGGAGGGCAAAGAGAGCATTCAGTGAGACGGTAATAAATGTCGCTAAATGCGATTCGCTCTTCCCACAGGACACATCTCAAACTGTCCCACACTTAGCCATTTGATTAAGCTATTCTTCCAGTTCTCCAAAACGCTGAAATGATTGTTATCACCCGATCTCCGGTCTATCTATTAGAATCAGGTGGGATAAAGCTCACTGGCACAATCACAGAACTTCAACCACCTTCTCCTCAGAACTGAGGTTTCCGAAGAATAATAGTTTTATACCCAACAGGGAGTTTGCACAGTCTCTCTGGAGATTCCAAGCTAATCAGAATCCTCGTAGGTAATTCATGAAATCCTCTATCCGCCGTTCTATTGCTGCCCTTGCCATTGCTGCATCTACTGCAATGGGTAGCATCGCGATTCCCTCTAGCCCAGCGATCGCCGTCACCTTTGAGCAGCAAGAAGTTAACCAAACAGAATTCCTTGCAGTCGCCGCCCCCCGCACTTCTGCTGGCACTTCCCACTACCTCGTCGTCATGCGGCAGAGAAGCAATGCCCGTCCCTGCTGGGGTGTGTCAGGCTCAAACCCAACAATTGTTGACCCACTCTGGCTTAACTTTGACTTCACCGGAATCTGCGGTCGTAGCCTAGATAGCAACGGCTACTCTCTTCGTGCCGCAGGTGAAGATTTGGGCTTGCAGTACAGCCTTCGCGTCGTCAACCGAAGCGGTGATCTGACCTTGGTCGCTGCACCCAACCGCCCAGGTGGACAGCAAATCGAAATCGCTAAAGCAAACGGCACAACTACTGGCTTTGCCAAGCTTAACCTCAACCCAGGCTGGCGCTTTGCTGAGCGCTCGTTCCAGGGAAGAGGCACAGGACACATCTACATTGCCACAGATACCCCACTTGCTCAGCTGACTACTCCGGGTACAGGCACTCCTGGCACAGGCACTCCTGGTACAGGTACCCCAGGCACAGGCACTCCTGGCACGGGCACTCCCGGCACAGGTACTCCTGGTACAGGTACCCCAGGCACAGGCACTCCTGGCACAGGTACAACCTTCCGTGATGTTGCGGGCGACACCTATGCGAACGAAATTCAGCGAGCTGTCAACGTTGGTTTCATCTCAGGTTTCTCTGAAGACAACACCTTCCGGCCACGTTCTCCTCTGACCCGTGAGCAGCTTGTCTCACTGGTTCTAGAATCGCTGGATCGAGTACCTAATCTTAATCTGACCATTCCTACCCAAACCAGCAGCAGACCTTATCCAGATGTAGATGCGTCTCGTTGGAGTGCCGCTAAGATTCAGTTTGCTCGTGCTAACAACATCATCAGCGGCTACGAAGACGGTACTTTCCGTCCTACCCAACCTGTTACACGGGCTGAAATGATTGCAGTACTGAGCAGAGCCGCTCAATACGGTCAAAACCTGCAAGGACGCGGTACTCAGCTCCAATCGCAGCAACCCAGAACCTTCTCTGATACTTCTGGACACTGGGCTGCTCAAGTGATCAGCCAGATGTCGGGTTACTGCGGCGTTGCCTCTCCAGTGAATGAGACGGGAACTGCCTTTAGTCCCAATAGTCAAGCACTGCGTAACTACGCTGCTGCTGCCACCTTGCGGATGTACAACTGTCTCTCTGGACAGCAGCCTCAAACACAGCCACCTCAAGGCGGAACTGGACAGCAAACCCAGCCACAGCCGACCCCAGGTGGTACTGGACAGCAAACCCAGCCGACGCCGACCCCAGGCGGAACCCGACAGTAAGTGAGCTGGCGTTAGGTAGCGTCCTCTAAATGCTACCTTGCAGAGTTCAAATTGCTCCGGATGGCAGAGTCGAGTCCAGGAAAAGGAAAAATTAGGGGCAAAATGCTTTGCCCCTCTGATTCTCTTAAAACTTACGCAATCCTCCATAGAACAAGGGCTTAAAACTCTTGTTAGTATGGCGATCGCTTAACTTTTACTTGTGTAAGTCCTGTCTCCTAATCTGCATTGGTTCTCAGCATCCAGACGATGTCCCTCAACCTTCTGCTTAGCAAAGGCACAAAATCTACCTGGATGTCGTCATTCTGATAGATCGGGCTTTGGTTCTCCCCTCACTCAATTCACCTAAATTAAAACAACCAAGGAAACTTAAATGAAAAAGTGCATCCCAGTTCTATTGCTCGGTGTCGCCCTTGCGGCTGGTGCTCTTCCTGCTCAGGCTCAGGATGCTGTACCTGCTGCACCTCTGTCTGTTGAACAATCGCAAGATTTGACAACGACTGCGCAGGATTTTGTCGATAACCTGGTAGCAGGTGACTACAACGCTGCGCTTCAGATGTATGACCCTGCTGTGAGAACGAGCATCACCACCGACACTCTGCGTCAGGGTTGGGAAGAAGCCATTGCTGCAAATGGAGCATTCCAGCGCGTTGTTGGTGTTGAAACCCAGGCACTAGAAGAGTCCGCAGACGGTTCTTACATTGCGATCGTCACGACCGAATTTGAGAACGGCACGGTTGATTTTCTCGTAAACTTCACGGGCCAAAATCAGATTGTTAGCATTTTCCCAGTGGCTGAATAGAGCGTTCTAGACGAGCCAGAATCTATCTAAAACGGGGTGTTGGAATGACCTTTACGGATTCCAGCACCCCGTTTTAATAGCTGCTTTAATCAAAATTCGTTAGGATGCCATCAGTAGATATTCGCAAGAACTCAATAATTTCTCAGTTGGCTGGTGTTTCTTTAGGAATGGCTGCTGAAACTCTTTATGGAATTTCAAATTAAGGCTCCGTTTGAACCGACAGGCGACCAACCCACAGCGATCGCCCAACTCGTATCAAGCATCAATGCAGGGCACCGTTTCCAAACCCTGCGTGGCGCAACCGGAACAGGCAAAACCCATACGATGGCAAGGGTGATTGAAAAAGTGGGTCGCCCGACGCTCGTGTTGGCGCACAACAAAACGCTGGCAGCGCAGCTCTGTAATGAGTTGCGCGAGTTTTTCCCAGACAACGCAGTTGAGTACTTCATTAGCTATTACGACTACTATCAGCCCGAAGCCTACATTCCCGTTACTGACACCTACATTGCCAAGACTGCTTCAATCAACGACGAGATTGACATGCTGCGGCACTCGGCAACGCGATCGCTGTTTGAACGGCAAGACGTGATCGTCGTCGCTTCGATTAGCTGCATTTACGGTTTGGGAATTCCCTCGGAATACCTCAAGGCCTCGATTCCGTTTCGAGTGGGCATGGAGGTTGATCAGCGGCAGGTTTTGCGCGATCTGGCATCAGTGCAGTACGAGCGAAATGACCTGGACGTCGGACGCGGCAAGTTTCGGGTCAAGGGCGATGTGCTAGAAATTGGCCCAGCTTATGAAGATCGCCTGATTCGAATTGAGTTTTTTGGCGACGAAATTGACGCAATTCGCTACATCGACCCCATCACGGGCGAAACGTTGCAAAGCATGGAAGCGCTGAACGTCTATCCAGCTCGTCACTTTGTCACGCCGGATGAGCGGCTGGAAGTGGCCTGTGACGCGATTCAGCAGGAATTGCGCGATCGCCTGGAAGAACTAGAAAAAGACAACAAGTTGCTAGAAGCACAGCGGCTCGAACAGCGCACTCGCTACGACCTGGAGATGCTGCGCGAGGTCGGCTACTGCAACGGCGTTGAGAACTACGCTCGTCATTTGGCAGGACGCATTCCAGGCTCACCGCCAGAGTGTTTGCTCGACTATTTTCCTGATGATTGGTTGCTGGTGATCGACGAGTCTCACGTCTCAATTCCGCAAATTCGAGCGATGTACAATGGCGATCGCGCTCGTAAGCTCGTCCTGATTGAACACGGATTTCGCCTGCCTAGTGCTGCCGACAACCGTCCGCTCAAAGCTGAGGAATTCTGGGACAAGGTCAAGCAGTGCGTATTCGTTTCCGCGACTCCTGGCGATTGGGAAGTAGAAATCTCTGAAGATAGCGTGATCGAGCAGGTGATTCGCCCAACTGGAGTAGTCGATCCCGAAATCTTTGTACGCCCTAGCGAAGGACAAATCGACGATCTGCTGGGTGAAATCCAGACGCGCATCAGCCGCTCAGAGCGCACCCTGGTGACGACTTTGACTAAGCGAATGGCGGAAGACCTAACCGAATACCTCCAGGAACGGGGCATTCGAGTTCGCTATCTGCATTCTGAAATCAACTCGATTGAGCGCATCGAGATTCTGCAAGACTTGCGCGAGGGAGTCTTTGACGTGCTCATCGGAGTGAACCTGCTGCGGGAAGGTCTGGACTTACCGGAGGTGTCGCTGGTAGCGATCCTTGATGCTGATAAGGAAGGATTTTTGCGGGCAGAGCGATCGCTTATTCAAACCATCGGTCGCGCCGCTCGTCACGTTCAAGGGCAGGCTATTCTTTACGCTGACAATCTTACAGACAGCATGGCCAAGGCAATTAGCACGACAGAACGTCGCCGCGAAATCCAGATAGAGTACAACATCAAGCACAACATCACGCCGCAGCCCATCGTCAAAAGGCAGCGAAATTCGATCCTCTCTTTCCTAGAAGTCTCCCGACGGCTGAATGCTCAAGAGCTAGAGGTTGCCTACGAACATGCTGACGATCTGCCGCTAGAAAACATTCCGGAACTGATTACCCAGCTTGAAAGTCAGATGAAAGATGCAGCCAAGCGGCTGGAGTTTGAAGAAGCAGCTAAGTTGCGCGATCGCATCAAGCACCTGCGCGATAAACTCTTAGGCAAACACTGAAGCCACTCCCGACTGAAATTGATATCTTGTTCGAGGTTGATATTTTCTACGTGGTGCTTGCCAGGTCTAAAAGCATGGTCGATTTGACAGTAGCCATTCCCACCTACAACGGTGCCCAGCGTTTGCCAGATGTACTAGAAGCACTGAAATCCCAAACGGGCACTGAAGCTTTTACCTGGGAAGTCCTCGTCGTTGACAACAACAGTCGCGACACAACAGCCGAAGTCGTCAAAGTCTATCAACAAGACAGCCCTTACCCAGTCCGCTACTGTCTTGAAGCCATGCAGGGGGCTGGCTTCGCCCGCAAACGCGCCATCCAGGAAGCTCAAAGTGAACTAATCGGCTTCCTGGATGACGATAATATTCCCCAGGCAAACTGGATTGCTGCCGCCTACGCTTTCGCTCAAGAACATCCAACCGCAGGAGCGATCGCCAGTCGAATTCAAGGAGAGTTTGAGGTCGAACCACCCGAAGAGTTCAACCGCCTTTTGTCCTTCTTGGCGCTAACCGAACGCGGACCTGATCCGCTAATTTATGAACCTGCCAAAAAAGTGCTGCCCCCCTCGGCTGGGCTAGTTATCCGCAAACAGGCATGGATAGAAAACGTGCCCGATCGCCTGATCCTAAACGGTAGAGTTGATGGCAACATGCTGACTGCCGAAGATTTGGAGATGCTTTCCTACATCCAGCGATCGGGCTGGGAAATTTGGTACAACCCAGCAATGCAGGTGCGCCACAAAATTCCTAAGCAGCGACTAGAGCGGGAATACTTAATTCCATTCTTTCGCGGCATTGGCTTGAGCCGCTACGTTACTCGAATGCTCAGCGTTAAACCCTGGCAGCGATCGCCCGCCCTGATTGCCTACACACTCAACGATATTCGCAAAATCACCTTACATCTGCTCAAACACCGCACGAAAGTCAAAACTGACCTCGTTGCAGCCTGCGAATTAGAGCTATTTACTAGCAGCTTAATCAGTCCTCTTTATTTGTGGAGAAAAGGCTATTTAAGCTCTAAGAAAACATAAAATTTAGCAAGAATAGGCGGTTTGTATTACGAGAGTTACTAAGTTAATATAACTACGAAGGTAGGCGGGGATGGGGATGCAAGTCGATTTTACGGTGGCTATACCAACCTACAATGGCGCAAAGCGGTTGCCTATCTTGTTGGAACGACTGCGATCGCAAATCAACCCCGACCCAATCCACTGGGAAATCCTGATCGTTGACAACAACAGCACCGACGAAACCGCGCAAATTATTCAAAACTATCAATCAAACTGGAACCAAAATTTCCCCCTCAGATATTCCTTTGAACCGGAGCAGGGAGCCGCTTTTGCCAGACACCGCGCTGTACGCGAAGCAAAAGCAGACCTAATTGGCTTCCTGGATGACGACAATTTACCTGATTCCAATTGGCTTTCAGCCTCCTATTCTTTTAGCCGAAAATACCCGAAAGCAGGAGCCTACGGTGGTCAAATTCACGGTGAATTTGAAGTGGAGCCACCCGCAGATTTCAACCAGATTCAGGCTTTTCTGGCAATTCGAGAGCATGGTCCGAACCCTAGCCGTTTTGATCCCGATAAACTTCAACTCCCTCCGGCGGCCTCGTTAGTCGTCCGTAAGCAAGCCTGGAACGACGTTCCACCCCGCCCAAACTTAACAGGTAAGCTACCTGGCTTATTTATCCAGGGTGACGATTATGAGCCGTTGCTTTACATACACAAAGCTGGCTGGGAGATTTGGTATAACCCCGACATGCACACCTATCACCAAATCCCGCGTCAGCGCCTCGAAAGAAGCTATCTGCTGATGCTGGCTCGTGGCTGCGGTTTGGCTACTTATCAATTGCGAATGATCAATGCTACGCCCCAGCAGGCACCGCTAATTTTCACCAAAACTTTGATTGGAAATCTGCGGCGAATGCTCATGCACCTGCTTAAATATCGGGGGAAACTTAAAACTGAGCTCATTCCAGCATTTGAAATGGCATTCTACCGAGGCAGTTTAGAAAGTACGTTCTTCTCTTTCAGAAAACCTCAAAATAAATAGCTATATGACATGCCTTTAATATCCGTTGTTATTCCAGCCTATAACGCTGAGAAAACCATTAAAAGCACCGTTGAATCAGTTCTAGATCAGAGCTTCTCAGATCTTGAGCTGATTGTGATTAACGATGGGTCTAAAGACTCAACGCTTGATATTCTTTCTAATATTAAAGATTCTCGCCTTAAAGTTTTTTCTCATTCAAATTCTGGTCCCCAAATCAGTCGTAATCGCGGCATCAAGGAAGCCACTGGTGAATATATTTCCTTCCTGGATGCGGATGACCTATGGACACCCGATAAGCTTGAGTCTCAATTCAACGCACTTCAGGCTAACCTCGAAGCGGCTGTTGCCTATAGCTGGACAGACTGGATAGATGAGAGCGATCGCTTCCTCCGTCGAGGCACTCATATCAGTGCTACAGGCGATGTATTTGCTAAATTACTGCTCATTGACTTTGTAGAAAGTGGTTCCAATCCTCTCATTCGCCGCCCTGCTTTAGATGCAGTTGGTAGTTTCGATGAAGCTCTTGTTGGGGGGCAAGACTGGGACATGTGGCTGCGTCTATCAGCTAAATTTCCTTTCACCGTTGTCTCAGCGCCTCAAATTTTGTATCGTAAATATCCCAACTCCAACTCATGGTCCAACAACGTAGAGAGACAAGAAATCGGTTTCAAGCGAGTTATCGAGAAAGCGCTTTCCGAAGCTCCTGATTCGGTAAAGCGCTATCAGAAAGACATCATTTCTAATCGCTACAAATGTCTGATTGTGGATGCTTTAGAACGACCCGCGGGCAGAAAACGTGCTCTGACAACCGCTAGATTTCTTTGGATTGCTCTAAAGAATGATCCGTCTTTACTTCGTGCAAGAGTTTTAGCTAAAGTCGTTTTGAAAACTGCCTTAGTAGGAGTACTGTCCGATCGCCAAGCACAAGCTTTGTTCAATAAATTAGGCAACCTTTCTGATGTGAAAGCGCTGCACGGGTATTTGCGATTAGATCCGTCTTAAATCAGGGAAAAATGTCTGAGGAGTTAGCATCAGATGCCGCTTATATCCGTAGTGATTCCAGTCTACAACGGCGAGAAAACGATTAAAGAAACCGTAGAGTCGGTTTTAAATCAGACCTTCTCAGACTTTGAACTAATTGTCATTAATGACGGCTCTCAAGATTTAACCTTAGAAATTCTTTCCAATATTTCAGATTCACGTCTCAAAGTTTTCTCCTATTCCAATGCTGGGTTAGCGGCTAGTAGAAATCGTGGCATTGAACAGGCTTCTGGTGAATATATTTCTTTTATTGATGCAGACGATCTCTGGACAGCAGACAAGCTAGAGGCTCAACTCAAGGCACTACAAGCAAATCCTCAAGCGAGTGTTGCCTATAGCTGGACAAACTGGATTGATGAATCAAATCAATTTCTGCGATCGGGCGGACACATTCTGGCAAGCGGTCAGGTTTATACAAAATTATTAATTAGAGACTTTGTTGAAAGCGGCTCCAATCCATTAATTCGTAAGCACGCTTTAGACACGGTAGGCGGGTTTGATGGCTCCGTTCCTGGCGTTGAAGATTGGGATATGTGGCTTCGTTTGGCTGCACGTTATGAGTTCGTCGCAGTCCCGTCTCCTCAAATTCTGTATCGAATTTCTGCAAATTCCATGTCTACAAATGTGTGGAAAATGGAGAAATCGAGTTTGCGAGTGATTGAAAAAGCTTTTGCTGAAGCTAGCCAATCTTCAGAACTGGATTCTTCAACTGCCTTAAAGCGAAAAGTTTTAGGGAGTCGCTATCAATACTTGACTTTGAAAGCTTTAGAAGGCAACTTAGAGCGACGCAAAGGGTTAGCTTCGGTGAGATTTTTTGGGATGGCGATCGCCAACGATCCTACCTGGTTAAAAAGACCCAAACTAATGGCAATTATTCTATTCAAAATCATGGTAGCTACCCTGCTGCCTCAATACCAAACCAGAAGGCTGTTAACAGCTATTAGAGCCTTACGCCAAAATCAAGCGCCTGCTTGATTCTACTGTTTGGTGCTGGTTTCCACATGAAGCTGCGCAATTTGAAGTATGTCTCGCTTACACGAGACATACTTCAAATTGCGCAGCCTTAAAGAGAACGGGTATAAGCTTTAATACGCCTGGAAGACTCCGCGCAATTCACCTGCCCGGTTCATCTGAGTGTGGAGGTCTACGTATAAGTTGCCGCTTGATAAAGCCTGTAGTTGTTCCTGAGTGAGCGTATATTCACCGGAGAATCTACCCTTTAGCTGACTCGCATCAGGAGTAACATCTAGAGCGTACTGAAATGCTCCGTTGGTAGTAGATTCGCCCTGGTGAATGTGGACTCCAGAAGTGATGTTTGGATTGGGTGGATCGAGGGGATCTGTTGCATAATCCCTTAAAGCGCTGGACAGGTTGCTAAAGTCTCCTTTTACGATTAGGCGATCACCTACCAAAACTGCCCCTGCTGCACCAAAAGCCGAAGAAGATGGAGCTGTTGGCGCAATCACATTGTTTTTATTCAAAACAGCAACGTAGCGCATAATTGGGCCAGCGGTTGTATTTTGAGCCATAAGGATATCGTCGGTTTCACGCAGATTTGCCACTAGCTGCTGATTGATCAAATCAAGATTTGAAGCCTGGAATGCTTGAGGCGTGCTAATAGCAGAATTGCTAAAAGATGGCGTTGAGGAAAGGTTGATGAGCAATACGCAAGCGACTACACCAAGGAGAAAGTTGAATAGAATCTGTCTTTTCCTGTTCATTGTTTGCCTAGCTGAGAAGTGATGGATTCAGCTAGTAATACGAACTTAAAGACGAGATGGATGCATGGAGATTTAGGGCTTCATTAGTGCATGTCATAGCCAAACAGATTGGGATCAACATCGCCTAACTTCAAGTCCGCCAGTCCATATTCTGCCCAACGCCGCTCAACCATTGCCGCTGTGTCAGCGTCAGATTCCAGTGGAGCACCCCATGCATGATCGGTTTCTGGCGGAATTTTGGTTGTTGCATCAATGCCCATGCGTCCGCCCAGTCCAATTTTTTCGCTGGCAAAGTCTAGAGTATCAAAGGGCGTTTCAGGCAAAATGAATACGTCTCGCACCGGATCGACTTTTGAGGTAATTGCCCATACCACCTGTCGGGGATCGCGGATATTGATGTCTTTATCCACCACGATCACGAATTTGGTGTAAGTGAATTGGGGCAAAGCGCTCCAGAAGGCGAGTGCAGCGCGACGAGCCTGCCCCGGATAGGCTTTGTCAATGGAGATGATTGCTGCTTTGTAGCTCAATGCTTCCATTGGTAGGAAGAAATCTACGATTTCGGAGACTTGCTGCCGCAAGATAGGTGTGTAGATGCGGTTGAGGGCGATCGCCATCATTGCTTCTTCCTTAGGCGGACGACCACTAAACGTCGTCAGATAAATCGGATCTTTGCGGTGGGTGACGCAGTGAAACCGCACCAGAGGCGAATCTTCAACGCCACCGTAGTAGCCCATGTGGTCACCAAACGGACCATCTGGCAGCATTTCGCCAGGTGTAATCGTGCCTTCCAAAACAAACTCTGAATCGGCTGGCACTTCCAAATCAACGGTTTTACATTTCGCCAGATTTACGCCAGAGCCGCCATAGAGTCCAGCAAATAGCCACTCCGACAGGTCTACTGGAATCGGGGTAGCGGCTGCCATGATAATCAGGGGATCAACACCGAGGGCGATCGCCACTTCCAGTTTTTTACCCCGTTCCGCTGCCTTTCGCAGATGCCTCGCCCCACCCCGCACCGATAGCCAGTGGACGGTCATCGTATTTTTAGACTGAAGCTGAAGTCGATACACACCGACATTAGGAATTCCCGTCTCGCAGTCTTTTGTAATCACCAGTCCTAGCGTGATGATCTTTCCCGCATCGCCAGAATAGGGACGAATCATTGGAATCTGATTCAAATCCAACTCTTCACCCTTGACCACAACCTGGTGGCAGGGGGGCAGAAAATCTCGCCCTGGCTTAGCTTTCACCACGTCAAATAGAACTTTGCCAAACTCGATCGCCTGAGAAATTTTCTTGGGTGGCTTAGGCTGCTGCAACATACCCAGCTTTTTGCCTAAATCCTCCAATTCTTCAGGACGCTCCATCTTCATAGCCCAGCAGATGCGCTCGACCGTGCCCATCACATTCACCGCGACGGAGTAGGGAGAGCCTTTCACATTCTCAAACAGCAGTGCTGGTCCGCCCCGCTGCAACATGCGGTTGGCAATTTCAGCAATTTCTAAATCAGGATCGACTGACGCCTTGATCCGGCGCAGTTGCCCCCGCTGTTCAATCTGTTTGAGGAATTCTCGTAAGTCTCTCGCCATGATGAAGCAATGTAAAGCATCTGCTCCCATTATGAGGCTTCTAGCACCAGAGGGCGGTGAGACTTCTTAAAATAGAACGGCAAAGCTGTAAGCTATAAACCTTAAAAGCTGGCTGTCAAACAGTAATCTTGAAAGATTAGCCCAACTATTTCTCTAACCCCTAGCCAGTATGACGAGTGCCGAACCCCTGCTTCAGGTTGAGGATGTCTACGCCGGATACATTCAGGATCTCGACATCCTTCAGGGTGTGAATTTCAAAATTTATCCAGGTGAATTGGTCGCGGTGATTGGACCCAACGGGGCAGGAAAGTCTACGCTGGCGAAAACGATTTTTGGCTTACTGACTCCGCACCGAGGCAAGATCAACTTCAAAAGCGAAAACATTGCGGGTTTGAAGTCTAACCAAATTGTGCAACGCGGCATGTGCTACGTGCCCCAGATCGCCAATGTGTTCCCCTCGCTGACGGTTGAAGAAAACCTGGAAATGGGGGCATTCACCCGTAGCACGTCGCTAAAACCGTTGAAACAGCAAATTTTTGACACGTTTCCAATTTTGGCTGAGCGGCGGCGACAGCGGGCGGGCACCCTTTCTGGCGGCGAACGGCAGCAGCTTGCAATGGGGCGGGCATTGATGCTGCAACCGGATCTACTATTGCTAGATGAACCGTCTGCGGCTCTTTCTCCACTGCTGGTCAACAGCGTGTTTGAGCGAATTCAGCAGATTAACCAGACAGGAACGGCGATCGTGCTAGTTGAGCAGAACGCTCGAAAAGCTTTGGCAATGGCAGATCGGGGTTATGTTCTGGATACAGGGCGCGATCGCTTTGAAGGACCTGGTCCTGACCTGCTCAATGATCCAAAAGTCGGTGAACTCTACCTGGGCGCAACGACTGCTCATTAAATTCCATTAATGTCGCGTACCGTGCTTCAGATCAACCCTGACCACTTGCAAACTATCTTTGCTCATGCCGAACGCACTTACCCTGAAGAGTGCTGTGGGTTGCTGTTGGGTCAGGTTGAGCCTCAAGCTTCGGCGAGTCAAACTGAAACTCATAGGCTGGTGGAAGTTTGGGCGACTGAGAACACCTGGAATGCTGAGGCGGAAGCTGAAATGCGGGCGATTGCCTCTGAAACCGCTACTCATCCCCTCACCAAAGACCGTCGCTACTGGATTGATCCCAAAGAAATGCTAGAGGCGCAGCGCTACGCCCGCAGCAAGAATTTAGATATTGTGGGAATCTATCATTCTCATACAGACCACGCAGCAGTGCCTTCAGAGTGCGATCGCCTCTGCGCCTGGCCACACTACTCGTATCTGATTGTTTCCGTCCAGCAAGGCAATGCCCAAGACGTTCTATCCTGGAGATTGGACGAGAAACGACAGTTTCAATCCGAAGAAATTTTGACGGTCGCCCCCGCAAGCCCGTAAAATTCCATTCTCTACAGTTCGCTAGTTCTAACAGTTCGCCCTTTTACTGACCACTACTGTCTTCTGCCATTGCCATGCTAAATCCCAATCTGGAGCAAATCCAGCTCGACCGAGACGAATATGAACGCTATTCCCGTCACCTGATCCTGCCGGAAGTAGGATTAGAGGGACAAAAGCGGTTAAAAGCTGCCAGCGTACTGTGCATCGGCACAGGCGGTTTAGGCTCACCACTGCTGCTGTACCTTGCCGCCGCCGGGATTGGACGCATCGGCATCGTCGATTTTGATGTAGTCGATCACTCCAACCTACAGCGTCAGGTGATTCACGGCACGTCCTGGGTCGGCAAGCCCAAGATTGAGTCCGCCAAAGCGCGAATTTTAGAAATTAACCCCGCTTGCCAGGTCGATCTTCACGAAGTTCGCCTCTCTTCTGAAAATGCGCTGGATATCGTTGCGCCCTACGACATTGTGGTAGATGGCACCGACAACTTCCCCACTCGCTACCTGGTCAACGATGCCTGCGTTTTGCTTAACAAGCCCAACGTCTACGGCTCGATCTTCCGCTTTGAGGGTCAGGCAACGGTGTTTAACTATGAGGGCGGACCCAACTACCGCGACCTCTATCCCGAACCACCCCCACCCGGACTGGTGCCCTCTTGCGCTGAGGGCGGCGTGTTAGGAATTTTGCCGGGAATTATCGGCGTAATTCAGGCAACTGAGACGGTCAAAATCATTCTAGGACAGGGTAAAACCCTGAGCGGACGGCTGTTGCTGTACAACTCACTGGATATGACCTTCCGGGAGCTAAAGCTGCGTCCCAATCCTGTGCGCCCTGTGATCGAAAAACTAATTGACTACGAAGAATTTTGCGGTATCCCCCAAGCACAAGCAGCAGAAGCGGAGGAAAAAGCAGGTATGTCAGAAATGAGCGTTACGGAGTTGAAGCAACTGCTCGACAGCGATGCAGACGACTTTGTGCTACTGGATGTTCGTAATCCCCACGAATACGAGATTGCCAAAATTCCTGGTTCAGTCCTGGTTCCCTTACCGGAGATCGAAAATGGTGACGGAGTCACCAAAGTCAAAGAATTGCTCAACGGTCATCGGCTGATCGCTCATTGCAAGATGGGCGGTCGTTCTGCCAAGGCGCTAGCGATTCTGAAGGAATCTGGAATTGAAGGAACCAATGTCGTAGGAGGCATCACTGCTTGGAGTCAGGAAGTTGATCCTTCCGTTCCACAGTATTAAGCAAATCTCCAAAGGCTCACCTTGAGTATGGCGATCGCCCAGTCTCAGCCTCCAGCTTTTTGGAAGCTGCTGATTGTTGATAATGGGCTGGCGATCGCCCTCAAACCGCTAATGGGTAGACTTTCTAACTAAGTACAGCACTGGGTTGGAACTCAGTTCCCAGTGATTGTAGTCGGGGTGGAGATCGCTTTCCTTGCTGCTACCTTCCGTGTATTTATCAGCAGACCTCAAATCCATCAGTTGGTGAAACCATAAGAACCACCGGTTTAATTACTCCCTTCCTGGTTAAAGATTAGGTACTAAAAGATTCAGGGATGCCCCCTCGTTAAGCGAGGGGGCATCCCTGAATCTTTTAGTAGGAAAGAAGTAGGTTGCTTAAGTTAGGAATCAACAGTGGGGTAGAATCAAGTTTCTCCAAATTCATAGGGCAGCAATGCTAGCAGCTTTACTTTATGGTCAGGAAGATTTACGGCTAGAGCAGGTAGCTGACCCAACTCCGACAGCGGGTGAGGTCGTGATTCAGGTGACAGCAGCAACCACCTGTGGCACTGATCTAAAAGTTTGGCGCAGAGGCGGACACGCCAAAATGCTGAAACCCCCAACGCTGTTTGGGCATGAAGCAGCCGGACGGATTGTGGCTTTGGGAGAAGGCGTAACGGGTTGGAAAGTGGGCGATCGCGTCGTTGCCAACAACTCCGCCCCTTGCATGACCTGCTTTTTCTGTCAGCGTCGAGAATATTCCCTTTGCGCCAATCTCACCTTCAACAATGGCACCTTTGCGGAGTACTTAAAAATTCCAGCGGCGATCGTACAGCATAACCTTCTGCCTATCCCGGAAGGCATGTCTGACAAACTAGCTGCCATGACCGAACCGCTTGCCTGTGTCCTGCACGGGGTTGCTCGTTCCAATGTGAAACCTGGCGATCGGGTCGTAGTTTTAGGTGATGGGGCGATCGGCTTAATGTTTGTCGCAGCCCTGATGCAGCAGTCTGCCAAAGTGTTTTTGTTTGGTGGTAACGACCAGCGGCTTAAGGTTGGCGCAAAATTTGGTGCCGTTCAAACCTTCAACTATCGCTCAATCCCAGATGTACCTGCTGTAGTACATGACTTGACCGACGGGTGGGGAGCTGATGTCGTGATTGAAGCAACTGGAGTACCTAGCGTTTGGGAAATGGCGATCGCCTGCGCCCGTCCTGGTGCCACAGTCAACCTCTTCGGCGGTTGCCCTCGTGACACGACTATTAGCGTTAACACGGAGCAGCTTCACTACAGCGAACTTACCCTAAAAGGTGTTTTTCACAACACGCCCGAATACGTCCGAGCCGCCCTAGCTTTTCTATCTAGTCAGGTTCCTTTTGATCTACTTGTCAGTGAAAGTCAGCCACTTCAACAGCTAGAAAAAGTTTTTCAGGACATGAAAGACCGCAGAGTGATCAAAGTTGCGATTGAACCGGGCGCTACCGAAGCATAAGTTTTCTTCCGCAGGAGAATCTTTATTTCAATTTAATAAGTAGCTGCTTGTTTCTAAGGTATAAAAGTTAGATTCGATTGGAGTGATAGTACTGAAATTTATCCAAGCTCAATTTTTAGGAGCAAAACAGTGGCTGAAACAGAGTGGTTTACGCCTCACAGCTCAAAGGAACTGTTTCACACCTATGATAAATCTCAAGCTACAGGCTACTTAGACAATCAAATTACTGTCGGGAAGCAGTTCAACATCAAGCTGAAAACCGCCAGGGTAACGAAGAATTATGATGAGGAATTATCCCTTGGTGATGGTAAAGATAATGACCTACTTATCCTTTCCAACACCCATTTAGAAGGACAACCTAAAATTCAGCGCATCCACTACTACGAAAACAATGTAGAGCGTGGCAAAGTTTTGGATGATTTTCCATCTGAAGTTGTCTTTTCCTGCAATAGCTATCAGGAAGGAACCCTCCTCTTCGGAATAGAAATTCTAGAGATCGACGATCTAGACAGTGACCAGCGCAGCAAGCTAAAAGGCTTTTTTCAAGAAACTGCAATCACTAAAGCTAGTCAGGTTTTTCCAGTCATTTTTCCGTACGTCAAGGTTGGTGCTAAGGTCGCCGGAGGACTTTGGCAACTGTTTGGCAAACCTAATCAAAAGCCTTATTCAGGAGTCTTAGAAGAAGACGTTTGCCTATATGCATCAGGCAGAATCACTGCTAACACGAATAGTGAAGAGGGTCCTTTGCGCTACGGAAAATATACCCTTGTCAATAAAGCAATCGATGGAAGTCAATACGAATTAGATCGGTACAAGCTCCAGCTAAAAAGCGAACCTGATAAGGTAGAAAAAGATTTAGCATACGCCGTTTTATCGCTTGATGAAGGAATAGCTTCCAGCGAAGATTTTGAAACTCCTACTCGTGTTGCAACGTTATTAGCAGAAATTAACGGCAATGACTCAGAACAAATGAGCAGCTCAATTGATTACTTTAGTAAGAAGCTTGAGCCATATTGGAATTTCAAAGACCTTGAGACTTATCTAAATCTCCTGGAGCGTGAAAGAAGTCGAGAGGTACTTTCTCCTCAAGAAACAAAGTTGAAAGAAGAAATTTCTAGACAACCTGCCCTACAGCGCTTTCTGTCATTTTTACCTGAACGATCGGGCGATCGCCCCTAATTCACCTTTAACCTGTCTTTAATCCACTGCCCTAAATTCAAAAGTCTTTGCAGCTGTTAGAGGTGATTCAAAGTTTAAAGATTCTGTTTGCTCCAAGTTCATCTTCAAAGCAACGATTTGAATGCCCAAACAATTCTGGTAAAAGCTGACTGTAAAAGTACAGCTACTTTCTGCTATGAGCACAATTTTGTCACTGACAGCCTGAATTTCACCTGCACTCCTCCACTTGTGTAACAGCGAAGTGGGAATGCTATCTTTATAAATTTTTTGCTTGCACAGCCTCCTTGTAGTTAAGCACTTTGGACAGAATTTAATTCCTGAGTTGGCATCAAAGCCTCCATTTTCAAGCTTCCCTTCACACACTCTTCAAGCTTCTACGGTGTTCAAGTCGGCAAAAATCGACCAAAACTGAATTAGAGCCTTTTTGTATCTACACCCCATCGCTACTGTGCAAACTCCCACTCTTACCTCATCCCCTTCGCTCAACATGAGTAATTCGATCGCAGAGATTCCGTTTGTTGACCTGACACTTCAGCATCAGCCAATTCAACCTCAACTAGAAGATGCGATCTTGAACGTTGCACGACGGGGCGATTACGTCATGGGCAAAGCCGTGACGGAATTTGAATCTAATTTTGCGACTGCTTGTGGAGCTAAGTACGGCGTTGGGGTCGCCTGCGGCACGGATGCGATCGCTTTAGGTCTACAGGCTTGTGGCATTGGGCAGGGAGACGAAGTGATCTTACCTGCCAATACATTTGTCGCTACCCTAATTGGAGTTCTACGCAGCGGCGCAACGCCCATTTTAGTAGATTGCGATCCAGAGACAGCTCTACTTGACCTGATAGCAGCCGAGAAAGCGATTACACCGAAGACACGAGCCATTGTTCCAGTTCACCTATATGGTCAGATGGTTTCCCCAAGCCAATTGTTGGACTTAGCTAGCAGTTATGACTTGCTAATTTTTGAAGATGCGGCACAGGCACACTTAGCTGAGCGTGAAGGATATCGGGCGGGGTCTGTAGGGATTGCGGCTGCATTTAGCTTTTATCCCAGCAAAAACTTGGGAGCGATGGGAGATGGGGGAATGCTAGTCACCCAAGAACAATTGGTCGCTCAAACCATGCAGTCTTTGCGCAATTACGGCGCGCCGCGCAAGTACTACCACACTGACTACGGCACCAACAGTCGTCTAGATACTCTGCAAGCAGCTGTGTTGAACGTTAAGCTGCCCCATCTGCCGCTGTGGAATGGCGATCGCAACCAAATTGGACAACATTACGATGCGCTACTCAGCCCATTGCGATCGCAAGGTATCGTCCCCATCAAGAATTTAAGCGACGGTGGACACGTCTACCATCTTTACGTGGTGCGCATCACTGAAGATTGCCCTATCGATCGTTCTACTCTTCAAACAGAGCTTGCAGCACGAGGCATTCAAACTGGAATTCACTACCCTCTGCCCTGTCATCTTCAACCCGCTTTCCAATATTTAGGTTATAAATTGGGTGACTTTCCTCATGCCGAGGGGCTATGTGAGCAAATTCTCTCGCTGCCTATGTACCCCGGTCTTAGCAGTAGCCAAGTGAATCAAGTCATTAACGCAATTGAGGAGTTAATCAAAACTCCTGCGCCGTTAGTCTTTCATCCCCCCGTTCAACCTCATAGTTCACTGGTTCCAGGATAAGCTATGCAAATCAGGCATCAACTTCCCCTACCGATCGGACGCTATGCCCTCAGTGGAGCTGTACTGGGGTTACTGCTGCTCATGTATGTCCCCCTGCTACTCCACTGGGTTGATGGGTGGCTCAACAAAAGTATCAGCATTGAGCATGAATATTTTAGTCACGGCTTGATCGGTCTACCATTTGCAGCCTATCTGGCTTGGAGCAACCGCAACCGCTGGCAGCAATTATCTGACACGCCCCATTTAGCTGGAATCGTTCTGTTGCTGCTAGGAGTTGCCTGTTATCGGAGCAACCTGACTGACTTAATCAATCTTTCCTTACCTATCATTTTGATGGGGCTCTGTCTCTGGCTGAAGGGAATGCCAGGATTACGACTCCAAGCATTTCCCCTACTGCTCGTATTTCTAGCAACTCCGACCGAAATTCCTTACCTATTAGCGCCTTATACTCTACCGCTGCAAAGCTTCATAGCTGGGACAGCAGGCTTTATTCTGCAACAGATTGGTATGGATGTTAGGGTTGACCAAATTTATCTCTTCGTCAACAATCGCATCGTTGAAGTTGCTCCTTATTGTGCTGGGTTAAAGATGCTGTTCACAAGCCTCTATGTAGGTTTGCTTCTGCTTCATTGGACAGGCGCTTTAGCTTCCCGTGCCAAGACATTCTGGTTCTTTGCAGGCATCATTTTTGTTAGCGTTAGTGCCAATATTTTTCGCAATACGTTGCTGACCTTCTTTCATGGCACTGGTAGGGAACAGGCTTTCGCATGGCTGCATGAAGGGTGGGGAGGTGATCTTTACTCGGCTGCAATGCTGGGACTGTTAGTTTTTCTGTTGAGAGGGATTGAAGCCTGGATTCCTGATGATTCTGATATCGTCGATGCTGCAGAATCTTAAGCTTCCCGATTTGACCGAATATGCCGGAATATGAATTTATTGGGTTAATTTTGAGCTATGTTGTCCCTTTCCAAGACTTCCCCGCGATCGCAGCTTCTCAGAATGCTAGTAATTCTGTTTATTTTGGCGATCGCCGCTATTCCTGCCATTTCCACTTACTTCACAGGGAGTTGGGTTTGGAAAGGTTTACCCGAAGTTCCAAGATTAGAGCAGCTTAGAGCAATTGAGCAGGAAGGGCTTGTTTTACCTGAATGGCAAACTCTTAACCAGGAAACCGTTGAGATTGGCGGACAAGATTGGTCAGTCCAGGCGATCGCTCCTACCAATCAAGTTGTTACTGAAACTAGCTCTCAAGCACCTATATTTCTCATGCTGCGCCCTCAGACTTGGCAGCGCGACCAACCGCAGGTAGAGTGGATGGATATTAATGGGGTGCAACGGTGGACTGCGGATTCAAAGCGTCAGATCAAATTTGAAGCGCAAATACCGTCAGGACAGCTCTCTGATAGCAGTTCAATAAAATCTGCTCAAGTTGAGGCTCGCTTTTTGAGAGGCTGGAACCAGAGACAAACCTATGCAGTTTTGCAATGGTACGCCTGGTCAGATGGTGGTAATCCGGCTCCTAGCCACTGGTTTTGGGCTGATCAACGCTCTCAATGGCGTAATCGCCATCGAATGCCCTGGGTTGCAGTCAGCATTCTGATTCCGATTCAGCCTTTAGGGGATATTGAGCAAGTTAGAACCTTGGCAATCACTTTAGGTCAAACTGTGCAGTCAGCGCTTATGCAGAACGCTTTGAGTGCGGAATCATGATTCAGGCAACTGTGGTTGTTGAAGTCTGACAACTCAGGAACCAAGACCATGCGAACCAGTCTTTTGATGCAACACTCTAAATCTTTCTAGTTTATAAACCTACAAGCTCATAGCTGGAGCCTAATCCTGTTAAGACCCATGCCTCAAGTCTTACCTTATCAACCTATTCGTCGTTTTACTGCCCTGGCGTTTGTTGGCTTATACTCTTTAGCCTCAGTTCTTTCAAGCGCTGTTTTGTTCTGGGTCATTGACTCTAGCACTTCCTCCCTTGTCGCACTCGGTCAAACTCAATCTGAGCAGCCGTCTACCAGTGCTGATCCGGATGCTGAAGAACTTTTAGAGGAAGCAAGAGAGCGGCTCATAGACCGTGGAGAAATTCTAAATCCGGATCCTGAAACTGATTCAGGCGTCCCGCTCAATCAACTCTCCCCCGAATTTGATGCCTACCGTCTTGGACCAGGAGATGCAGTTGCTGCAACTTTACCCTTCTATCCAGAGCTTAACTTTCAAGTAACGCTTGACCTAGAAGGTAACGTTATCGTCCCTTTGGCGGGCGTACTTTCCTTGAAAGGGTTAACTCTTCAACAAGCTACAGATAGAATTCAAACAGCTTTAAATCGCTACGTCATCAACCCTCAGGTTGATTTGATTTTAACGACCCAACGTCCTGTTGAAGTTACCATCACCGGCGAAGTCGTTAGACCAGGGGTTTATCCTTTAGCAGCGCCCCAACTTACAACGGCTCTGCTCTCGGCTGGAGGCACAACTCGACTAGCTGATTTGAGAACGGTCAGAGTTCGACGTACCTTGACAGATGGATCGGTAGTTGAACAGAATATTGATCTCTACACCCCCTTACGAGAAGCTAATGGTGTTCCGGATGTAAGGTTAGCGGATGGCGATTCAATTATTATTCCAACCCTGACATCGGATGCGATCGCCGATTACGATCGGAACCTCATCGCCCGTTCCACGATCTCTCAACAGCAAATCGTCGTCCGTGTTCTAAATTACTCGGCCGGAGGAAGGGCAGTACCCGGAGCCATCAGTAGCATTACTCTACCCAGCAGCAGTCACTTCCTGGATGCTCTAACTACTATTGGCGTCAGTCCAAGCACTGCAGACCTGGGTGAAGTTGCCCTAGTTCGATTTGACCCTGAACAAGGCAGAGCGATCAGCCAAGAGTTGGATGCGAAAGAAGCTCTATTAGGAAATGCATCCCAAGATCCCCCCCTTGAAAACAACGACGTTATTGTCGTAGGTCGAAACTTTGTGAGTCGTATTACCTATGCGCTTAATACTGTCACGCAACCTTTCCGAGATGTTCTAGGATTCCTACTATTTTTTGATTCACTAGCTGATGGAGCGAACGACCTATTCGGTCCTGGCGACGATGATGACAACTAGAGCCATCTTCTATTCCTGATGCTAGAGTTTAATGACCCAAAGCTTGTTTAACCGTTTCGATTCTTTCCTACTGCCATGACCCCTCCCCTCGTCAAACGTTATCTCGTAGCTCTGGATCGGCACAAATGGGCTGGACTTGCAGGCTTTCTTGTCGTCCTTGGCTTATCGGGTGTCGCTGCTCTCCAGCCAGAACCTCCTGTTAGCCATGTAGCCGAGGGTGTTCTAACCTATAGTTCTCCCCCTGTCACTTTCTCTACAACGGGTACAGCCCTACAGCAGCAGGGGCAAGCTCTGACGGGGAGAATGCTACTGTCTGATTACGTAGTCGGTTATGCAGAAGAGCAATTAACTGCACAGCAGGTGGAGCTTTCTCGTGAGGAGATTCGGCAGAATGCTATCGTCCAGGTCAATCCTGAGGAGGAAGGGGAAGACGCTGTATTCCAGGTATTGGTGTCTTACCAGTCTTCTGACAAGGAATTGGCAGAGCAAACTGCCAACCTCCTGATGGAGGCAATGGTTGAGCAAAGCCGTCTATTTAATACACAGCAGCTCAGTAACGTCATTGATAACCTGAATCAGCTGTTGGGAGAGGTTAGTGGAGACCTGAGAACCGCTGAGCAGAACTTGGAGAGATATGTTCGCGAAGAAGGTCCGGCGATTCAAGCAGCTCAGGACGGAGCTTTAATTGGCGGAATTACAGGTAGCCAGCAACAGCAGCGCCAGATTCGCTTGACGTTGCAAGGCATTGATGCCCAAATTCGGAGTTTGCAAGGCAGATTAGGACTCTCTCCTGATCAGGCGTATGCTTCTTCTGCTCTCAGTGCTGACCCGATTATTGCCAACTTGCGGACGCTAATATACCAAAATGAGACTCAGATGTCGATTTTGAGTCAGCGCCTTCGGGCTGAACACCCAGATATGGTGGCGTTGCGAAATCAGCAGCAGGCCTATGATCAGTTACTTAGACAGCGGGTTGCAGAGGTGATTGGTGGCAATAACATTGCAGCCCCTCTACCGACCAGCCAAATCAGGCAGGACAGCAGCCTTGACCCAGCAAGACAACAGTTAGCAAACACTTTAGTAGGGTTACAGACGCAGCGAGATACGTTGCAGCAACAGCTTGCTGCTGTGACTGCTTCAGAACAAGAGTTGAGGCAGGAGTACACTAGCATTCCTAACAAACAGCTTGAGCAAGCACGACTTCAGCAAGAAGTGGCTCTGACCAAATCGTTCTATGACCAAATTCAAGCTAGGTTAGAAGACGCTACGATTGCTGAGAAAGAAACAGTTGGTAACTTAGTCATTGCTCAACCTGCACAACCTGGACTGGTTGAGGATCAAGGACGCAATAGTGTAGTAATTTTGGCGGTAGGAGCCTTTGTAGGTCTCCTGGTTGGTGGTGGTTTGGTGCTGCTGCTGGACTCCCTGGACGCAACGTTCCATACGCTTCAAGATTTGCAGGCATCTTTGCGGCAGCAAGAAGTGCCGATTTTGGGCTTGCTGCCTGCTATCCCTGATGAGGGAGATGGGTTGCCGTTGGTCGTTAATGCTAACTCTCCCTATATTGAACCTTACGAACGATTCCGTGGAAATCTCCGACGAGCTGCTGGTGGAAGAGCCCTGAAGATGGTTTTACTGACCAGTACGCTGAATGGTGAAGGTAAGACAGTCAGCGCTTACAATTTGGCGATCGCCTCTGCAAGAGCAGGCAAACGAACCCTCTTAATCGAAGCAGATTTGCGATCGCCTTCCCAGGCTAAGTCTTTGAAAGTAGTACCAGACCCAGAAAGTGTGGTCGAACCGCTACGCTACTACGGTCACTTGAGCGATTGCATTCGACTGGTGCCAGAGATCGAGAATCTTTACATCCTGCCTAGTCCGGGTGCCCAAAGCCAGGCAGCGGCTATTCTAGAGTCAACTGAAATGCGACGGGTGCTAGAAGATGTCCGAGGTCGATTTGATCTGGTTATTCTAGATACGCCCGCGTTGAGCCGATACAATGATGCTTTGCTGCTAGAGCCTTACGCTGATGGCATGGTTCTCGTGACTCGCCCAGGTTACACCGAAGACGGAGTCTTGGCTGAGGCAATCGAACAGTTTATGGATTCTGATGATGTACGCTTCTTGGGCGCGATCATTAACGGAGCGGATATTCCTGTGCAGATGCCTCAAACCCCATCTGACCTAGATGGACAGTTTGTGGTAGAGGATATGGAGAATCAGGAAGACTTTGAGAGAGTAGGCAGTCGTTCCAGAGAGCTTTGAAATACTGCTGAATTAACTTGATAGATATGCAAAACCGTGTCGCTTGGCTGCTACACGGTTTTGTTTTGCTCAGTCTCTTGAGCGTTTGTGCATAGCACTACCAATTCATCACAATCAAACTAAGAAGAGGCTATAGATGGAAGGGCACCCCGCTAAGTGGGGTGCCCTTCCATCTATAGCTCTAATTTTGGGGATTGGTATTAGCATCCCGTACTTTACCGGATGGCAACTTGTCTAGAAAAAACAAGAATAAATCTAAAGATATTTAAAGCAGCCTCGACTTAATTTATGCAGTTTTCCTCTGCCTTAAACGCTCAAAGCCCTATTTCTTCTTCTATACAATTTCTCAAGTTTCGTAATCAATACCATTCTTGTCACATCCACGTGCCCGACTCAGAGCGTTATTTGGCTGCGATCTTCTTCGACCAGGCTTATTACAGTTTTTTTAAATTTGAGAAAGACCAAAACCGAGCCAGTCAAGTTGCTAACAGGCTGAATCATCGAGGCGATACGAGTGTAATTACTCAAACTCCAAAGGGTTATGCGATTTGGATTTTGGAGCCAGAAGCTAAGCCATCCCAGCTTTTACAAGCTGTGCACAGCAGACCAAGACAGCCACAGCGATCGCTCCAACAAAAGCAGTCCTACAATATTTTGACCTCTCGCAGCCAGTATCGCCCTTGTCACATTCGGGTGCCCGACCTAGACAAACCCCTTGCAGCGATCGCCTTTAACGGCGACTACTACAGCCTGTTTAAGGTAGTTGAAGATGTTCAACAAGCTAAGCAGCTGATCATTCGCCTGAGCCACCGTGGAGATGCAACCGTAATTACAAAATCTGTGAAAGGTTATGGGCTTTGGGTTCTGGAACCTGAAGGTTATGTTGATTAACGAAGACTCTAATCGGTAGCTTGAATCGATGGCTTGTCCTCTCTAAAGGGCATCAAAAACAAAGAATGGGGTGAAGATAGGCTTCACCCCATTCTTTATAAATTACTGAATTTGGATTAAAGGTCTTTTTCGCCCAACTCACGAGTCATGTAATCGAAGGGCTGATCCAGAAATCCTGTATCTTCGACACCAGTAGCAGCAATCTGCTCCTTGACAATCTCCTTCATAATTTGAATGCCGTTCACAGTTGGGCCAATCGGTACTCCTAAGGAGTTATAAGTTTCTCGCAGCCCTTGCAAAACACGCTCATCTAGCACGTCCATGCTGCCTGCAACCAGCGCGTAGCTAGCATAGCGCAGGTAGTAGTCCATATCGCGCAGACATGCTGCATAGCGACGAGTGGTGTAAGCATTTCCACCCGGACGAATTAGCTCAGGAATTTCTTCAAACAGCCGTGACCCTGCCTGCTTGACAATAGCAGCAGCGTTAGAGTTGATGACCGCAGCCGCCTGAACCCGTGCCATGCCTGTATCAAAATAAGACTTTAGGGTATCAAGCGCATTACGGTCTAGATAGCGACCTGTAATGTCATAGTTTTCAATCAGGCTCGTCACTGCATCACGCATGAACTCAGTCTCCCAATGATTCTTATACTTAAACGCAGGTTTATATATTCCAAGGTTCAGGATAAAGTGTATCACGCTGAGTTTGGCGTAACCGAGGCTGAATCTAGGATTGAGCAGGTTCCGATTGTTAAATTTTGTAGCGGGCGATCGCCATCCCTTCTCAACTTAATCCTGCAACTAAAAATTACGAATTAGACGTAAAGCCGAAACTTTTCAGGCAGAAATGCAGCCGTATCAGCCCATTGCCTCCCAAAACTTCAGATTCCCAGTCGATTTACATCTTTTGCTTCCCTTTTAGTTAAATCAGTCCAAAAACTTAGCACTTGTTTTGGCAACGAGCCACATTTTGTAGCTTTCGATACAAAATGTGGCTAATCGTGTTTCTAGGATGATTCAGGTGTAACAAAGCTCAATTGATACAGGGCACATCGTCTTCAGCAAAGCTAGCTCTGATACGGATTTCAGCGCTGTTTAAGGAGATACTGACCTTAATTTTTGAGTCAACCCAGTGCTGCAAAGCTTTCATCTTCAGCCCTAAACTAGGTTCCCCTGCACAGATAGCTTTGCTTACCTGGTACTCGTCTCACACTGTATTTTTGCCAGACCATCTTCTCTCCCCATTGAGATAGCCCAGAAACAAGGAGTAATTCATGGCACAGACCCCGCAAGACGTCTTGAGTTGGATTAAAGACCAAGACATTAAAATGGTTGACCTGAAGTTTATTGACATGCCAGGAATCTGGCAACACCTGACGGTTTACCATGACCAAATCGACGAAAGCAGTTTTACCGATGGTGTGCCTTTTGATGGCTCCAGCATCCGGGGTTGGAAGGCAATTAACGAGTCAGACATGACGATGGTGCTTGACCCCAAAACTGCCTGGATTGATCCCTTCATGAAGGAGCCAACCCTGAGCGTCATCTGTAGCATCAAGGAACCCAGAACTGGAGAACCTTACTCACGCTGCCCTCGCGTGATTGCTCAGAAAGCAGTAGATTACTTGCAAGCCACAGGCATTGGCGATACGGCCTTTTTTGGTCCTGAAGCAGAATTCTTCATCTTTGATGATGTTCGCTTTGACCAAAACGAACACTCCAGCTACTACTACGTCGATTCGATCGAAGGACGTTGGAATACTGGTCGTATAGAAGAGGGCGGGAACCTTGCCTACAAACCCCGCTACAAAGAAGGCTATTTCCCAGTTCCTCCCACCGATACGTCTCAAGATTTGCGGACGGAAATGTTGCTGACGATGGCAAAGTGTGGCGTACCCGTTGAGAAGCAGCACCACGAAGTCGCGACCGGCGGACAATGTGAGCTGGGCATCAAGTTTGATACCCTGGTCAACTCTGCTGATAACTTGATGATCTATAAGTACTGTATCAAGAACGTCGCTCGGAAGTACGGCAAAACCGTGACCTTCATGCCTAAGCCGCTATTTAACGATAACGGTTCTGGAATGCACACTCACCAGTCAATTTGGAAAGGTGGGCAGCCTCTCTTTGCGGGTGATGGCTATGCAGGCTTGAGCCAGATGGCGCTTCATTACATTGGCGGCATCCTCAAGCATGCTCCCGCACTGCTAGCATTTACGAATCCTACAACCAACTCTTACAAGCGATTGGTGCCTGGTTTTGAGGCTCCGGTGAACCTGGCTTATTCCCAAGGAAACCGCTCAGCTTCCGTTCGGATTCCTCTATCAGGAACCAATCCTAAAGCAAAGCGTTTGGAATTCCGTTGCCCCGATGCAACGTCTAACCCCTACCTGGCGTTTGCGGCAATGCTTTGTGCAGGAATTGACGGCATCAAGAACCAGATTGACCCCGGTGCTTCTCTGGATGTGGACATCTACGACCTCAGCCCAGAAGAATTGGCGAAGATTCCTTCTACCCCTGGTTCTTTGCTGGATGCGCTCAAGGCGCTGGAAGCAGACCACGACTTCTTACTGGCCAGCGGTGCCTTTACAGAAGACTTCATCACGAACTGGATTGAGTATAAGTTGGACAATGAGGTGAACCCCATGCGCCTACGTCCTCATCCTTATGAATTTGCGCTCTATTACGATTGCTAAGTAGAGTAGTCAAATAAATTAGCTCGATTTGGTACGCGGAGAAACGGGAAAGTTTTCCAAAAGAAAGCTTTCCCGTTTTTTGTTTGTGAGGGTGAAGCAATATTACGTAATTTAGGTTAAGTGACCCCTTTGAAGTTTTGAGATTGCTCTCTACAAGCTCTTTAGAATAAAGATAAAGGGCTGCAGAGATAACTTGAATGGCTTCTTTTGCTGATCTACCAACGGCTGGTACCGTTTTGCCTGACCTTACCCACCTACCTGAGTCGGATGGCGCGTTTGTGAAAAATTTTCAGAAGCTTCAAGTAGAACAGCAACAGGCAGAAAAATTGGTTACCCAGTTGAGGGCATCAGGGATTGATTCAGGTTTATAGAAATGGCACTCAGTATTCTTCAACGCAACAATGTCAAAGTTTTGGGAGATGGGGAAGAAACTCTAATTCTTGCTCATGGGTTTGGCTCTGACCAGACGGCGTGGCGATATCAGATTCCAGAGCTCCAGACTCGTTACCGAATTGTTTTATTTGACCATGTGGGGGCTGGTAAGTCTGATTTCAATGCTTACAGTCCACGTCGCTACAGCAGTCTCTATGGCTATGCGGAGGATTTGTTAGATCTGTGCGCTGCACTCAAGCTGAACCAATGTAGTTTGGTAGGGCATTCTGCTAGCGGGATGGTGAGTTTGTTGGCTGCACTGGTCGAGCCGGATCGATTTAGCAAGTTGATTTTTATTAGTGCGTCTCCACGCTACTTGAATGATGTGGGATATGTGGGTGGATTTGAGCAGTCTGACCTGGATGCACTTTATGCAGCTATGTCTTCTAATTACTATGCTTGGGCGAGTGGGTTTGCACCGATCGCCATGGGTAACTCAGATAAACCAGAGCTAGCCACTGAATTTGCCAATACGCTAGCTGCAATTCGTCCAGACATCGCCCAAGCTGTAGCACGGATGATTTTTCAGTCGGATCATCGAGCAGATTTGCCAAAGCTAAAGGTACCGACTTTCATCTTGCAATCTAGCGATGATGTTGCTGTGCCCATGCAAGTCGGGCAGTATATGGCAGCAAATATTCCTAAAAGTCAGTATATTCCTATTGATGCGACTGGGCATTTGCCGCATCTCAGTGCGCCTGATACGGTTTCTAAGGCGATCGCCACATGTTTGTCAAGCTGAACCCAAACCTACATTTCCAGTGGCTGCTGTCTCGGCTGCGGCTACATCATCCTGACTGGCTACCCACTTTTCGACCCTTTCTGGCGGCGTTGTGTTCGCTACTTGTAGGATTAGGCATGTTGGAGGGCTGGGGAACGGTACGCTTGCTGTCGCTGGTGCTGCTGCTTGTTTGTGCCATGTTACCCCTGTCAGGGTTGATCGTGATTGCAGGGGTGGCGATCGCCCTGGTTGGTACAGCGTTGATAAGCAGCAACGGACTGCTCACTCGCCATTTACTTGAGCCGATCAGCGTTGCAGTGTTTGGCACCATTGTTGGGCAGTTTCTTCGCAGGGTTGAGTGGAAACTAGCCTCTCAGCAAATTTTAGAATCCCTGACTCAGCCTAAAGAAAATGGAACGGCTGAAACGTTAATCGGTACAGCAGTATCTTTGTTGCAAGACTTTACTGGAGCTGATGCGGCGATCGCCCTGCGTCAACTTGATTTAGTTACGGCCGAGGCACTAGTTTGCTTACCTCGGACTGCTCTGCCCAACCAACTGACTAACCCTGCTCTATTTACGGCTGCTCTAGAGCAAAACCGCAGCCTGTTCCATTCAAACTATCCAGCAGTTGAGGGTGCTTCGCATGTGCTGCTGGCTCAGGGGGTGCGATCGCTAGCAATTTTGCCCCTACAGGGTTCCGACAATTTACGAGGAGCGATTCTGCTAATCTGGCATCGTCAGACCAACCTCTCAGACGATCTGCAACAATTTACTGCATCCCTTCTGAGCGAACTGCGAACGCTGCTTCAGTTTTGTGACACCACCCTGCGCCTCGACAAACTGCAAGCGCGATTTGGAGCCATGCTAGAAACCATTCACCAAGGGGTGGTGTTTATGGACGAAAGCGGTGAACAAAGTTGGCTTAATCAGGCGGCGGCTGAACAGTTAGGGTTACCGCCCGGGGCGATCGATCCACCCATGATTGCTCAAGCAATGGCAACCTTGCGAACCCAAGCAAGCAATACCGCCGAAATTACCGCTCAGGGAGCGAAGCTGTTTAGCCAACCCCAAGCAACAATTCGCAACTGGAACTGGATCTTCGACTACCCCCAGCCCAAAGTCCTGAGTGTTTCCAGCACACCAACGCGGGTGCGCGATGTACCGGGTCGTCTGTGGCTGTTTGACGATATCACCGAGCAATATCTAGCTCAAAAAGAACTATTAGAGCGAACTCAAGAACTTTCTCAAACCAATACCAAACTAGAGCTTGCCAAAGTCGAGGCTGAGGCAGCCACCCGTGCCAAGAGCTTATTTCTAGCCAACATGAGCCACGAAATTCGTACACCGATGAACGCCATCATCGGTATGACCGAACTGTTGCTCGATACACGACTGATTCCCCGTCAACGAGAGTTTTTAGAGACGATTTACCAGAGCAGCAACACGCTACTCACTATCATTAACGACATTCTGGACTTCTCCAAAATGGAGTCTGGCAAACTGGAGCTAGAACATCAGCCTTTTGACTTGCGGATGTGCGTCGAATCCTCTCTTGATTTGTTAGCGTCCAAAGCGGCAGAACAAGGATTGGAGTTAGCCTACTGGGTTCATCCCCAAGCCCCAAATCGTCTTCTAGGAGACACTACGCGACTCCAGCAAATTCTCGTCAACCTGCTCAGTAATGCCGTCAAATTTACCAAGACCGGAGAAATAGTCGTCTCCGTCACCCCTTTCCCTGATCCTCACCCCCAAACCTCCAATCCGCAACCTCTCCACAAAATCCTGTTTACCGTAAAAGATACTGGAATTGGCATTCCTGCCGATCGAATGCACCACTTATTTAAATCCTTTAGTCAGGTTGATGCTTCAATTACTCGTCAGTATGGCGGCACGGGGCTGGGGCTAGCGATTAGCAACCAGCTTAGCGAAATGATGGGAGGGCAGATGTGGGTAGAGAGTGGTGGCAAGCTGGCAGGAAATCCACCGCTCCAATGGAACCCGCCGTGGAAAGAACAGCCTTTGCAGCAACAACACTTAGAGTCTCCACTGCTAGCGGAACAGGGTTCAACTTTTTATTTCACCATTACTGCCGCCGCCGATTCTAACTCGTCTCCTACGTCTGATACTGATATTGCTCAGCTTCAGCCGGAGCTTACAGGCAAACAGGTTTTAGTGGTGGATGATAGCCCCATCAATCGCCAAATCCTAACTCTACAAGCCCAGTCTTGGGGAATGGTTGTTCATGCCGTTGCGTCCGCTAGAGAGGCATTGTCCCTTCTGGGAGCAAAACAGCCTTTTGATTTGGCAATCTTGGATATGCAAATGCCTCAAATGGATGGTTTGACATTGGGTGAGATGATTCGGCAGCAGACCCCGTATCAGCATTTGCCACTGGTGCTACTGACTTCGATGGGTAAGCCGGACAACATGGCAGCGGCATCGGTTGAGTTTGCTGCTTGCTTGACCAAACCCGTGAAACAGTCGCAGCTTTACAATACTTTGCTCCGCGTTTTGGGGACACAACCTATCGTGATTAAGCCATCTCAGGGGACGTTGGAGATTGACCCGCACTTAGCAGAGCAGTATCCGCTGAAGATTTTGCTGGCTGAAGATAATTTGGTAAACCAAAAAGTGGCCTTACTCATGCTGCAACGGTTGGGATATAAGGCAGACGTGGTGAGTAATGGCTTAGAAGCGTTAAAAGCATTGCAAGATCAGAAGTACGATCTGGTGCTAATGGATGTGCAAATGCCAGAGATGGATGGATTGGAGGCGACGCGCTCTATTCGTCAGAACTATTTACTAGAACGATGCCCTCGAATTGTGGCAATGACGGCAAACGCAATGCGGGGCGATCGCGAAGAATGTTTACAGTCCGGTATGGATGACTACATCAGCAAGCCGATTCAGATGCAAGACCTGCTCAGGGTATTAACTCAACAGCAGAGTTCAACTCATGTTCTACCTGCTGTTCTGCCTGTCTCTGAGCCTACGATTGACACGAAGGTACTGCAATCTTTTCGAGCAATGGCAGGGGAGCAAAGTGCAGCAATTTTGACGGAACTGATTGATTGCTATTTAGAGGAAGCCCCAAAACTCATAGAAGAAATTGATGCGGCGATCGCCCACTCTGATGCGATCACTTTGCGCCGTGCTGCCCATACGCTAAAAGCTAACAGTGCAACCTTGGGAGCGATCGCCTTCTCCAACGCCTGTAAAGAATTAGAACTATTAGGACGCAACTGTAGTCCTGACAATCGCTCCAAAGGGCATTCTGAAAACGGCTCAAATTTTAATGTGAACGACTGTTTAGCACAGGGTGGCGACCAGGCTACTCGGCTAAAGATAGACTATGAACAAGTCAAATCCGCCTTACAGCTCGAACGCCACCAGGAGCAGGCAACATGACTGTGACAGCAACGTCTGAACCACCCCTAGTGCTGGTCATAGACGACGACAAGCTGACTCGGCTAGAACTACGTTTGGCAATGACTCAAGCTGGGTATCGAGTTGCCGAAGCAACGGACGGCAAAGAGGGTTTAGCCGTTTTTGAGCAAACTCGTCCGGCAATTGTGCTGCTTGATGCATTGATGCCTGTGTTAGATGGCTTTGATTGCTGCCGCCAGCTTCGGGAAATGGAGACTGAGGATATTCCTATCTTGATGATTACCAGCCTAGAAAATCAAGAATCAGTAGACTATGCCTTTGAGGTTGGCGCGACGGATTACATCACTAAACCCATCCACTGGGCAGTGCTGCGACAGCGAGTGCGACGGTTAATTAGGGCTCACCAAAACACCCAGGAATTAAAGCGACAGAATTTGCGATCGCAGCTCTTTGCTGACATCACCGTCAAGATTCGCCAATCACTTCGTCTCAGCGAAATTTTGCAGACTACCGTGACGGAGGTACAAAAAATTCTGCAAGCGGATCGGGTGCTGATCTACAAGCTGGAACGCCAGAGTAGCAGAGGCATCACGGAAGCTTTGGGGTCCGGGTGTGAGTCTGTTTTAGCTAAAACACTCTACCCCAGACCGCTATCTGCGGACTTTCAGAAACACTATCAGCAGGGGAAATTTTGGGCAATTGATGATGTTGAGACAGGCGACGTACCCCCTGACTTGATTGACTGGTTGCACCAGTTTCAGGTCAAAGCGAAATTAGTAGTGCCAATCCTCTTGAAAGATGAACTATGGGGACTCCTGGTTGTGCATCACTGTAGCAGCCTCAGAGTCTGGAGCAGCTTTGAAATTGAGCTACTGCAGCAGTTGGCAAACCAGGTGGGAATTGCCTTGACACAGGTGCGACTGCTAGAGCAAGAAAGACACCAGCGTCAGGAGCTAGCCCGCTCGAATGCCGAGCTAGAGCAGTTTGCCTATGTTGCTTCCCACGACTTGCAAGAGCCGCTGCGAATGGTGGCTAGCTATGTTCAGCTTTTGGAGCGACGATATCAAGATCAGCTTGACCAGAATGCCCGCGACTTTATTGCTTATGCGGTGGATGGTACAGTTCGGATGCAGGAGTTGATTCAAGCACTGCTTAGCTATTCTCGCATTGGCACACGCGGCAAGGAGTTTCGCCTCACTGACTGCAACAGTGCCCTTGATCGGGCCTTAGAAAATCTGAGGCTGGCGATCGCCGAAACCGAAGCTGTGATCACCCATGATCCGCTGCCTGAACTGATGGCAGACTCGATTCAGCTCAGCCAGCTCTTTCAGAATCTATTAGGTAATGCACTTAAATTTCGCAGCGATCGCCCCCCAGTCATTCACATTGGCGCTGTTCAAAAGGAGGAGTCATGGCTATTCTCCGTGCAGGACAATGGGATTGGTATGGAAACCAAATATGGCGATCGCATCTTTGCCATCTTCCAGCGGTTGCACAGCCGCACCAAATATCCCGGCTCCGGGATTGGACTTGCCATCAGCAAAAAGATCGTAGAGCGTCACGGAGGGCAAATTTGGGTAGAGTCTATGCCTGGAGAGGGCACCACCTTTTACTTCACCATTCCCGTGGGCGATCAGGCGACCGTTTAACCCTCAACCCCTTCAACACCGCGTTGCTCAATCGTTTTTCTAGCTTTTTCAGCACGGGTTGCGGCTTCTGCCATGACTTCCGGCATATTCTCCAGCATTTCTCCTGGATAGTTTTCCAGAACTTTGGTGGAGAGAGAAATTCGCCGCTTTACATCATCCAGGTCAATAATCACCGCTTTGATCGGCTGACCTACTTCAAACCCAGCATTGAGTGAGGCAACATAGTTCTTGCTCACCTGGTTGATGTGAATCAAACCCGTCATGCCGTCAAAGTCTACAAACAAACCAAACGGCTTGATGCCAACAATTTTGCCCTCTACAAGCTCACCAATTGCAAGCTGACCCAGACTTGCCGCTTGGGCAGCCTGTCGCTGAGAAACCACTAGCTTTTTGCGGCTAGGGTCAATTTCCAGAAAGGCAACGGTCAGTGCTTTGCCGACTAAAGATTCCAGATTGTCTCGTTCAATCAAGTGCGATCGCGGAATGAATCCGCGTAGCCCCAGCACATCCACCGTTACGCCGCCTTTATTCAGCCCATTTACCCGCGCCTGCACGGTCTTGCCGCTCTCTTGCATCTCGGCAAACTGCTGCCAGAGCTGCTTAATCTGCATCTGCCGAATCGAGAGCGTTACCTGCCCCTCAGCATTTTGCTCCTTAATAATCATGAACTCCCGCTCTTCATGCAGCGGCAGCGTTTCAGCCAGGTCAGTAACCCGTCTGATAGAAACTTCTTCTAAGGGCAAAAATGCTGCGGATTTGCCGCCAATGTCAACATAAACGCCATCGCTCTCGTAGCTATAAGCTTTACCACGCACCACCTGTCCTGATTGGAACTGGTAGTCGTGCTGTTCGAGGGCTTTGGCAAAGTCGTCAGAGGAAAAGGACAAGTCAGCCTCCTGGAAACCGATCAGTCATTAAATTTGCTAGAGGAGCATTCACTGAGTGTGAGTCACCACAAGCAATTGAGTCTTTTCAATATAATCAATTCTTGACGGATTCGGCAGGGAGTCTTTACGCAAAAAGTGGGGCGATCGCACCCCATATTTCTCTGGCTTATGCCAGCCCTATTAATTCATCTTGACAATCTTGTCAGTGACAAGGGCAAGACTGTCACTTTAGTAGCGCGATCGCCCCTCTTAATTCTTATCCTCCTCGTTTGCGATCGCGGGTCAAAATGCTCATCACCTCCCCGGAACCGGGAGCAGGTAGCAGAGGACTCCACGCCCCCACTTCGGCAAAGCCGCGTCCGTATAGATCGTGAATGGTTTCAATTACGCCATCGCGAGAGCCGATAATGAGAATCCGCAAGCGTTCGCGTTCGGGAAATTGAGCGTAAGACGAATCCTTCTCAACATGGAGTGAGTTGAGATCTAGAAAACATTCAGGCATAAGTTTTGACTCCGTTTAGGGTTTGCAAGGAAACCCCAAAAACCTAGCCACCCCGCACGCGCTGCCGATGAGAATTAGCAACGCTTTTTTGACATCACAAGTCGGGGTGGCTAGGGGAGTGTTAAAATTCTCCGTTAGCCGCCAGACTGCTTACTCAGTTTGGGGGTCAGTCGCTCATCGCTGCGCTAACAGCTTTGAGCGGCGCTAGATTCTTGGGTGTAGTGAGGTTGTTTGCGTGTAAAAAGACAACCTTAGCGTGAAAGCATATCTGGGATGGTGGCTTCTCGTCAAGGTAGTAACTTGTGGAATTTTTAAGGAGATGGGAGAGGCGATCGCACCCTCATTAAAGCTCTAAGTAATGAGTTTGTTATTGGAGAAGTGGAGGCGATCGTCCTGGCAGACGTTCAATGAGGCAATGGGTTTGCTTAATAGCAACACTCTACAACGACAGCGATCGCACTAGATGTACGGTTCACCTATGTTTTCGGATGATATTTGATGATCAAACCATTGGTGAATATTATGCGAAAAGGAAAATTGGACAATTTTAGGATTCTGGCTGTATTGTGCCAAGTAGCGTGGAGTCATCTTCCAAACACTAACGCGTTCACCTCGTGGAAAAAGCCTTAACAATTCTGCCATTGGTAGGATAAAGGCAGAAATATTTTGTCCACTGTCAATCACGATAGCAAAGTAAGGTGTGCAACCAAACGCCTTGCATGCAGCTTCAGCTTTATCAAAATTATCGTTTGGAATATTGAGATGTTCCGTTTCCTTGCCAATGTTCCGTGTGCGCCCCTTTACTGATATGCCTAAGCGCTCCTCCCGATCAGGATGCTTTGCAAGAAGGTCAATTCCTACATGATCAATTCGGGCACATTCTAACCCATACTTGGATAGCCAATATAGGACAAGATGTTCAAAAAACTCACCAGCAATTTTGGAGTGCCTCGAGCTTTTGTTTAGCAGTGGGAGGTGTCCGGACAACATCAACTGTCCTCCTTGGGGGGGCAAATACGAGGATAACCTTGGCATATCCTCCAGTAAGCAATGCACTTGATACTTTATTGAACGGTAAGTCAGCGAATGTAGATCCTAACCCTCAATGCAACACATTATGGACTACTACATTGAACTGAAAATTGCTGCATAAGAAAGACCTCCACGTGGGTAATCAAGCGACATAGTTTCCACACATTCTCCAATCAAGTAAATAGACAACATCTTTCTGCGTTCTTGCAATTTCAGTACTGTGATGAACAAAGTATTGCTCACTCGGTGAGAATGTTTTTAGTAAGGATACAGGAAGGACATTTAGGTTATGGCACAGGCTGCAATTCCAGTCATAGTGAATGGGGCACTGGGGAAGATGGGGCGTGAAACCGTGAAGGCGATCGCCCAATCCGACGACATGGTGCTACTAGGCGCAATCTCTCGCAACCCCCAATATGCGGGTCAGGATGTCGGAGAGATCATCGGCTGTGGCGAATTAGAAGTGCCCGTGATGCCAGATTTGCAGTCGATGCTGGCGTTTGTCGCCCAGGAACAGCAGCCAGGGGTGATGGTTGATTTCACACATCCCAGCGTGGTGTATGACAATATTCGGTCGGCGATCGCCTATGGGATTCGTCCTGTCGTCGGCACCACAGGTCTAAGCGCTGAGCAACTCAACGAACTGGCAGAATTTGCCGACAAGTCCAGCATGGGCTGTGCGATTATTCCCAACTTTTCGATTGGTATGGTGCTGCTCCAGCAGGCAGCAATGCAAGCCTCCCAGTATTTCGATCACGTTGAGATTATTGAACTGCACCATAATCAAAAAGCGGATGCCCCCAGTGGGACGGCAATCCAAACGGCCCAACTGCTGTCAGAGTTTGGCAAGCCCTACAACCCACCCAGCGTCAAGGAAACGGAAAAACTGCCAGGTGCTAGAGGTAGCGTCACCGAAGACGGCATTCGGATTCACAGTATTCGTCTGCCTGGTTTAATTGCTCATCAAGAAGTGATTTTTGGTGCGCCGGGACAAATTTATACGCTGCGCCATGATACGAGCGATCGCGCCTGCTATATGCCCGGAGTTCTGCTGTCGATTCGCAAAGTGATTCAGCTTAAATCTTTAGTCTACGGATTAGAAAAGTTGCTTTAAATAAAAAAATGCCCGACCCCATAAGCCCCCAGGGTCGGGCATTCCACCTGTAAGGACGCTTTCCTAACCAGAAAAACCAAAACAACTTGATTGCCCCCTAAGTTGCTCAGCCTTTCCGAATGCGTTCTTCAGAAGTAATCTAATTCTCAGCTTTTCGAGCGCAAAGAGCGTCCCAGCAACTACGGAAATTTTGCCCCAATGAACTTGAAGATTAGGGTCGAAAATTCCGTACATTTACCTTGACTTTTACAAATTTCCCATAAAAGCTTCCCACACCCCCTCAAAGGAGAGCTGATAGTGAAATCAACGCTATGAGCATCACGCAAATGTTAGGCTCGATTCAGTGTCATACTTCTCTTGATTCGATTGAGCATCTTCAACCTTCCATGCTGATTCCTCTGACCCGCAAAAAATTTGAAGAGTTAATTCCCATGGTTGCGACGACGGAGCAATATCGTTATTGCTGGGGCAAAGCTCCAGATTTTCTCAGACGGTTGCTGATTTCAGTCGCAGCAATAGTGGCTGTAGTGACTCTCGACGTTCTTTTGGGAGCAGGGTTTGGCATTGTCCTATTTATTGCAGGTGTAACGGCTGGCTTTTATTGGCTATGGAGTCCAGTTTATTGGGCTAGCCGCCGCAATATCGAGTGCCGCCGCTATCAGTACAGCGGCTTCTTGCAGGCTGAAGTAATGGATGTGTTCATTACAGAAGATTTGATTGGCGAGGAGGAAACGGTCAACAACCGAGGTGACCTGGTCATTGTCGAGAACCGGGAGCGCCGCCTCAACCTGGCAGTGGGGGATGAAAGTGGCTTTGTCACAAAGCTCCAGGTGCCGCTTCAGCGCAGCCATCGCGTGATTCGGTCGGGTGACATTGCTGAAATGATGGTGTTTTCCAACCGCCCTGACCTCAGCCGCATTTCCAAAGTTTCAGATCTCTACTTCCCTGACTACGAACTCTGGGTGAGCGATTACCCTTACCTACGTCGAGATTCTTTCATAGAAGTTAGCCGCAAACTGCGCCGTCAAAAAGGAGCCTACGGCTATTAGGGAGGATGCCTCGTTTCCAGGCTTTGCCTGGAAATGCCATACAGAGGATCTGCCTCCTCTAGCTTTTTTGTAGGTTGGGTGAAGCAAAGCACAACCCAACTTCTTAAGCTTTGGCGTGCTAGTAGGTTGTTGGAACAGCGTAAAACTCAACTTCTGTTTGGCTTGTTGGGTTTCGCAAAGCTCACCCAACCTACGAGATTAGGGTGTGAGTTAACCTAGCCCGTCTCCTTCCTTGCCGTAAGCCTGCCATGCCAGATCAACTAGCCCATTCATGATTGCCGCTGCCACTACCGCGCTGCCTTTGCGTCCCTCAATCCGAATGTGAGGAATCAAGGAATCCTTAAGCCGCTCTTCTGCTACATCTACGCCTACGAAGCCTGCGGGAGTACCAATCACCAGAGCAGGTTTGATTTCTTCTGCCTCAATCAAATTCACTAGAGCGGTAAGAGCAGTTTGGGCCTGACCAATGACAAAGATGGCTTCGGGGTATCGCCTTGCCAAAGTTTCGATGCCCCAGGCAACACGAGTTTTGTCACGCTGAGGGCGAGTCAGCGTCTCCATGCTGCAATAAACAGGATTTGCAAAGGTGTTTTGAATGTTGGGAGTTATGCCTACCTGCACCATCGGCACATCCACCACAATGGTGCTGCGGGCAGCTAGAGCCGCCGCTCCTGCCTGAAGCGCCTGCTCGGAGAACCGAATTAAAGATTTGTACTCAAAGTCAGCCGTCGTGTAAATCACTCGCCGCACAATTTCATATTCTGACGGCGAGAAGACGTGATCTCCTATTTCGCGGTCAATAATTTGCAGGCTTTGAGCATCGGTGGCGTGCCATTCCATCGCTATCCTGGATTACGCTGGTCATAACTTAGCTTACTAGTAAGCTGGCAAACATTCGCTCACTTTGCCAATCATCTCAAGTTTCAGAGGCAGAGGAAGCGTTAATGATAGGAGAAAGGTAAGCAACAAGCGCTCCCAAAGCAAAGCCTGCGATATTACGGACAATCGGCAACCAGTCAGTAGTGCGGGTGATTACTGGTCCGAGTCCAAAGGCGATGAAGAGGATGCCCCAGAGCGGAGAAAAGATGAGCGCCCATTGCCACGCAAAAACCTGATTAGGCTGACGAGATTGAGCCGCGAAACCAAAAACGACTCCACCAACGACGGAAGTAATCAGGGTCAGAATCCACTGTTCTCTAGGCAAACCTGGCACCACCCGACAGCCATTCTGACGCAGACAGGTTTCGATCGAACCGAGAGCATCGAGAATGGAACTGTCTTCCCCGTTTTCCCGGACAAAGAATTGGTTGCCGTAGCGGGTTTGCAACTCAATCCAGAAGGTGCGGGGCAACAAATCGTAGAGGTCATCGCCAACGCTAAAGTTAAGCAGGTTGCCGCCGCGAGCGTCTGCGACCAGCAAAACGCTTCTATCATCTAACTGCCAAAAATCTTTGACGGCACGACCGGGAGTGCGATCGAACTGGGTCAGCACGCGTAGCTTCCAGCCTGTCTCTGCCTCAAAGCTGTTTAACTCTGCATCGAGTTGCTCTTCCTGGATGCTGGTGAGGGAGTTTGCCAGGTCGATGATGTTGGTGGAGGTATCGGGCAACAGTTCAGGATTGTCGTAAGCCAGCGCAGCAGGGGCGATCGCCCAACTCGAAAGGATCAGCAAAAACGCACTGACACAGGTGAGAAATTTAGCGGCAGGTTTGGGCAGATAGAAATTTAGCATCGACGGTTCTGGCTCAACCCTAATAAAGAGAAATGTTAATAAGTGACCCTGAATTTCAGGATTCGATGAGAAATTCTTTACACTTATTTACTTAATCTAATACCAATGTCGTCCAGGATGCAAAGCGATCGCCATAAATCTCATCTGCGATTCATCTCCTGCAAGCTAATCGAACACCCTGGCAAAGACGCTAATCGGTAGATCTCTGCAAATCTCTGCCTGAATAGTAGCGGGGCTGCGCCGCTACTATTCACGCTTCACAAAGTAATTTAGGCAGGAAATCTAATCTTCAGGCTGGGTTGTGGAACTTTGCTTTCGCAGATAAGCAGAGTTTCTGCTAATTCGTTGAATTTCCTCTAGTTCGCTTTGGCTCTCAGGCGGGAGATCAAAGTCCTGCTGATCGTTCCAGTTCTCCTCTGGTTCCGCACTGTAGACATCCTCACGCTGAGCATAGTCCTGGCGATAGCTGTTGTCTAGCTCTAAAGCGCTTCTAGAACTGGCAGACAGTCGCTCCGGACGACGGGAAGGGCGCTGAAACACCTTCCAGGCAGCTTTAACGCCCGCAAAAACGCCGCGTGTGGTTACTTGCGCCTGTCGAGCGCCTTGCCGAACGCCACTAATGCTTTGATTAACCTGCTGGACGACTTGTCCTGCATTCTGGACTCCTTCACTGACCTCGTCCGTTAAATCACTGATTTCCAGCCCTGTTAGCCGAATTGCTTCTAGAGTCGGCGGCAGTTCACGACTAAGGGTATCAAATAATTTTTCGGCACTGCGGGCTGCCCGTGCCAACTCACGCAAAGCTGGCAGTGCCACGATGAGCACCGCAGTGAGGCTAACTGCTACAAGCAGAATAGATAGCCCTAACCAAAATAGGGGATCAACCACAAGTCTTTGCCTACATCAAGCTGTCGTGAGCGGTGGGTTGAGGTTCGACGACCCGATCTTCGGCTGGACCGATTTCCTGGCGTTCGCGCTGACTGGCTTCTACTCCAGCGGCAATCGCCTCTCGCAGTCGAGTCAAGGTGCCATCCCAGTTTCGCAATGCGGTTTCTGAGAGTCGGTCTGCCTGAAGCTGCACACTGGTCGAAAGGTCTTCTGCTAATTCTGGTAGGGCATCCGCAGATTTTTTCAGCAATTGCCGCGTTTCTCGACCCGTTCGCGGAGCCATAAGTAACCCTGTCACTGCGCCGACCGCAGCCCCTAACAGTACGCCTCCCCAAAATGACCCCGATGATCCAGAGCGATTATCTGACATCGTTTCGTTCCTATTTCAAAATTGATCGTAGATTCGCGAATTTCACTATATTACTGGCCCTATTGCAACATCATAGAAGTTGAGCACAGAAATCGGCTGATTGCAGCAATACAGAGCTAATTTGCTGATTTGCTAAGCTTGCCAGATTGGATTAACGGCGCAAGTAGGGCGATCGCCGAGAGGAAAGAAAGCGCGATCGCCCCAGCCATGCCTTTTGCCCTAACCTCACCCATCCCAAAATCTGCTGAAGCTGCCGAAGCTGAGGCTGTAGCTGTTGGTAGCTGCGTCGCAACTGATAAATTCCCGTTTGCCCACTGCCAATCCCCTGAGGTGCACCATACAAAACTGCATACGTGCTGCGTTCAGCCGCCGTCAGCGTAGATGTCACCTTTGCCAAAAATCGTCTTAGCCGCCAAATTCTCCAGGCTGCAAAGAGACAACACGAAGCAATCAGGCAATTAAGCGTTACAACGACCATCACCATTTCTAAATCCTCTCGTCGTTGGGTAGTTTGCAGGCAACAAAGGCAGCATGAGCTTTGGGCAAGTCATAGTTGCCGTAGCAACGCATAACTTGAACCTGAAAACCAACTTGACGAAGTTGTTCAGCCACTTCTGTCGCCTCATATAACCGCAAACGATGAACCTCATCATCCCTTCTGTAGTGTTCTTCCTGATGTTCTTTCAGCTTACGCAGGGTGATGATTCGTCGGGTTAGGACTGTTTGCTCCTCCTGCTTTTCAACTAGAACGATCCAATCCTCTCCTTCAGTGAAACTTTTGGTGATGGTTCCTTGTGCAACCTGTCCTGGCTCTGCAACATCAAAAATAAATACACCTGCTGGAGCCAGCGCGTTGTAAACCCGTTGAAAAAGTTGAATCAGCTTTGTGCGAGTGTTGTTTGGATCAAATAAGTAATTCAAACATTCGCCGATAGAGACAACAGCATGGCAATCAGGAATGTCTGCCTCAAACAGCGACTCAACTCGAAATTCAGCATTTGGAACCCGAGTACGAGCCAAAGCAACCATCGACTCGGAAATGTCGATTCCAAGGACCCGATAACGAGCTGCTGTGAATTCTAAAGCTGAAAGCCCACTACCACAGCCCAAGTCCACGATTAGTCCGTCATGGATATTGTGTTTTGCCAGGATACTGAGTATGCCAGGGGCAGATTTCAGGGCATAGTCGTTGTGCCCAACATCATGAATGTATGCAAGGTCTTTCCTGTACCATTCCACAAGTTCGTTTTGGCAAGATAGTTTGAATGATTGGCGATCGCACCTTTCCCCACAGCGATTGGGTCGATTCTACTAGAACTTAAATTACAGCAGGTTGAACAAATTGCAGATTCTTTCTAAAGGCACAGGTCTATTCAACAAAACGGGAATTGGGTATGCAATCATGCCAGAGGGTGAAGTGGTCAAGAACCGCTCAAACTTAGGATCTAAAGTTTATCGGGAGGAAGCTTGATGGTTCAGTCATCATCCCCTACAACGCTCTACGTGAACCCTGCCAGTGGCAATGACAACGCGGCAGGCAGTCAAGCTGCTCCTTATAAGACGATTACCCGTGCCCTCCAGCGAGCTACATCTGGCACGAGAATTCAACTAACAACAGGAACCTACAATGCTGCTAGTGGTGAGCAATTCCCCCTGGTGATTCCCGCTGGCGTGACCGTCGTGGGCAACGAAGCGCAAAAGGGACGGGGCATTGTGCTGGATGGTAGCGGTGAATTTAACAGCCCCACCTTTGCCCGGCAAAATGTAATGATTCGCCCGGAAAATGGAGCGCAGCTTAGAGGCGTGGTTGTGACCAATCGGGCACAGCGGGGAACAGGCGTATGGATCGAAGCAACCTCCCCGATAATTGCCAACAACACCTTTATTAACTGCGGACGGGAGGGTGTATTTGCTACGGGCAATGCCACTCCAGAAGTCAGCGACAATGTTTTTCAGCAAAATGCGGCTAGCGGCATCTCCGTTGTTCGGAATGCGAAAGGTGAAATTCGCCGCAATGTTTTTCAGAAGACAGGCTACGGCATCGCCATCAGCGACAACGCAGCGCCATTGATTGTAGACAATCAGGTGTTTGAAAACCGTTCTGGCATCGTTCTCACGGGCAACTCTCGCCCGGTGCTGCGAAACAACCTGGTCGAGAGGAATACAAGTGACGGATTAGCAGTGGCTAACACAGCGCTACCTGACCTGGGCAAAGGGCAAGATCCGGGCGGCAATATTCTCCGCAGTAACGGTGAGTTTGACCTACGTAATGCAACTTTAGTCAAGCTAACCTCCGTGGGCAATCAGCTCAATCCAATTCGGGTAAACGGGGCTGTAGATTTTGTGGCAAGTCAAGTTATTGCTCCAGCGCCATTACCGGCACCTTCACCCACGCCCGTTCCGCCTCGACCAACTACATCTACTCCGTCACCTTCACCTACGCCTACCCCTCGATCTACGCCGACACCTACACCCACGCCCGTAACTGGGGCGGTGAACCTGCCAGATATCCGGGGATATTGGGCAGAAGCCTTTATTCGGGGGTTAGTTGAGCGAGACATCATTAGCGGCTTCCCAGACGGCACCTTTAAGCCGGAGTTGAATATTACTCGCGCTCAGTATGCGGCGGCGATCGCCAAAGCCTTCAACGTGCCTATCAAACGGACAAACCAAGCATTTGTCGATGTGGCAGCTAACTTTTGGGCAGCAGGTGCGATCGCCAAAGCTTACCAGATGGGCTTTTTGGCAGGCTTTCCCGATCGCACCTTTCGTCCCAACCAAAACCTGACGCGGATTCAGGCGATCGTTTCGCTGATTAACGGGCTGGAGCTGACGGGCGGCAATCCTAACTCGCTGGGCGTGTATCGCGATCGCGCCCAAATTCCCAGCTATGCCACAAACGCAGTCGCTACCGCCACTCAAAAGCGAATTGTGGTTAACCATCCCCAGGTTAGTCAGCTAGAGCCAATGGTTGATATCACCAGGGCTGAAGTTGCAGCGCTGATTTACCAAACGCTCGTCTCGGCAGGGCAGGCAAGGGCGATCGATTCTCCGTTCATTGTCAATCCTGATATCTCGGTGCCTTCTTTTGCTGACATTCAGCCGCACTGGTCATCCGACTTTGTCCGGGGGTTAGCTAGTCAGGGTGTGATCACGGGCTTTGCCGATGGCACCTTCAAACCTGACACAACCATGAATCGCGCTCAGTATGCAGCGCTTTTAGACAACACCTTTAATCCCATTGCCAAGCGAGCAGCAGCCGGTTTTAGTGATGTGTCTGCTGACTTTTGGGCGGCTGAGTCCATTCAGCGCGTTTACCGGGGGGGGCTGATGGCTGGCTTCCAAAACGGCACCTTCCTACCCAGCCAAAATGTCACGCGAATTCAGGTGTTGCTGGCTTTGACCAATGCCTTAGGACTGCCTGCCGGAAACACAGAGTTGTTGAATCGCTATGAAGATGCCGCAGCAATTCCGGCTCAGATGCAGGGGGCGATCGCCAGCGCTACCCAGGCTCAGCTTGTGGTGAACTATCCCCAGGTAAATCGGCTCAACCCCAACCGCGAAGCCACTCGCGGGGAAGTCGCAGCCATGGTTTATCAGGCAATGGTGCAGGCAGCGCGATCGCCCGCGATCGCCTCGTCCTACATCGTCGACCCCAATTCCAACGCCCCTGCGGGAGAGCAAGTCCCTATCGTTTCACCCACCCCTCCGGCTGCTTCTCCGACGCCAGCACCCACTCCAGCACCCACGCCATTACCCGTAGTTTCCGTACGACCCACCCCCACCCCTTCTCCTGCGCCCGTTCCCGTCGCTACACCAAGACCCACCCCCACCCCTTCTCCTGCGCCTATTCCCATTCCCGTTCCACTGCCTGTCGTCCCTACGCCGCCCGTCGCTGCGCCTAGCCCAACTCCCGCGCCACCTGTTGCTACGCCAAGTCCAACGCCTGCACCGATTCCCATTCCGGTTCCGTCACCTGTTACTCCGACGCCTCCTGTCTCTCCAGTTCCCGCTCCGACCCCAACCGCAGCAGCACCCCTCGTGGTGGTCGATCCGGGGCATGGCGGCAACGATCCAGGAGCGATCGGAATTGACGGTTTGCGCGAAAAAGACATCAACCTGTCGGTTGCTCAACAAATTGCTGAATTGTTGCAGCAGCAAGGCATCAGGGTTGTTATGACTCGCCCTGACGATCGCACGATAGAACTAGCGCCCAGAGTTAACATCGCCGAACAAGCCAGGGCAAATCTATTTCTCAGCATTCATGCCAACGCGATTAGCCTTGGCCGACCGGAGGTGAACGGGTTAGAAACTTATCACTACCCCGGTTCTACGAGCGGTTCCCGCCTCGCTTCAGCAATTCACAGCAGCATCTTGGAAAGCATCACGGTCAAAGACCGGGGAGTGCGACAAGCCAACTTCTATGTGTTGAGGTATACCTCAATGCCCGCCACGCTGGTTGAGTTGGGCTTTGTGACAGGACAAGAAGATGCCGCAAAACTGGCTGACCCTGATCATCGCAGTCAATTAGCAAGGGCGATCGCCAGCGGCGCTCTGCAATACATTCGCCAGTACATTCAGCCAACTTTGACAAGCACTTGATTAGGTCGTGGGTGAGCCTGGAGCAGATCGGGAATGATTTTGGGGCGATCGCAAATGATCCCGAAGTGGTTAAGAGCGATTCCATTATGGTCGGGAATAATTCAGCGATAGTCAGCAATGATTCAGCGATGGTCGGGAATGATTCAGCAACGGGCAGGAACGATTCGGCAACGGGCGGGAACAGTTCAGTGACAGTCGGGAACGATTCGGCAATGCCTGAGAGTGTTTTCGCTAGAAACCAAGACGATTTTTAAGCACGGTGCCGTTAGAGAAGAATGGTCGGTCGTATCCATGACAGAAAAACCTCTTTCAGAGCTCTGTTAATTTTTCCTCGATCGCAGCAAATGCAGATCTAGGAGGATTCCGACTACTCTAGAAGGAAGTGTAAATAAATCTTTTCCTTTGGCGTTGCCTTTACCTGAAGCGAAAAGCTGCCAATGCCTACCCATTTTTCTCTAGCTCATGTCCGATTCCTTATCTCTGCGCGATCGCTATTTAGAACTGATTGATAAGATTGTTCAAGCTACGCTCAAGGGGCAAATTCGCTCCAAAGAGCAGGTTTACAAAATGCTAGTTGAGGGCGTGAGTCCAGGAACGGGCGAGATTTTTGAGCGATGTTTGGGCGATCGCATTGCTACGACTCAGCGCCAAACTGAAACGCAGGGGGATGAATTTAAGCAGGCAAAAGCGGTTCGTAGCTTACGAGCGTTGCAGACCATTCGGGGAGAATGGGAGCGTTGGCAAGAACAAAACCAGGCAACGGAAGCACTAACCCGGGCAATTCAGCAGATTGTCACCGCTGAGACAGGCGATCGCCTGCACACGTTCCTTAAGCTGACTGACCCCAATCGCGCTCAGGCGCTTACTCTGTCACAACTTCAGCGACTCGCAAAAACACTACAGCAGCAGAGCGCACAACCCGAAGCCACAACAGATGCCAACGCTCAGCAAGAATTACAGCAGCTTTCCCAGGGTTTGACCCAGGGTTTAACCTCGTGGCAGCGATTGGAAGACCACCTGGTTAGTTGGATTTATGAGCAGGGACGGGGACAGCTTGGTTTTGAAGGAGTTCCCGGACAGCGTGGACCTTGGGCGCTTTGGGCAAAGCAAGTGAATAGCCCGATGCCTCAATCTCTGTTTCAAGCCCTGTCTCTGGAAAAATCGGTCGTGGAGTGGGCCGCGTCCCAGTCCACTAATCTAGATTTAAGTGCGCTGGTTGAGCTAGTCGTCGTCTTGCGGTGCCTTCAGCAAGGCTTAGTTAACTGGTTTGACAAGCTAGTTTATGACTCTAAAGTTGGGGCAAAGCTTTCAATTTCAACATTCCTAGCATTTGCGGTGATCTGGTCGCAGCTTGCAACTGGCATTCGTCAAGCTGCGATCGCTATTTCTCAGACCAGTTTGGGCGATGGCTGTTCGCAGCTCACGCTTCAGATTTTGCGAACCTTTGCTCAGCGAGACTATTTCCCGCTCTATGGCGGCATTTTTGCTTCATTTTCGGGTGAGTATCTGCGAAATGCGTTGGACTATCTAGATGAGCCGCTGCGCCGAGCCGAAGGAACCCAGGAAAAGGCGAGAATTTTGACGCTGTTAGGCTATTCCTTCCGCGCTCAAGGACGGGTCGAGCAGTCCATTGCTTTTCACCAACAAGCGCTCGAAGTGGCTCGTGAAGCAGGCGATCACCCCTGTGAAGTTGCTAACCTCAACCACCTCAGTCGCACCTGTATAGCCCAAACCAGCTACGCCGAAGCGATTAACTACAGCCAGCGAGCAGTCATTCTCAGTCGGCAGGCAGGCGATCGCCTGGGAGAAGCAAACGCACTGGCAAATCTGGGTTACAGCGAAGTATTTCAGGCACAGCAGCTTGAACAAGCCGAGCCGGAGGTTTACGAATCCGCGATCGATCGTCTCCAGCAAGGGCTGCAACTCTCTGAGAAATTGGGCGATCGCCAGAGTCAAGCCCTTTGCCTCAGCAGTTTAGGAATTGTCCAAGTGGCGCTAGATCAGGCTCAGGCAGCGATCGCCTACCTGGAAGGCGGCATCCAGGCAGCCCAATTTTCTGGCGACCTGTATCTGCAAGGTATCAACCTGGCTTATCTGGCAGAAGCTTACCATCGGCTGCAAAATCCGGCTCAAGCCATCCACACCGGATGCTTAGGAATGTACCTGTTAGAGCAAATTGCCTCCAACACTTGGCGACAACCCGCAGGCTTGCTCACCGTGATTCGAGGACAACTGGGAGACGAAGCCTTTCAAACTAACCTCCAACAGCAGCGACCCGCCATCATCAGCGTCATTGGCGTAGATGGGTACGATCACCTCCCCACCTTGCTGGAGCGCTACAAAACCGAGTAGTTCTTTTACAGATGCAAAGATACAGATTCAGGATTTCACCAGGAAATTCTCGTAGGGGCGATTGGCGAATCGCCCCCACAAGGGGTTAAGGAATTCGTAGGTTGGGTTGAGGCACGAAACCCAACAGAGCATGTTGTGATCTGTGAGTGTTGGGGTTTCGCTACGCTCCACCCAACCTATGCCGCTAAACTCCAGCTAGAAGCGATCGCCAACATTAAAGATCACTTCACTATCCCCCTGATCATTCAGTCCAAACTCCAGCCGCACTGGTCCAAAGGGCGTTCGGGCGCGTAAACCTACTCCATAACCCAAACCGTCTCCCGGCTTGTCTCGAACTTCTGCGGGTTCACCCGGTACGTTGTCCCCCGTCCCTAAATCAGTTGCGTAGTCCACAAACAGCGTGCCACCGACATCAATATCTTCGTCAAAGGCAGTGAATCCAAAGATCGGAAAACGATATTCAGCCGTTCCCTGAAGGAAACTGCGACCCGTGCCAATTTCACCGCCACCATAACCCCGCACCGAGCCAGCCCCGCCCAGACTAAATGCTTCATAGGGCGGCAAGTCGCCGATAAATGTACCTCCCTGTACGTTCAGCACTAATGTGCGCGGACCTTCGGTGAAGCCAAACAGCGACAAGGGAATGAATCGGGTGTAGCTAGCAGCCAGACGGTTGAATAAGATATTGCCCTCGCCAATCGGAATCGATTGGTCAACGCCAACCCGTAATCGGTCGCCCTGAGTAGGATAGAGGCGATCGTCCCGGCGGTCGCGCACCGCCGAAAAGTTAAGCGTTAGCAAATCATCCTGTCCATCTTCGTTAAAGGTAAGCCGATTGCCCAACTCATCTTCAGGAGCAATGTCAGAGCTGAACGCCTCATCCCGCACCGAAATCCGCTGGTAAGACACTCCTAGCGCCGCCACAAAATCTGGCGCAAGCGGACGGAAAAATTCAACTCCGCCGCCCAGCCGATGCACCCACGGATCTTCGCCATTGGGCAAATCAACCTCGCGATCGCCCTCATCAAATTCCGGTTCGATTCCCCGCTGATTAAACAGATTTATGGCATAACCCGTGCGGGATGAACTGCCCGCAATCCAGGGATCTCTAAAGTCCAAGTCAAACCCCAAGGTGTTTTCACCCGCTTCAACCCCTAGCGACAGCGTCTGATTATTACCCCCAATGTTTCGCAACCCAAACCGCACGCCACCTGCCGTCCCACCTGCCCGATTCGACAAAGGCAAAACGGTGACAGGACGGGCAGGGCCCTGAAGCGCAGTCGGCGCTGCCAGCGTTAACCCCGGCACGACAAAGAAGCGATCGCTTTCCAGCACATTCACAACCATGATCACCTGTCCATCTTCGGCAGGTTCTAACTCCAGCGTTGCCTGTCGCACAATACTCAGCCCGGTGACCCGCTCCAGCCCTTGTTGCGCTAAGTCTTGGCTGTAAGCGTCTCCTGGCTGCAAGTTAAACTCTCGCGTGATGATGAAAGGTCGCGTCGTTCCTTCAGTTGGCTGTCCGTCCTCATCTACAAATTGCACTTGAATATCCGCAATGGTGGCTCCTTCAACCGGTGGCGCAACTGTTTCACCTTCAGGTGGCAATTCTTCGGCTGGCTCTGGTTCTGTTTGCGGCGACAGTGGTTCTTCTGGAGGAAGAGTATCGATTGATTGAGTTAGTAAGGTTGAGGGAGAAGGGGGAATGGGCAATCGCCGCATCAACAAATCCTCTGCTCCAGCAGCAGCGGGTTGCAGAAGTGGTTGACTTGATTCACCTTCCAGCTCACCAACCGTTTGTGCCTGACTCATTTCAATAAACAATAGATTCGCAAATACGACTCCTCCCGCCACAAGCCCAAGAAACTTTAGATCCAATAACCGGCAGCACTGCACTCTGTTTCTTTCCATAAACTCCTCATCGACTCACACAACGACTGCGAACCAACGAACCCATCAAATTACGAAACCTGGCAAGTTAGACATTAAGCGCCATCACTTGCACCGATACGCAGATGTAATAAATCTCCTGCCTGCTGCAAAACTGGGCAAAGTGTTGAACTCTCCTCTAAACTTTACAATCCTTGCTCCACGCCTCATACCTTAGAGGGATAAAAGTCTGATGTCTATTGAAATAGGTACAAGGTTCAATATTTCATGGAATATATCTACGACTGAATACAGATGGATCTAGCCAAGGGGTTTCGGAAGATGGTAGTGAATATTACATAGATAAATTCCATGCACGGTAATCAGGTTACACTTCCAAACCCTGACCTAGAGGCAAGCTGGAGAACAACCGCCCAGCTAACTAAAGCGGATTACGCTCAGGCGGAGCAACACTTTACTCATTTATTAGAAGTAGAAGATTTGGATCAAAATCTAGACCGCCATGTCGAGCGCGTTAATGCTTTTGAGCAAGTCTTAGATTTAGCGATTTCCGCAGCCTACCAGTCAGCAAACTGCTCTAACTTGGCCCGTCTATTTACACAGCGAATTTTGTATCGGATCAATCGCCTAAAGCTGTTTTGGTTTGATGATCTGCGAAATTACTGCAACGAACGCTCCGTTTATCTACAAGACGTGCGGGATCAGATTGAACTGTCCTGGCAGCAGTGGGAAGCCTCACAGCTATCGCTGGAAACGTTGCAAAATCTGGATGTTACCCAAGCACTAACCGACCGAGCCGCTGAGGATCTGGAGCCAGAGCTATCAGAAAATGGCAGATATTTTCAAGAGGAAATGCAAGAAGCAGGGTATCGTCGGTTGCTGGCGATCGCCTCTCTTGACGGCTTGGTAGAAGCCAGTCAACTATCCCGCACCTTGGGCGGCGTTAGCAACGAGATTCAATCTGTTCTAACTCGCTTACTGGTAGAAGAATACGGAGCAGGTCGGCTTAACCGCAAACATTCCTCCTACTTCACCCGAATGCTAGAGGAATTGGACATGGAAACCGAGCCAGAAGCCTACTTTGGTCTGGTACCCTGGGAAGTTTTGGCAACAATTAACCACAGTTTCTTGCTATCTGAGCGCAAGCGGTACTTTTTGCGCTACGTAGGTGGATTGCTACACACAGAAATCTCGGTCCCTGCTGCCTTCAGCGTTTATAGCAACGCCGCCCAGCGGTTGGGGCTCTCAGAAAACGCTACGGGCTACTGGGATTTGCACATCAAAGTCGATAAATTGCATGGACGCTGGATGCTCGACGAGGTTGCTTTGCCACTAATTAACCAGTACCCCAATGATGCTTGGGAACTGGTGTTTGGCTATGACCAGCAAAAGCTAATGGGCGATCGCGCTGGAGCAGCAGTTGCCGCACTCTGCCGTGAAGCTGACCAAAATGCTTCTAAACGGTTCACCTAACCTGAAGCCAGCTTGTGAGCAAAGCGAGTTGTTTCAGGCAGCCGATATTTTGGAGTACAGGCAAGCACATATTCAATCGATGTTTCCAGACTAATTCGGTGTCCGGGCGAAATGTAAAGCGGTTTTGTGTTGGGACGCGTCCGCAAGACCGCTCCAATTGTTTCGCCTTTGTGTAGCAGGGCTACCCAACTTCCTTTTTGATCTGGCACCTCGCCATGTTTACCAAACAGCCGGGACTTTGCCACTCCGACAGTAGGCAAGTCTACCAACAGCCCTATGTGAGAGGCAATGCCCAATCGACGCGGATGGGCAATTCCCTGTCCGTCACAGAGCAGCAAGTCTGGTGTGATTGTGAGCTGCTCCAAGGCATCCAAAACGGCAGGCACTTCTCGGAAAGACAACAACCCAGGAATATAGGGAAACGAAGTGGGACGGCGGGCAATTGCCTGCTCTTTCAACTCCAATTCAGGAAAACTCAAAACTGCTACCGCAGCACGAGTAGTGTCTCCATTATCCTCAAACCCCACATCAACTCCTGCGACAAAGTCCACAATACCGAGACAGTCGGTAGTGATCACCTGCTCTTTCAGGGATTGTTGAAGGGCGATCGCCTCCTCAGCCGTTTCTGCCCAATCATATTCTTGGTTAATCTTCATGGCGACCACCCTTCTCGTAGCCTTGCCCTCATTCAGGCACATAAAAAATAGGGGCAAGCGACTGCACTTAACCCCTACCAAACGTTATCCTAATTTGTCAGAACTCGGCCAAAAGCAATATTGAGTAAGCAGCGGACGATAAGGGGCTTAAGCCTCTTGTTTCGCGACAGACAACCTCCGTATTGGCTTAGCGACCGACCCCTACATAGCGGAAACCAACCGCTTCCAGTGTTTCTTGATCCAGGAAGTTACGACCGTCAATCATCACCGGGTTGTTCATCAGCTTAGACATTTTGGCGTAGTCAAGCGTACGGAATTGTGCCCAGTCCGTTACGAGAACTAGTGCATCACAACCATCAGCCAAACGCTCTGGATCAGTTTCCACAATCACGTTCGACAGCCCGTGACGCATTCCTGTTTGTGAAACTAGCGGGTCAAAAGCTTTAACTTTGGTGCCCAAACGGGACAAGTTTTCAATCAGGTCAAGTGCGGGAGCGTCTCGCATGTCGTCAGTATCAGGCTTAAAGGTCAAGCCTAACAGTCCTACGGTCTTGCCTTTGAGAATTTTCAGGACTTGCTGAAGCTTCTCAATCGTGATCAGTCGTTGGCGCTGGTTGACACTGACAGCCGCCTTAAGCAGCTGTGCCTCGTAGCCGTAGTCATCTGCCGTATGAATTAGCGCTGAGACATCTTTGGGGAAACAAGATCCACCCCAGCCAATGCCTGCTTGCAAAAACTTGCTGCCAATGCGGGAATCCAAACCGATGCCTTTAGCAACTTGAGTGACATCCGCACCTACGCGATCGCAAATATTTGCGACTTCGTTGATGAAGCTAATCTTGGTCGCCAGGAAAGCATTTGAGGCATACTTCACCATTTCAGCTGAGCTGATGTCGGTGACAACTACAGGTACCGTTGGAAGAGATTGGTCTGCGGCGAACTGACGAGACACAATCGGAGCATACAGCTCTTTCATCATGGCGACCGCCTTCTGACTGTTGCTGCCCAAAACAATCCGGTCAGGGTTGAAGGTATCGAATACCGCTGAACCTTCCCGCAGAAATTCTGGGTTGCTCACCACATCAAAGTCAGCTTCAACCTCAGATGGAGGCAATTCTTCTACAATCCCGCCAGCAGGAACCAGAGACTTTTGCCGCTCAGCAATGCCATCTAGTACAATCATTCGCACCCAGTCACCAGAACCAATGGGTACAGTTGACTTGTTTACAATTACTTTATAGCCGCCATTCAGGTTAGAGCCAATTCCACGGGCAACCGCCTCTACATAACGGGTGTCGCTCTCTCCAGTAGGCAAAGGAGGGGTGCCAACTGCAATAAATAAAACCTCGCCATGAGATACACCAGCAGCCAAATCGCTAGTAAACAAAATGCGCTGATCCTGAATTGCACTCTGCATCAGTTCTGATAAGCCAGGTTCAAAAATAGGGGATTGCCCTGACTGCATCAGTTTGACTTTCTCTTCATTGTTGTCAACGCAAATTACCTCGTGCCCGATGTGCGCTAAACAAACTCCGGTGACCAAGCCAACATATCCTGTACCAATGACACAAACACGCATAGGGGTGCATCCTCGCGAAAGAGCAGATTAGTGAAACAATGAGTGTGGAAAGAGCGGTAACTAATCCCTACCTAAAGATAGAAATTGTTATGTCTGAAGGTAAGGAATTGTCAGGTTTACTGACAATTCCTCAAAGGGATTACTTTGAAATTGGCTGAGGACTGCGATCGCCAATTCGAGTCCTAAAGTCTTCTACAGTTAATTGCAAACCCTCCTTCAAGGGAACTGTAGGCTGCCAGCCTAACCAGGTTTTGGCTCTGGTAATGTCTGGCTTGCGGCGACGGGGATCATCCTGTGGCAGAGTTTCAAATTTAATCTCTACATCAGGATTGACCATTTGCTGCACTGCTTGAGCCAACTGTAAAATCGTGTACTCATCCGGGTTGCCCAAGTTAACTGGACCCGTATGGTCACCATTCATCAACCGCATCAACCCTTCCACCAAGTCGGAGACGTAGCAGAAGCTGCGGGTTTGCGAACCTTCTCCATAGACCGTCAAAGGTTGATTTCTTAATGCTTGCACCACAAAATTGCTAACGACACGACCATCGTTTTCTAGCATTCTGGGTCCATAGGTGTTGAAAATTCGAGCAACGCGAATTTCTACGTCATTCTGGCGGTGGTAGTCGAATGCCAAGGTTTCCGCAACTCGCTTGCCCTCGTCGTAGCAACTGCGAATACCGATGGGATTAACGTTGCCACGATACTCTTCTGTCTGCGGATGAACCTCTGGATCACCATAGACTTCAGAAGTGGACGCTAATAAAAATCTAGCCTTGACTCGTTTTGCTAGTCCCAGCATATTCAGCGTTCCCATCACATTCGTTTTGATGGTTTTAACTGGGTTGTACTGATAATGTACCGGAGAAGCTGGGCAAGCCAGATGATAAATCTGATCCGCTTCTAACCGAATCGGCTCAGTGATGTCGTGACGAATCAACTCGAAGTAGGGATGATTCAACCAGCGGAGCAAGTTCCGCTTGTGACCTGTGTAGAAATTGTCTAAACAGATTACTTCATGCTCATCTTCGAGCAGGCGATCGATGAGGTGGGAGCCAATAAAACCCGCACCACCCGTGACTAGGATTCGCATAATTTTGCAGCTACAGTTATTTGAAGTAGGAGGGCTGAATTGTTCAAAATGGTCGCTAGACCTGCACCCTCGCCAGCCAGGATTTAAGCTTCAAGCTAACCTGGAATCAAAGTATCGTCCAGTCCTGACAATGTTGTTAGCGCTTTGTAAGCAACTTAACAGAGATTTAAGGTCTGATGAGGACATAGGGTGTATGGTTCACCAAATCTTCAACGCTCTATTAATCGTTGTTGAAGAATTTTACAAACTCAAGTTCCCCATGTCCGTTACAAATATGCAAGTGTCGAAAGGCTGATTTTGAAATCGAAAACAAAAATGGAGGATAGGCAAGACTATCCTCCATTTTTTTCATTAACCTTCGTAGCTATAGCTACATATCTCAAGGCATCTAAAGCAGGAAGGGAATAAACCACTAGAGTTTTAGCACTGCCATAAATGCTTCTTGAGGTACGTCTACTGTCCCAATTGATTTCAAGCGTTTCTTACCCTTCGCCTGCTTTTGCAATAGTTTTTTCTTACGACTGATATCACCGCCATAACATTTGGCTAGTACATCTTTACGTAAAGCCGGAATGCTTTCACTGGCAATAACTCGACTGCCGATAGAGGCTTGAATCGGAATTTTAAACTGATGACGCGGGATCAGTTCTTTGAGCTTCTCGACCAATGCTTTGCCGACGTAATAAGCCTTGTCGCGGTGAACGATGGTCGCTAAGGGATCAACTGGATCACCATTGATTAGAATGTCCAGCTTGGCTAAGGGGTTTTCTCGGTAGCCAATCAGATGATATTCCATGCTGGCGTAGCCTCGCGATCGCGACTTCATCTGGTCAAAAAAGTCAGTCACGACTTCTGCCAGAGGCAATTCGTAGGTTAGGGTAGTACGTCCCTGAGCCAGATATTTCATGTCTTTAAAGTCGCCGCGCCGATTCTGGCTAAGCTCCATCAGAGCTCCAACGAACTCCTCCGGCGTGATCATATCGACTTTGACGTAGGGTTCCTCAATTTTTTCACGCTGTTGAGGATCAGGCAGAAGACTGGGGTTGTCGATCATGACAACTTCACCATCAAGTTTAGTGACCTGATAGATCACAGATGGCGCTGTTGTGATCAGATCCAGCCCATATTCGCGCTCCAAGCGTTCCTGGACGATTTCCATGTGTAGCAGACCCAGGAAGCCACAGCGAAAGCCAAAGCCCATTGCGCTGGAGGTTTCCGGCTCATACTGCAAAGCGGCATCGCTGAGACGCAGCTTTTCGAGAGCTTCGCGTAGATCTTCAAACTGGTCTGCATCAGTGGGAAACAGCCCACAAAATACCATTGGCTTTGCTTCGGTATAGCCGGGCAGCATAGCCGAGGCAGGATTTTTTGCCTGGGTGATAGTATCACCGACACGGGCATCTTCAACCGATTTGATGGCAGCGGCAATGTAGCCCACTTCGCCAGCGTGCAGCTCTTCGACCTGAATTTGGGTTGGGGAAAGCACGCCCAATTCGTCAATTTCGTACTCTTTCTTGGATGCCATGAGCCGGATGCGATCGCCTTTCCTCACCGTTCCATCCATTACCCGGAAATAGACAATCACACCCCGATAGCTGTCGTAATAGCTGTCAAAAATCAAGGCACGGAGCGGTTCCTCTACCGTATCTTGGGGTGGCGGCACCAGGTAGACAATTGACTCCAGAATTTCGTTAATTCCGATTCCTTCTTTGGCGGAGGCGAGAATTGCGCCGCTGCAATCAAGTCCAATAATCTCTTCAATTTCTGATTTGACTCGCTCGGGGTCAGCACCAGGCAAGTCGATTTTGTTTAAAACTGGAATAATTTCCAGATTATGTTCTAGCGCCAGGTAGACGTTTGCCAAGGTTTGCGCTTCTACCCCTTGGGATGCATCAACCACGAGCAAGGCCCCTTCGCAAGCGGCAAGCGATCGCGACACCTCATAGGAAAAGTCAACGTGACCAGGGGTATCAATCAGATTTAGAACGTATTGCTGCCCATCTCTGGCGGTGTAGTTCATCCGAGCAGCTTGCAACTTGATGGTGATGCCCCGTTCTCGCTCCAACTCCATGTTGTCGAGAAACTGCTGCTTCATCTCGCGATCGCTCACAGTACCAGTTACCTGGAGCAAACGATCTGCCAGAGTAGACTTGCCGTGATCAATGTGGGCAATGATAGAAAAATTACGGATACGAGAGACGGGTACGTCAGTCATAGACCTCAGCAAACGAGCAAAAAATAAGAGTAGTAGATAAAGCAGGCTGCCACTTAAAAACTTTGGGACAAGTGTCTGCCTTTTAATCTTGCAACACAGATGAGGTAGCTTGCCCCTAATATCTGCCTGCAAAGCCTGTACTGACCTCGCCTAAATACCAAAGTTACTTAAAGTATTGTAATGCTTCCCTATCAATCAAGCATGTTTTAGCTTTTTATCAAGATTTTTAGCTAAGGGAGAACATGCAGAGTAAGCTTCTCATCTAAATACTTCTCTCTAACAAGGGTAAGATTGTGATCAGGGCCGACTAAGGCAGCTTAATTAGAACCCGTGATTCCATCCTAATTTGTAGTCTTGCCGAAGAGTGCAGCGTAGAATAACGAAATTAGTGGAACTTGAAGTGTCCCGCGTCAAAAAGAGGACTTCTTTATTTTATGAATGAACCTGCTGCCAATTCTGAGCAGTTATCGGACAAAGTAAAGCTCTCAATCCAAATGGATGCTGAACTCCTTGACCAGATCAGCCATCTGACTAACGACCCCAGTAAGGTGATTGAGGTCGCTGTCAGGCAATGGTTGCGTGGTGGGGCGCGGCGAGATGACGACCTGACTCGGACACTACAGCGTAATCCACCTGTTCCGCCACGGGGTGAGTGGAATGACTAAAAGCTATGTAAACTCAACTCAAACCAACCTGTGTTTGTAGGAAAGTTAGCTAGATTAGTGACTAGAAGTGACTAGAACTTGGTTAACAAAGTGGGTGACACTTCTCCAAATGCGGGTAAATTGGGTGAGGGTAAAAATCTAAATCCCGTTTCAAAGTCTTGATTTGGGTACAGGTATCTGCTGGTTGCATCTATCTTCAGCTAATTTAGGCAAATGCTTAATCCTTACATCTTGTAGTTTCCAGTTCTGCGCTGATGACTCCGCACAGTGATTCTATGCTTCCCCTGACTGAGTCTACAGACTTGATAGCTGGCAAAAAGCATGACGGCTGCTTAAATACTCCTGGCATTGACCTGGTTTTTACTCAGGATGTTACAGGTCAATATTTGTCGTTTTATTGGCGAGACGCATCTCACTACCATTTGGATTTAAGCCAAGTAGTTGGGCACCGAATTGGAGAAGCGTTTAGCCCAGTGGCGATCGCACCTTATCTCAATCGAGTGCGGCACGTCCTAGAACACCTGACCCCTGAAAAATTTAACTATCCCTTCCGCTGCGCTGATCAACATCTGGTGTTTGACCTGACCATCAGCCCAATTTTGATGCCTCACGGCACAGCAACTAGTATCATCGTGACTGGGCGTTTACTCTACACTTGCCCAGAAAATCAGGCACTAGAGCTAATTGATTCTTTAGTTCATCCCGTTGCTATTGCGAACCCGGAACGATATCAAAAACTGCTGACCCAAGTTGCCTGGAACGTTCGCCGCACCCTCGACCTACAACTCATCTGGCAGCAGACTGTAAGCGGTCTGGGTGAAGCCCTTGCCGTGAGCCGCTGTCTGGTCTGCTCCTATCAACCGCTCGATACCGAAGTAGAAGTCGTTGCTGAATATTGCCAATCCGACGTTGAGTCAATGCTAGGTGCAAGGCTACAGCTAACCGAAGAACTTCATCTCGGTCAAGCCTTGGCAACGCTAAAGCCAGTTTTTTTGACCTGTACCGATCAGTCAATCAATCAAAACTACTCAGTCTTAACAGTTGCAACCTGCTACAAAGACCAGCCTAACGGGTTAATCATTCTGCACCAGTTTGACCAAAACCAGGCTTTAAGCGAAGTAGAAATCAGGCTGGTGCAGGAGCTTGCCGATCAGGTTGGCACAGATATTGCCCACGCGACCCTGTTTGCAGAAAGCCAAACGCTTGCCGTTGAGTTGCAAGAGGCAAATGCCAGACTGTTGCAAAAGCATCGAGAACTGGAAGAAGCCCGCCATCAGGCAGAAGAAGCCTCTCGGCTGAAAAGCGAGTTCTTGGCCAACACCTCTCATGAACTGCGAACTCCCCTGAACGGCATGATCGGCTTTTTGAAGCTGATTATGGACGGCATGGCAGACGACCCAGCCGAGCAAAGCGAATTTATTCAGGAGGCTTACCATTCAGCCGTTCACTTGCTCAGCATCATCAACGACATTCTTGATATCGCCAAGATTGAAGCAGGCAAGATGGAGCTAGACCTGAATCCGGTCAAGCTAGACGATCTGCTCAGTGACGTAGAGAACTTTACTCGAACCCAAGCTCAACAGAAAAACTTGAGCTTTGAGATTCGCACTCCGGCAACCCGCGATGAAGTGATTTTGATGGGCAACTATCAGCGGTTGTTGCAAGTGATGCTTAACCTGGTTGGCAATGCTATCAAGTTTACTCATCAAGGCGGTGTAACGATTAGCGCTGAAGTAATCCACAAAAAAGTTGTTGTCCAAAACCAGGAGAAACCTGGCATGGTCAAGATTAGCGTTGCCGATACAGGCATTGGCGTTTCTCTGGAAAAGCAGGACAAACTGTTTCAATCTTTTAGCCAACTAGACGGCTCTCGCACACGCCAATATGGCGGCACAGGTTTAGGGTTAGCCATTTCGCAGAAACTTGTAGAAGCGATGAGCGGGGTGGTGAACTTCTACAGCATGGGCGAAGGGTTGGGTTCTACGGTCACGTTTACGGTGCCGCTCTATCAAGATCCTGTGATGACCTCTGCCCAGATTGGCAATGCAGCTGATTTATTGCTCTAGTAAATTATTGAATTTTGGGTGTGGATTTGAGGGCTGGAGCAATACCTTCGCGCTCAGATTTATCTTTGGTTTAGGTTATCCACTCAGCCAAAGCGCTATAGTGAGGGATTGCACGGAAGTTCAGAGTGTGTCAGAGTTTTAGCCATGACTATGGGAAAGCGAACACAAGCGGCAGAGCTAGAAGTCCGTCTGTTGCGAGAAGGAATTATTGAATCAAGGCATCACGTTCATGCGGTTGTGTGTGATGACCGGGGGCGGGTTTTGTCAGTGGCAGGGAACTCGGAGACGGCTGCTTTTGTTCGTTCGGCGTTGAAGCCTTTTCAAGCCCTGGCGGTGACGACGACGGGCACGATGGAGCGCTATAACCTGAGCGATCGCGACTTAGCAATTATCTGTAGCTCTCATAAGGGCACGATTGAGCAGGTCAGGCAGGTTTTTAACATTCTTTGGCGTGCTGACATCGATCCGTCAATGCTGCAATGCCCGATTCCTGAAGGAAAGCATAGCCCTTTGCAATACAACTGCTCTGGAAAACACGCTGGGATGTTAGCAGTTTGTCAGCAACGCAGTTGGTCGTTTAATAGTTATCTTCAGCGCAACCACCCAGTTCAGCGATTGATTCTGGGCAAAGTTGCTGAGTTGCTGCGAATGCCTGCAGAGGAATTTATCAGTGCTCACGATGACTGTGGCGCACCCACCTACTTTATGCAGCTAGGGCAAATGGCAACTTTGTATGCTCTGCTGGCTTCAAGAGACAACCTGGATATGGAACGCATTGTCCGAGCAATGACCCATCACCCAACGATGGTGGCAGGGGATGGCGAATTTGACACGGAGTTGATGCGTTTGTCAGAAGGGGAACTGGTAAGCAAGTCCGGTTCTGAAGGAATTCAGTGTATTGCCAGATTGGGCGAAGGGTTGGGGCTGGCGATCAAGGTGCTGGACGGGGCAAAGCGAGCCAAATACGCAGTAGCAATTCACATTTTGAAACAGATGGGCTGGATCAGTCCGACGATCGCTGAAACCCTATCAGAAACCTACATGACCCAGGGTAACTTTAAGCGGTTAGATGTCGTTGGCGAGCTTTCTTTGCTCTGACCTGCAAAAAAAACAAAAAAAGAACACCACATTTGCAAATAACCTGCTATATTTAGAAAGGCGATGCGGGGTAGAGCAGCCTGGTAGCTCGTCGGGCTCATAACCCGAAGGTCAGTGGTTCAAATCCGCTCCCCGCCACCAAATAAACGAAAGCCCTGTGCCTAAGAAGTTGCAGGGCTTTTGTGTATGAGAAATCATTAGCGATTTTGACCATTCCTCCAGAAGCAGGGCTAGGACTCAGTAGAATGAAAGTACTAGCGAAGGCAAACGCAGGATTGAGAGGCAAAGGTTAAATGGATTTTAAGCTGCGGAAACCCATCTTGGTGGGGGGATTGGGGTTGACGGCTGGAGTTTGGTTATTGCATGGTATTCACCCAGGAATCACTGACTTTAGCGGCACGGCCATTTGGGGGGCATTTGCCCTCAGTTCTGGCTTTTGGTGGCTGCGTAAGCGATCGATCAAACCGCTCGATCTGACGGTTCCAGCGATACCTGTTGATCGGACTGCTGTAGAAAAAGCACTGTCCGCAGTTGAAACCTTAGTGAAACAACTGGCAGCAGAAACTAACACAGGAACTCAGACTGCCGCTCTCACCAGCTTTCAGGAAAAACTGACCCAACTAACCGCCGAACTAGAACGCAATGAAGTTCGTTTGGCGATCGCAGGCGGTCAATCTGTTGGTAAGACAGCTCTAACTCAATATTTGACTGAGAACTGGGTACCTCAACTCCAAAAGATTTCTATCAGTGACACCGTTGGACTTTTTGCTGAACCTGGAGAAGCTGGGGAAACGCTCGCACCAGAAGTTGATTCAGCCGATTTAGTGCTGTTCATCACGGCTAGCGATTTGACCAGCCCAGAGTATCAGACGATCCAGCAGTTGCTAACGCGACAGCAGCGAGTTTTGCTGCTGTTCAATAAACAGGATCAGTATTTGCCTGATGAGCGTCCGTTGGTGCTGCAACAGATTCGGGCACGGGTACAAGGACAACTGGCTGCAGAAGACGTGATGGCGATCGCCACTGCTCCTGCACCGGTTAAAGTGCGGCAATACCAGTCTGGAAGCGTTCAAGAGCGACTGGAGCAGCCTGCCGCTGATGTAGCTGGGTTGAGCGATCGCCTGACTCAAGTTTTGGCAGAAGAAGGTCAGCGATTGGTCTTATCTACCGTGCTGCGTCAGGTCAATTTGCTCAAACTCGATGTTCAGAATGCGTTGAATCAGGTGAGACGCGATCGCGCCCTACCTCTAATTGAGCAGTCTCAGTGGATTGCTGCTGCTGCTGCCTTTGCCAACCCTGTCCCAAGTTTAGATTTGCTGGCGACTGCTGCAGTCAATACTCAACTGATTGTTGACTTGGGCGAGATTTATCAGCAAAAGTTCTCCTTGCAGCAGGCAAAAACAGCTACAGGTACGCTAGCTGACCTGATGGTTAAGCTGGGCTTGGTCGAGCTATCTGCTCAAGCGATCAGTCCTTTGCTCAAGAGCCATGCCGTCACCTTTGTAGCGGGTGGTTTGATGGAGGGACTGAGCGCTGCCTATCTGACTCGCTTAGCAGGGCTTAGCTTGATTGAGTATTTCCAGGAGCAAAGCTACGTCCTTGACCCCAATGCAGCCCCTTTCCAGGTTGATCGTTTGACTCAAAAACTGAAAGCCGTATTTCAGGACAACCAACGAACAGCTTTCCTCCAGGCTTTGGTGCAGCAGGGAATTAGCCGTCTTGCCCCAGCGCCAACGCCAGTGCTTCCTGGCAGTGCAGCTAAGTAACTGATGGCATTTCATAAAGTACGGCAGGCTAGTCAGCGATTGTTGATTAGCCTGCTGCTCGTTGAAGCGCTAATTTTGCTGGTTTATCTAAGCAGCATTCGGGCGACGGGCACGGCTTATCCGCCATTTGATTTTAATGGTCAGGCTACGGTGCCATCTTTGCTGCAAGCGCTGCATTTTTTGGCGATCGCTCTAATCATCCTATGGATATTAGGACAGCGATATTTTCACCGAGTTTCTCTTCAAAGATCAAACGGTTTTGCTCCAGGGAAACTATTTAGCCGCTCCCAAAAATCGCCTGCTCAAATTCCTTCTCTAGCTTTCCTCATTACCTTTGCAGTATTAGTTTTTTATGCCGCAATTGATGAAGTTTTCAAAATTCATTTGCAGCTTCATCGACTGCTAGCAGGTCAGAACTGGAAATGGCTTTATCTCGGTCTGTTTGCAGGCATCATGGTATGGCACTGTCGGAGTTTCATTCAACTTTGGCGGCACTCTCAAAGAGAAACTTACCTGGTCCTGCTGGGCATTGCGATTTTTGTCCTGGGTGGATATGGGTCTGAAATTCTTAAAGATTTTCTGCTTGATGCTGGCTCTTATCAGAGCATTGAACACGAAACATTTTGGGGATTACCAGTCGAAAACTTGAGAATTGCCTACGAAGAATTATCAGAATTGATTGGCGAGAATTTGATCCTTTACGCTTGTCTTCAGTTTGTTGGAAAGCGCCTAGAACTGGGGAAAGTCGTTTAATAGAGTTCTTGACAGTAAAACCTTGCTTTTTCCAGCAAAAGTGCTGCACTTTCTGCGTCTGACAAACCCGTGACATCAACACTATAAATCGGCACTTTCCGCTTTTCTAAATCGTATTGATAGGTTTTGTCGTAGTACTCCAAAATCAGGTCAAATGCTTCAGTAAGCTGACGCTGTCTGAGTAGGGCGATCGCCTGCTGAGTCCGCAATCCACCTAAACGCTTGCGAATTCGTTCCGTTGCACTAATCAACTCCTCGGTATCTGCTGAGCCGTACACCTCCACTAACAGCGCTAATCGCTCAGCACGCGGGCGAACCACCTGAATAATCGGAGCTTGCAGCATCTGCTGGAATAGCGGATCAGGCACACGGCACATGCCGATTCGACAGCTTTCGGCTTCAATCCAAACGGGTTGGGCTGGGTCAAAGTTAGACCAAGCGATCGCCACTCGATTCTCAAAATGCTCATTCGAAGGCTGCGGCGGCAGACCCAAACTACCAAAACTGCTGCCTCGATGACTTGCTAGTTGCTCCAAATCCAGGGTTTGTGCACCCTGAGCTGCCAAGGCGGTGAGAATGTTAGTTTTGCCAGTTCCCGTCATGCCGCCCAAGGTAATGATTGGCTTAGGCGTTTGGCAGGCGTTCAGCGCCCAATTGCGAAAAGTTTTATAGCCACCTTTTAGCGTAGAAACTTGGAATCCAGCCATCTCCAGCACCCAAGCGACGGCTCCGCTCCGCATTCCGCCACGCCAGCAGTGAATCCGAACCTGTTTGTCGGGTGCCAAGGCTTTTGCCTGGGTGATGAAGTTAACGAATTTTGGACCCGCGATCGCAAACCCCAACTCCACTGCCTGCTCCCTTCCCTGCTGCTTATAGCAAGTCCCCACCTGCGCCCGTTCTTCATCCGTAAACAGGGGAAAGCTTTCAGCCATGGGAATGTGCCCCTGAGCATACTCGCTAGGACTTCGCACGTCCAGGATGATGCCCTGTGCGTTCAGGAAATCGGAGATAGGGAGGGAGTGGGGCATGGAGGGGCTAGGGACTGGGGACTAGGAGCTAGGGATTCTGTAGAACGGCATCTTGCCCGCTCGCTAGTTCTACGTTAGGAGAACTTCAGAAATTACCCTATCTATTGACTATCGTAATGGGGAGTTTGCTCTGAGCGGAGGGAAGGACATTCCCGATAATGTGGCTATGAGGGTATCCCGCAGATTGCAGGCAGGCGAGACAGTCGCTAGCGCGATCACCAGGAACGGCAGCCAGCAACCCACCCGATGTTTGGGGATCAAACAGCAGAGGAAATAGGGGATGACTACTTACCTGGTCAAGATTCTGAATTTGACGGGAGGCTTGAAGGTTTTGAGCATAGAGAGAACTGACAATACCTTGCTGGAGCGTATTTTCTGCACCATCCATAACTGGGATCGCTTCCAGGTTTAATTCGACAGAAGCTTGAGAGGAGCGGAGCATTTCTGCCAGGTGTCCTATGAGCCCAAAACCAGTGATATCAGTGCAGGCGATCGCCCCACATTCCCGTAAACAGGCTGACGCGGCTTGATTAGAAAGCAACATAGACTGAATTGCAGCTTCGATCCAGCGTCCTTTCGCCTTCAGTTGCATATCAGCGGCAAACAGCGTCCCAGTGCCCAGCGCTTTGGTCAGAATCAGGACATGTCCAGGCTTCATACCGCTCTTTCTCAACAGGCGATCGGGGTGAGCCAGCCCATTACATGACAGTCCGAATGCTAAATCTGGGCCTTCGCTGGTGTGTCCACCAACCAGGACAGCCTGAGCTTGATTGAGTGTTTTTACTGCACCTGAAAGCAGTTGATATAAAGTTTCTTCGAGTTTGGCTGGGGTGGCGTAGGGAAGGGTGGCGATCGCCAGCGCACTCTGTGGCTCAGCCCCCATTGCAAAAAGGTCACTCAAGCAATGATTGGTGCTGATCTGCCCAAATAGGAAAGGATCGTCGATCAGGGCGCGAAAATAGTCCACCGTTTGCACCATTGCCTGTCCTGCTGGCACCTGTAGAACAGCGGCATCCTCAGCAGCATCTAGTCCAATCAACACATCTTTTCGACTTATCCAGGCTTGCTCTTGCTGAACGCGCTTTAGAGACTTCTCTAAGGTTGAACTGCCAACTTTGGAACCACAGCCTGCACAGGGCATGGAGGACGGGGGGTTGGAGATTGGGGAGTAGGGATTAGAGATTGGGAGTTGAGGGTTAGGGGCTGGCTCTCCCATTGGCTTGAGGTGAGTGAACTGGCGCATGAATTTGCGATCGATACGGTCTTTCCAGCGCCAGAGAAGGGGAGAGGGCCCAACAGCGAAGGGATCACGGGAAGCGAGAGCGGCGCGATCGCCCGTTCCTACTAAAATCAAGTACTTCTTTTGCGGAATAAATGGCTTGAGCGGTTTGTTGAGCAGCGCATTGCGGAGATTTTGAAATAGCGGTTTGCCCTGACGGACAGCAAACACACCTGCCTTGGGGCGTGGGTGGCTTACCATTGTGGCGACATCTCCAGCGGCAAAAACCTGAGAATGAGAGACAGATTGCAGCGCGTCGTTGACCTGAATGAATCCTTGGGCATTGGTTGCTAAGCCTGACTTACTCAGCCAGGGAGCGGCGGCAGCTTGTGTCACCCAGAAAACGCGATCGCACTCTACGTTTAGCCCTGATTCGCACCTGACCAACCCTGGCTTAACCTCAGAAACGCTCTCTTGCAGGTGCAGCTCTAGACCGCGATCGCTCAAAATCTTGCCTAGCTGTTGACCCACCCAGGGATTGCGATCGGGCAACAGGCGACTACCCCGATGAAACAGGTGCAATTCCAAGTTGGTCAAAGGCTGTCCAGCAGCCTGATAAATCCGCTGTAGATGCGCCTGCACTGACAGTGCCAGTTCTACCCCGCCTGCTCCCCCTCCGACGATGCCTAGCCTGAGAGGTTGATGGGGAGTTTGGGTGACCGCTTCTACCAGTTGTTCCCAGTAATGCAGAAATTGGGAAATGGGTTTAACTGGGGTGGCATGTTCCAAGGCTCCTGGAACGGGTGATGCAGTTGGCGTGCTGCCAATATCGATGGAGAGCAGGTCAAAGGCGATCGGCGGACGGTTGGCACACAGCACTCGATTTTGCTCTAGATCTAAACCGATCGCTCGATCAATGACCATTTGCGCCTGAGCAAATTGGCTCAGAGGGCGCAGATCAATATGGCAATCATCAAAACTGTAAAGCCCTGCTACATAGCCAGGCAACATTCCTGAATAGGGTGTGTGGGCAACATCGGTGATCAGCGTCAACCGCACACCGAGCAGCGGCTTCATGCCAAATTTTTTGAGGGCGATCGCATGACTGTGCCCGCCTCCAACCAATACTAAATCTCGAACGATTGGCTGCGATCGCTGCTTTCCTGCTTCCACCAAACACTACCTCATTGGAGTTAAAAAGTTACTGAGTAATAAAACCTTTTCAAGGTTTCAGTAGTTTCACGCGTCGTTTTCATAAATTTTCTTCAAATAGCTTTAATCTTAGTACTTTTCTTCCGTATAAGTACGAGTTTTTGTGAGTAGAAATGAATTTTAATCGGCAGCAAAACAATGAAAATATTTTTTGAAAGATAAAACTTTCTTAGTATTTGTTATTAGGTATAATCAAAACTCATGTCATCGTTTGAACAATTTATAGCTAGATGCAATAAACTCAACAAAGACATGCCAAACTAACTCGAAGTGATCACACGATTCATAAAAGGCAGAGCTTTCAAGCTCTTATACGAGTTTAGGAGTAGTATTTAGGACAGATTTTTTATCGAAAAGAGGCCATTACATAGCTATGGGAATTGATACTTACTCTACAGTTTTAAAATATCTGGACTACTCGGCTCAATTTACTAGGTCGAACGGTCAACATAATCGATAACTGCGCCCAAAGATCCATTTTGGACATTTCTTACAATTAGGTTCTGATGGACAAAAAAATCATTTTGATCGCAGATGATGAACCTCAACTGAGGCTCTTGGTACGAACAACACTTGAGGACGAAGATTACGACATCTATGAAGCTGAAGATGGACAACAAGCCTTGGAAATTGCAGCTCAGATTAGCCCCGACCTATTTCTGCTGGACAACATGATGCCCGTGTTGGATGGGATTTCGGTGTGTAAAGCGCTTCGCGAAAACCCAACCTTTCGAGATCGCCCAATCATCATGCTGACTGCCAAATCACAGCAGCAAGACATTGCCATCGGTAAAGCTGCGGGAGTCAGTCACTATTTCACTAAACCCTTCAGCCCACTGGAGCTTCTGACATTGATCGAAGAAATTCTTGCTTGATAAGCGATACCCAATTAATGCCCATGATTGAGCAACTTTTTAGGTTCTGGTCTAGGCTGTCAATCCGTAGCAAAGGCACAGTCGTAATTGCTCTCCCCATCCTGTGCCTAGCGATCGCCATAGTAATCTCCAGCTTGCTCAGCCGACGAGTAGAACTAGCCGAACAGGAAGTTAAGCACACTCAAGAAGTGCAGCTACACTCCGAACAAATCCTGCGGCTCCTGGTAGACGCAGAAACAGGGGTGCGGGGCTATTTGCTAACTGGAAACTCAGAGTTTCTCGAACCTTACTCCAATGCTCAAGACAAGCTGCTAGATGCTGTTGAACAACTAGAGTCGCTCAGCCAACAAAACCCCAACCAGTTGAACCGAGTAGAGGTAATCTCTAAACTCGTTGATCAAAGGCTCGTCTCGCTTCAGCGTAATATAGCGCTGCTCAGTCCCTCTAGGGGTACTGCCGTGCTGGCAGCCGAGGGAGAACGCTTGCAGACGTTGATTCGAGGAAAGTCTGCAATGGACATGCTGCGTAAGAAGCTAGGGGAATTTATTGCTGTCGAAGAAAACCGGCTAGCAGAACGACAACAGATTTTAGAACAAGAAAGAGAACTGAGCAGAGCAGCACTTTGGCTAGCTGGAATCATTGGCATCGTGGGGGGCTTGGGAGCCAATTATCTCTATACCGTTAGTGTTGTTCGCCGAATTCACCGACTCCAGCACAATGCCCTTGCGGTCGCAGCCGGAGAGGCTTTAGCTGAACCGATCCCAGGAGAGGACGAAATTAGCCAGTTGGATCAGGCACTTTATGCTACAGCCGATCAAATTTCCCAGAAACAGGATCGGCTGCAAGCTGCCAACCGTCAAATTGCTGAAGCAGCTCGAAAAGAAAAAGCATTGCTCGATAATTCGCTAGATGTGATTTGTTCAATCGATGGGGAAGGCCGCTTTGTAGAAGTCAGTCCAGCTTCTCTTAAGACTTGGGGCTATCTCCCCCATGAGCTAATTGGTCGGTTTTACGAAGAGTTTGTGGTGCCTGACGATCTGGAAAAAACGCGGGCGATCGCCACCGAAGCTCTTGCAGGTAAATCCATCTCAGGTTTTGAAAATCGCTACGTTCGCAAAGACGGCTCTTGGATAGACATTGTTTGGTCTGCCAGCTGGTCTACCACTGAACAACTGCTATTTTGCGTCGCTCGCAACAACACAGAGCGTAAAGAAGTCGAGCGACTGAAAAATGAATTTGTCTCTACAGTCAGCCATGAGCTGCGGACTCCGCTGACCAGTTTGCGCGGCTTTAGTGAAATCCTGTTGCGTAAGGCTTGCTCTCCTGAAAAGCAGCGGCAGTATCTCACCATCATCCAAAACGAAAGCAAGCGTTTGACCAATCTGATTAATGACTTTCTCGACCTTCAGCGGATTGAATCAGGCAAACAAAACTACGACTTTGCCCCAATTGACGTGGTACCTCTGCTACATGAGACAGTAGACCTATTTGCTGGAACAGATAAACTACACGTAATTCGAGTTGAAGCTCCAGATAGTTTGCCAGACGTAAAAGCAGATAGCGATCGCATCCGTCAGGTACTTTCCAACTTAGTCTCAAACGCCATTAAATATTCACCAGATGGCGGAGAAGTCGTAATTTCTGCGGTTCAACAAGATGCCCTCGTCCAAATCAGCATCACCGACCGGGGAATGGGCATGGCACCCGAAGCAATGGCACGCCTTTTCACCAAATTCTACCGAGTAGACAACGCCAACACCCGCAAGATTGGTGGAACGGGATTGGGGTTAGCGCTGGTCAAAGAGATTATCGAAGCTCATGACGGACAAGTCTGGGTAGAGAGCGAACTGGGACAAGGCAGCACCTTCTTCTTCACCTTGCCCCAAGCCATTCAGGGAGCCAAAGCCATTACAAATGGAAACCATTCCTCGGGGGCGATCGACATTTTGCTAGTCGAAGACGATACCGCCTTTACCGAACTTTTGCGAGAAGAATTTAGCCACACAGGTTTACACATCGTTTCCACCGCATTTGCAGAACAAGCTTTAGAACTGATTCAGCAACATTTACCCCGTCTGATATTTCTCGACATTTTGTTGGCTGGAGAAATGGACGGATGGGACTTTCTCGTTGCCATTAAGGGCGATCGCCAACTTGCATCACTACCCGTCATGGTGATTACCATGACAGAACCAAACACTAAAGGACTTGTCTTTAAGGGTGCTGAATATTTGCCTAAAACGGCTGCTCCTGAACTGTTGCAGCAGGCAGTCGAACATTACTTACCGCAGTCCTCCAGCAAAGTTCTGTTAGTTGTGGATGATGATCCAAACTTCCGCCAGCAGGTGATCGATTCTCTCGATGAGACGGCAGACGTACACTTTATCGAAGCTGAAAACGGCAAACAGGCGCTTGAGTACATTCAGCAGCAGTTACCTGACCTGCTGATTCTCGATTTGCTGATGCCACAGATCAACGGGTTTGAAGTGTTGCAGTTCCTGCGTTCAGACCGAAATACACTCACGCTTCCAGTGTTAGTTATGACTGGGGCTGACCTGACTTCAGCCGAAAAAGCCTACCTCAAACAAGGGTTGGCAACCCTGGTTAGCAAACAGGCGGTCGGCACAGAAGCCTTGATTCAAATTGTTGAGCAAACACTAAGCGTTGTGGGGAGAGCGCGCGGGTGAGGGTCAACTGAGTTTACAGCTAGTCAATTAGTCTATAGATTATGGATATCTTGTTTGAGCAACAGGAATTCTAGCTGGTTTGTCATTTGTCGCTCGTCGCTTGTTTGCGTCTGCCAAGGACCAAGGACCGATGACCAATGACGAATAACCAATGACCCCTTTAGTCAGGCAACGCAAGCTCTCATGGAAAAAACAGGAACCCCCATCGGCAGCTACGCTCCTGATTTTGAACTGCCGGGAATCGACGGCATGGTGCATCATCTAGCTCGCTACCTGGAGAAAGCTCCAGCAGTGGGCGTGATTTTTATGTGTAACCACTGCCCCTATGTGCAGCTATATCTGAGCCGTTTAAAGCAGATTCAGACCGATTTTCAGAGCCAGGGATTTACGTTGATTGGGATCAATGCCAATGACGATAAGCGCTATCCCGATGACAGTTTCGAGAATATGAAACAGTTTGCAGCAGCACAGCAGCTTAATTTTCCTTACTTACGTGACATCACTCAGGATGTTGCCAAAACTTTTGGAGCAGAGAAAACACCAGAAGCCTTTTTGATCGATCGCTCAGGTATTCTCCGCTACAGTGGGCTGATTGATGACAGCCCTCAAGATCCAGATGCAGTTCGGGTGAGTTATTTACGGGATGCGATTGCCCAACTCTTGGCTCACGGCTCAGTCACAGTACCTTCCACCAATTCGGTCGGCTGCTCTGTGAAATGGCGGCAGTAAAAGTGGCTACCTAAATTTCACGGAATTACACCTGTGCTGTTATCTTAGGTGGAGCAACCTGAGTTAAAAATTGTCACTGCATGGGGATAACTTACCAGCGGGTTTTGTTGAAGCTGAGCGGTGAAGCACTGATGGGCGACCTTTCCTATGGGATCGACCCAAAAGTTGTGCAAGACATCGCTCAAGAGGTCGCAGCCGTCGTCGCAAACGGAGTGCAAGTCGCAATCGTCGTCGGTGGCGGCAACATCTTTCGTGGAGTCAAGGGCGCGGCAGCCGGAATGGATCGGGCAACGGCTGACTATATCGGCATGATTGCCACGGTGATGAACGCAATGACGCTACAAGATGCACTAGAGCAAATTGGCGTTCCGACACGCGTCCAAACGGCGATTGAGATGCAGGAAGTAGCTGAACCCTACATTCGCCGTCGGGCAATTCGCCACTTGGAAAAGGGCAGGGTCGTAATCTTTGGAGCAGGGTCGGGCAACCCATTCTTCACCACAGATACGACAGCGGCACTGAGAGCGGCTGAGATCAACGCCGAGGTTGTCTTTAAGGCAACTAAGGTCGATGGAGTCTATGATTCTGATCCGAGAAAAAATCCAAATGCTCGCCGCTTTCAAACCCTGACCTACGGGCATGTGTTAACCCAAGACCTCCGCGTGATGGATGGCACGGCGATCGCTCTGTGCAAAGATAACGATATACCTATCATCGTGTTCGACCTTTCCGTTTCGGGGAATATTCGCCGAGCCGTGATGGGAGAGCCGATTGGAACAATTGTGAGAGGTTCTTGTGAAATTAGCTGAAATTGAAAGCCAGATGCAGAAATCGATTGAAGCGACTCAGCGCTCCTTCAACACGATTCGTACTGGGCGAGCAAACGCAGCGATTTTAGATCGGGTGATGGTGGAATATTACGGCAGCCCCACGCCGCTCAAATCTCTGGCTGGCATCAACACCCCTGACGCTAGCACGATTACGATTCAACCTTACGACCGGGGTGCTTTGAATCTGATTGAGAAGGCCATTTCGCTGTCAGATATTGGATTAACGCCGAATAATGATGGCTCCACCATTCGGTTAAACATTCCACCATTGACTAGCGATCGCCGTAAAGAATTAGTCAAAGTTGCTGCTAAGTTTGCAGAAGAAGGCAAAGTCGCGATCCGGAACATTCGCCGAGATGCGATCGACGCAGTTCGCAAGCAAGAAAAAAGTAGCGAAATTTCGGAAGACGAGGCTCGTGATATCCAGGACAATATCCAGAAACTGACCGATAAGTACGTTGCCAAAGTAGACACCCTTCTGGCTGAAAAAGAAGCCGATATCCTGAAGGTTTAACGACTCAAATCTTTATGCAACTTGCACCTGTGCATGACGCACCACGTAAGCGACATGCAGAGGATAGCCATGTGCATAAATTGCATCTACGCATTTGAGCGCAGCGTCACGATTTTTGTAGGAGCGCAGAACCCGCTCTCTGCCGTTGGCGTATTGAATGCAAAGTTGCCAAATCATAGTCCTATCCTCGTGAATCACAACAAGCTTGGAATAAATGCTGTGGGCGATGGTTTCGCCACAGCCCACAGCATGAAGAAGGTCTAATCCTGGAAGTACCCTTTTGACTCAAGGTGACTTCATCAATCTTTCATACACAATCCTATGAGCTTCATCAGGACTTTGTACTCCGTGCAAATGTCCAATTTGATCTAAATCACAAGCACAATGCCTGTTCCGTCACATACAAGGATTCACTGTCCGGCATTGCTTAGCACTGTCCGGATTTTTGGGTAAACAAAACGCATTGAAGATAAAGAACTGCATCAACTTCCTCAGAGTTGAAGCATCAAAGCTGATTCTTCAACTCTCCTTCATGGAAGTTTCAGAAAACTTTTCGCTAAAAACGTGATCACAGCCAGCCTGGATTCTAGACTGTGAACTACGTAGTTTTGGGGTTGAGTAGCAGAATGCCCAGTGTAACTACCAGATCAATTTGGTGTACTAGGAGCTAGATTCAAAGCTTATGTTTGATTGCATTATTGTGGGCGCAGGGCCAGCCGGTGGCACTGCGGCATATCATCTGGCAAAGCGCGGACGCTCAGTTTTAGTGCTAGAAAAAGCTTCCCTGCCCCGCTATAAGCCTTGTGGCGGTGGCGTATCGCCACAAGTAGCTGAGTGGTTTGACTTCGACTTTAGCCCTGCGATTTCAATCAAGGTCAATGCGATTCGCTATACCTGGAAAATGGGCGATCCAGTCGAAGCAAAGCTAAAGGACTCAGAACCCATTTGGATGGTGCGGCGGGATGTATTTGACCATTTCCTCGTGCAGCAGGCGCAGAAGCAAGGCGCAGAACTCCGTGACAATACCGAAGTTACAGGAATTGAGTTTAAGAGTGACCACTGGCAAGTTAATACTGCAAATGGGCCCGTCACCGGACGCTACGTGATTGCAGCGGATGGAGCTAAAGGGTCAATGGCAAAATGGCTTGGTTTCAAAGACCGCAAACGCCGTTTTGCGGGAGCGCTAGAAGCCGAAGCAGCAGCAAATGTGAAAGACCCCGAATCTGCTCATTTTGAGTTTGGTATGGTCAAGAACGGCTATATCTGGAACTTTCCTAAGGCAGATGGCTACTCGATTGGCGTAGGCACCTTCCGGGGCGGTGAGCAGCAAGATTTCAAAGCAATCTTGACCGAATACGCTACCTTGTTTGGCATTGACTTAAAGACCACGCAGCAATATGGACATCCGCTTTGCTTGTGGGATGGCAACCAAAAGCTGCATACGCAAAACGCGCTGCTAGCGGGTGAAGCTGCCTGTGTTGTTGATCCGTTTACTGCTGAAGGGATTCGTCCTTCCATCTTTACTGGAGTAAAAGCAGCAGAGGCAATTGATGGGGCGATCGCTGGGGACAAAAATGCCCTGGAACGTTATACCCAAGTCATTAGCGATGAATGGGGCGCTGACATGGTCTGGGCCCAACGCCTCGCTGGGATCTTTTACCGGGCACCTGGCATTGGCTACCGGGTAGGAGTCAAGCGCCCTTCCGCAACTGAGCGGATGGTCAAAATCTTGTGTGGCGAGCTGCGTTATGCAGACGTTGCTAATCGAGCGATGAAGCGGCTAGGTGCGGGGCTGATCCCGGGTATGGGATAGGTTGCTACAGTTACCCTTCCACTACCGCAGTCCTTAAGGGCGTAGCATTCAGCAGATAAACTCTGAACCAGACCGAGGATTTCTGCCCGAATGCTACGCCCCCAAGCGAAGCTTAAATTTCAAACCTTTCAAGGTTGCTTAGAGGCTTCTAGTGCCAGAATCGCTTTCACTTCTTCAAGCAGTTGATCTTGTTGCAGGCGAATTGCTTCTAGTTGGTTCAGCAGGTCGGCTAGCCGCTGGTTTTTGTCTGGTTCAGGAGCGGACTTAGGCAAGGTAGCAACCGTAAACAAACTAATGATGCTGCACCAGACCCAGTGAATCAGCCTCAGCGGGGCGTGAAGTAAAGCAACCCAGGCTTGCTGCACCAGGTTAGCGATCGCCCCAATCAGTCCCCACAGCAGCACCAACAGCAACAGCCCGATCACCAAAGCATAGAGCGGGTGCGTAATCAGCCACGCCAACATCGGGTGAGTTGTCAGCCAGTCTTGAAAGGAACCTAAGACAACGTTCTGCATTCCTTCTCCAAAAGCATTTCCCATACGTCCACCGCGCTGCATTGTTCCACCAATCATTCCATCCAGGGAGGTCCTAGCACTTGCTGCCGTTTCAGTTAGGGTTGCTTTAGTTTGATGAATAGGCTGGGCAATCGTCTGGGTTGCCTGCTCAGAAAAACTAGCAGCAGCGTTCTGAGCTTCTCCAAACATTGCTGTCAGCCGATCTGTGACCTGACTTTTGACCTTTGTCACCAAATTAATGCCCTGCTCCATAATTCCCCAACCTCCCTACTGCCATTATGCTAAGTAGTGCCCAATCCGCTCAATCTGGAATTTGTCTACTTCGTATTCCTTAAAGATTGCAAGTTAAACAAAACCCGATTTTGAAAGACGGTAGTGGCAAGATGAGGATTGATAGCTCTACCGTAAAATGTATTGAATGTTACAAAATATCACTTCCTAGCGGTGGTAGAAACATTCATGCTAGTAAGCGCATTAGTGAACCGAGTAAGGAGTGAAGGGATACATGAAAAAGGTTGAAGCAATTATTCGCCCTTTTAAGCTAGATGAAGTCAAGATTGCACTGGTAAATGCAGGCATTGTCGGCATGACCGTTTCTGAAGTTCGAGGATTTGGACGGCAAAAAGGACAGACCGAGCGCTATCGCGGTTCAGAGTATACAGTTGAATTTTTACAAAAACTGAAAGTCGAGATCGTTGTAGAGAATGATCAGGTTGACATGGTCGTCGAAAAAATTATCGTCGCTGCCCGCACTGGCGAAATTGGCGATGGCAAAATTTTCATCACGCCCGTGGACGAAATCATCCGCATTCGTACAGGCGAGAAAAACTTAGAAGCCATCTAAACACTAAAAGCCCTTTAAACAACACACTGCCCTTCCAGGGCATACTCTATTCCCTCTTGCCGAGACAGCGAGTTATCACATCTCGACAAGAGGGAAAGTTGTGCCTGATTTTTTGGAGCGAGGCTTTCAGGCAGAAATTTTGTGTACCCGAATCGAAATTTGACTTGAAGGTTCTGCCCTACCAACTGAACTTGAACAGGCAAGGCGATTAGCCTTTAAAACAATTTCTACAAATGGAGAATTGCTATAGTTCAGTTCATATTCCATTGGTAGAACTTGATGCTGTTTGACTCTGCTCCTGATTTGGCAGCAATTGAGTTACGATTGCGGCAGCTTTTGCCTGCTAGCTTATATGCAGAAATTTGGGTTGAGCCGTTGCCCAATAGCTTAATGCGGGTGTTTGAGCATTTGCGAACGCTTCAACATGTTTTACACGGCTATATGCCCCGGCAGGTTCTAGAATTGCCGCCCTGTCCAGGTGAGGTGCGTTATTCCTGGCAAGAGGGCACGCTGTTATTCACTGACCTAGCAGGTTTTACCCCTCTAATGGAGGCAAACGCAGCCCACGGTCAGCAAGGCGCGCTGCTGCTGCTGGACATACTCAATCGCTATTTCTCCGAGATGGTCGAGATCGTAAGCAAATCAGGTGGCGATCTGCTTGAGTTCACAGGGGATGCAATACTGGTACAGTTTCTAGCTGACTCATATGAGAGTGATGCTGCTCAGGCAGTGCGAGCAGGCTTGCGAATGCAGCGGGCAATGGCTCATTTTAAGGATATAGAAACGCCTCAAGGCAAATTTTGTCTTGAAATGCGGGTGGGGATTCATACCGGACGCTTTCTTACAGCAGACATCGGCACACCGATGAGAATGGCGCATGTGCTATTGGGTAGTACGGTACAGCAAGCAAAATATGCGGAGGGGGCAGGTGAGGTAGGCAGAGTTTGTCTGACGGATAAGGTGGGCGATCGCCTTCGGAGCAAATTTCGGCTTGAGTCTCTGAATGCAGATCTCAATGCAGATCATGTCTTGGTCAAGGATGACCTCATGCTGGAGCAGCTAGGGGAATATGACATCACACCCAGTCGTCGCCGCCTTTCCAGCTCCCTCTTACTCGATCGCAGCCCACAAGGATTGATTGCTGAAATTCAAGAAGCAGTAAAGCGAATTGAGCCGCTTGCCAGCTATTTGTCCACGCCAATCCTCAATTTGTTAGTTGAAAGTGCTGCAAAACGCCAAATTTCACCAAATTTTCCAGAAGCTACCGTCGTTTTTGTTAATTTGGTTGGCTTTCCGGAGTCGATAGATAAAGCGACCTCAGATGAGGTTAAGGATGTAGTCGGCAGCTTTTCGCGCACGTTTGCCTTAGTTCATGCGGCAGTGCGATCGCATGGCGGCATTCTACAAAAAGTCACCTATCATCTGGTTGGGTCAGACGTTTTAATCTATTTTGGCGTTTTGGATGCTCACACGGATGACGCTGTGCGGGCAGCTAGAGCAGCTACAGCAATACAGGAAATCGTGATGAAACTGTCTACGCTGATGGTTGAAGGTCAACCTGCAGAAGTCACCTGCCGGATTGGAATTGCGTCTGGCTTTGTATTTGCTGCCGAGATTGGTGAACCCAGAGGCAGGCGAGAATTTAATATTCTCGGTGATCCCGTGAATACGGCAGCGCGATTGGCCATGCAGGCAACCCCCAATCAGATTTTGGTGACGGAGCAGGTTTATGGAGCGATCGCCCCCCAGTTCAGCGGTGGGCCATTAGGGAAGATCGCCCTTAAGGGCAAAGTTTTACCAACCGCTATCTTTGCCTTGCAAAGCCAGCTATAGAAGTACCGAAAAAGACGAGAAGGAGTGCGCCTTCTGCTCTAAAATCACGTCTAGAGTGACAGTCGAGGATCAGCGTTTGCTCATAATTTGCTGAGCGATCGCTTCCACAATTCGACTCAAGGGATGCTGAGGATATTTCACCGAAAATATGCCTGCGCTAGCCAGCACCATCATTTCATCAGAGTGAGGCAAAACTCCAGCGACTACAGCACTATAAGCCTCCTCAACCTTTTGCTTGAGTAAATCAAAATCAAAGACGGTGGGCGCTTTGTTAACCACCATTAACAGCTTAGGAACTTCTAGCTTACGAGCCACATCCACCGTAACGGCCGTTCCTTGATAGTCCTGCTGATCGGGTCTCAAAATTAGCACCAGCACATCAGAAATGGTGATCGACAGCAACGTTTCCTCATTGAGTCCCGGATGCGTATCAATTAGCAGGTAGTCCAACCTCAACGCTTTAACCAGGTCTTGAAAGCCATCATTGAGCAATCCTACGTCATAGCCTTCTCGCAGCACCTTGGCAATTTCTCCAGCTTTGGCACTAGAAGGTACTAAGAAGAGCTTGCTGCGTTCAGTGCCTTTTCCCTCTAAAACTGAGGTGACATCATAGGCAACCTCCTGGATAGTACGGCGACCCCAAAGATAGTCATTGAGCGAGCGGTCAATCTGGTCTTCATCAAAACCAAAGAGAACATGAATTCCAGGAGATTGAATATCAGTATCGACCACACCAACCCGATAGCCATGACGGGCAATCGTTGCAGCCAGATTAGCGGTTGAATTGGACTTACCTGTTCCGCCACGGTAGGAATGGATCGAAACGATCATAGACATGGGTTTACCTCTAGCCGAAGGAAGTTGGAGACAACCGAATGCATCTTACTGTGGCTAAAACAACCTATCTTCAATTTGGATCTGCTGCTAGCTCAACCTCAACATTCAAGTCAGTTCACCCTGATTCAGCCTAATCTGGTTTGATTCCCAGAAAATCATTTTGAGAGTAGGTATTCCCAATTCAGAAAATTTTTCTGCAAGTCTCTACCTTGGTTGCGTGTAGCATCATAACGCCAATGTAATGCAAATTGGTAGACGTTACCCCTGCCCTTTTCTACCTTTAAGGACGTTAATCAGAAGGACTTTCAGCCAGGCGAATTGTTTGCCCTGAGTGATCTGTGTGCACAACATAAGCTCCATTAGGAGTGTTGAACACGATGCGGTATCCGGGTGTGATCATCTCAGCACAGAACTCTTCTGGACTGGGAACTCCTATGCAAGCGTTATTCCAATCTACTGGTTCAAACTGTTGTAGGGCGATCGCCTCACTGGTGATCGCCGTCTCCGCTACCAAAAATGATTTTAGGCGCTCTGTTAATGCAGCAGGCAAAACCGTTACTGGGTTAGGAGATGTGGTTGTTGCCGTTGGAGATGGGCTATCTGCTTCCAATGGGGCTGTCTCCAGGTTAACCGCGTCCGAATTCAGTGCTGGACTACAAGCACTTACCAGTATCAACAGCACGAGCGTTAAGCAGACAAAAATAATCTGGCGCATGGGAAACCTTTCCCTTTAGCTAAGGTACAAAATGTAAGCCAACGACTTACATCTACACCCTAAACCTTAGAGCCCTTGCTTTAGGGAGGAATTTTAGAGGTAAAACAATCCTTCTACCTCTAAAATTCCTCCCTAACCAAGCTGCCGATCAGCGCTGTCCAAAGTAGGTTTTGTAGATTTCATGGGCAATTGGGACAGCAGTTACTCCGCCGAACCCGCCACCTTCAACAACTACTGCAATCGCAATCTGAGGATCATCCACCGGTCCATAACCCACGAATACCGCGTTATCTTTTTGACCCGGTACTTCTGCAGTACCCGTTTTGCCAGCCGTCAAAGGAATAGAACCATCATTTAGCCGACGAGCAGTTCCTTCCTGCACAGCTGCAACCAATCCAGACTTAACGGCTTCAAGGTTTTCTGGAGTTATGCCAGTTGCGACTCTTTCTGCGGACAGGGTTTCAGTTTGACTTGTGAGCAAGTGGGGTTTGACGCGCCAGCCACCATTAGCGATCGCCGCTGTCAAAACAGCCATCTCCAATGGTGTAACCTGAACCAAACCCTGCCCAATTGACATACTCACCGTGTCACCCGTATACCAGGGTTCGCCATACAGTTCTTCTTTTTGAGCTGGGGTAGGCACAGATCCCCGGCTGCCTCCATCTAACCCCAAATCAGTGATCCCAATGCCCAGTGCTTCTGACCAATGCGCGATTTGCTCTGGCCCAACGGCAATGCCAACTTGATAGAAAAAGGTATTGCTGCTGACCGCCATCGCCTTGCGAAACCCAATCGGACCGTAGCCACCGCTATGCTCATTGAAAACTGTGCCACCAACATTAATCGAAGCGTAGGTATTCACGATAGAGCTGGGAGAAAACTTACCCGACTGCAAGCCCGCTACGGCTGTGATAATTTTGAATGTGCTGCCAGGAGGATAGCCCTGCAAAGCCCGATTTAGGAACGGCTGGGTGTCTCCGTTGAGTTGTTGCCACTCTGACTCTGTAACGCGACGGGTAAAGATGTTGGGATCAAAGCTAGGACCGCTGGCGATCGCCAGCACTGCCCCCGTTTTTACATCCATTACCACCACTGCCCCTCGGCGTTGAGCAAGCGCTCGCTCAGCCGTCTGCTGTAAATCCAAATCCAGTGTTAACCGCACCTGATTACCTGCCACAGCAGGGTCCGTACCCATCCAGCGTAATTCTTGCCCTCGTGCATTCACCTCAACCTTACGGCTGCCCCAGCGACCGTCTAGCTCAGCGTTGGCTAACCGCTCGATCCCCATTTGCCCCACGATCATGCCATATGGATAATCCGGGTTCTCCTTCAAGTCTTCCTCAGTCGCCTCGCCAATGTAGCCCAGCACGTGAGCTGCCAAATCGCCATGAGGATAATAGCGACTCGACTCGGCGATCGTTTCTACACCAGGAAACTGAGCCGACTGCTCAGCCAAAGCGACAAACGCACTTTGATTGAGTTGCTGAGTAATTCGGACAGGCATCGGTGAGTTGTAGCCCGCCTTCTCCAGTTGCTCAATGATTTCTGCGGCTGGCGTATTTAATAACGGGCTGAGGCGAGAAGCCGTCACCTGCCACTGTTCGGGTGACTGTTGACGCGGCCAAAGATATACAGAACGAGCCAACCGGTTGGCTGCAAACAGTTTCCCGTCGCGATCAGTAATATTGCCTCGATCAGAAGGAATCGGGATCAGTCGAACCCGATTTTGTTCTGCAAGGCGCTGGTTAAACTCGCCCTGAACCAACTGCAAATGAGTGAGACGCACCACAAATGCGCTCATGATTGCAGTCGTAAAAAGCATTAAAAATACTCCACGCCATACCAACTTGTCCCGGCTGGCTGATCGCAGCAGGGAAGTTTTGGCAGAGCGTCTATCGGATGCATAAGAAATTCCACTAGCCATCTGCACTGCGTCCGCAAAATTTAGTGTACGGTGTCTTGGGATTTCACAAATTTCTCGGTTTGCGGTTAAATTTGCAGTTCCCTCGGGCACTTATATAGAAATTTTTAAGCCCCTTGCTTTGTTACCATCCCTCAATGAGTGATCCAAATCCGGATTTTTAGCGGTTAAGACACTGATGGGGGTTGCAAGTAGAGTACAAGACGAAGATTAAAACTTCGCTAAAACTTTTATCTTTGTCAGCTTGAGCTGAGCTTGCACCAATAAAAACAGCACCCAGCAATTTTTAGGATAGGAAAGCACTAACTTCAAGGTGACAGGACTACTGTTGTTTCCCAATTCATAGCAGGTGTTTTACCCCAACGTCACCTGTTTTGCAGTTTCTGTTTCAGTTTTTCATGCATGGCTATCGCGTTCTCACACGTTAGAGCTAGAGGCAATGTGGGCAGTATGAAGAGGTAGTAGCCCTCATCCAACGCCGCACTTGGACATAAGCCATGAAAACTATCAAAGTGATACAACCTGCTGGCATCCTAGACAGCACAAAAGCAACCGAAATTCGACGCGAGGTTGCTGATGTAGTGGAACAAAACGCAGGAATTGTATTGATCGACTTGAAAGACGTGACGTTTGTTGATAGTTCAGGCTTAGGCGCGCTAGTTGTCGCACTCAAAACAGTTCGAGCAGCAGGCGGCAAGCTCTACATCTGCTCAATCAATGATCAGGTGAAAATGCTATTTGAACTCACCAGTATGGATCGAGTGTTTGAGGTATTTACAGATCGAGCAGAGTTTAACCAGCAAGTCTTAACGACTTGTACTAATTCAATTTAGGCAGATTAATCAAAACGAACTCTAAGTAGGGATAAATCGTCATTAAAGGCTGCTTCGTTGCTGAGCAAATGAACTGTTTCTAACAGTTCATCCAGGTTAGAAGTATTTCCCTGCTTGGTTAGTAAATCAATGAACGGCTCTAGTCCCCAAATTTCTTCATTGGTTTGACGTATTTCATAAACGCCGTCACTAAACACATATAGATTACCGCCTACTGGAATCTCGCAACGGCTACTTGTAAAGGAAACGTCCGTTAACATGCCGACCGGTAGCGCTGGAGTTTTGAGCAACTGAACTTCTAACGCTCCATTTTCAGTGTTAGATGCCAAAACTGCGGGTGGATGTCCAGCACTCGCGTAGGTCATCTGACGTTTAGCCTGATTATAAACGCCGTACCAAATCGTGAAATATTTCTCGTTCTGGCTATTCATTTGAAAGGTTTCGTTTAACCCTCGAAGAACATCATGGGGTTGGTAGAAGTTGACATCGGGTAAGGACTGCGATCGCAACAAATTTAATACTGCGATTGACGGTAAAGCTGCTCCTAATCCATGTCCTGAAACATCGAGTAGATAAATGACTAGATAGTCTGGGTCGAGCCAAAAATAGTCAAAACAATCTCCCCCCAGCTGGCGAGAGGGGATGAACCGGGCATCGATAGAAATCTTGCCGACCAAGGGAGCAGGGAGCAGCGATCGCACGTATTCGGCTGCCTCTGCTAATTCTGCCTCTAGAAGCTGTTTTTGGGTTTGCAGGTCACGGGTAAGCTGATGTAATCGCAGTCCAGCCCGCACTCTTGCCTGTAGCTCGGTCAGCTCAATTGGTTTAGCGAGAAAATCATCCGCACCTGTATCCAAACCTTGAACACGGTCAGCTGTTGCACCGCGGGCGGTTAGTAGGATAAAAAATGTTGTGGAAAGCTCTAAGTTGGACTTGACCTGCCGACAAACTTCCAGTCCATCAATTCCGGGCATCATCCAGTCACAAATAATTAATGCTGGGTGAAGGTTTTGTGCCTGCTCTAACCCAGCTTCACCATTGTCCACTGTTATAACAGTATGCCCTTGACCTTGGAGTGATTTTCTTAAAATTAATCTAATAATAGGATCGTCATCAATGACTAATATTTGTGCCATATAGCAGTCCTAAATCAAGTGTGAGATAAGTGATTTGTGAGAAGCGCGTTTCTCAGAGGTGTGCCTCTCACAATCCATTTAGGATTGCTATAGATCATTAACGTATAGCGCTCCGAGTCGATGTTTAAGGTTTGATTTTGCAAGACTATACACATTACGAAATGCCACGTTGTCAGCATTAGACATTTTTTTATATCAGGATGTTTTCAGTTGGAAGTCGTTAAACAAGCACATCTTCAAGTTAATACAGATCTTGGTGCGCTGACTCATATTCTGTCTTGGTTTGATCAGTTTAACAGCGCTATTATTCCACCCTCGATCTGGCTACAGTGCCAGTTAGCTCTAGCAGAAGGTTTTACAAATGCAGTGCGCCATGCCCATAAAAACTCTCCTCAAGAGACACCGATCGATATAGAAATTACCTTGTTTGACCAGCTACTGGAGATTCGCATCTGGGATGTTGGATCAGGGTTTGATTTAAACCAACAATTAAACCAGATGCCGCTAGAAGTCGATTCTGATGCAGAAGGAGGACGAGGCTTAAAGTTGATGCAACAACTATCAGATTCACTTACCTATACCCAAACTGGCGATCGCCGAAACTGTTTGCTTATTGCGAAGAATTTTAGCGCCTCTGCTTAAGGGTTAAGAACCCAACTCCAGTTCAGATTTTGGCTTCGACGAAGGCTCGAATTTTGTCAAGAGACAGTTCAATTTCTGCTAGAAAACGCTCAGGGGTTTGAAGCTGTTTTTGGCGAGCCTGCTGCTCTAGATGCTCCGCAGCAGCCTGCATGATTTTGGCACCCACGTTAGCACTGGCTCCCTTAATGTGATGGGCAGCCTGTTCAGCTTGCCACAGGTCTTGATTAGCGATCGCCCCTTTCAATGTTTCAAGGTGAATTTGGCTGTCTTCAACAAAAATTTGTAGTAGCTCCAGTTCAAATTCGCGGTTGCCGTCAGAGATTTGATGCAGATGCTTCCAGTTGAGTTGAGTGTTAAGGGCATCACGCGCCGCATCGGGCGTCGTTGACTGATCTTGCAGGGCAGCTGAATCTGTCAGAATGGCTTTTCCCCAACGATCTAACATGGCGGCTAATACATCCTTACGTACAGGTTTGCTCAAGTAATCGTCCATCCCAGCGGCGATCGCTCTCTCCTGGTCTTCTTGAAGCGCATTAGCAGTAACTGCAATAATCACAGTTTGACGTTGAGTTAGCCTTTCCTGCTCCATTTTACGAATCAGGCGAGTTGCTTCGTATCCATCCAGTATGGGCATTTGGCAATCCATCAAAACGATATCGTAATCGATCTGAGCGATCGCCTCTATAGCTGTTTGACCATTAGCAGCTAAATCTGCCTTAAATCCCAAACTGTTGAGTTGTTTTAACGTTACCTTCTGATTAACAACATTGTCTTCGACTAACAAAATTTTGAGGTTAGATTCAGCAGGCAATACGGCGGCTGGACGCTCTGGCGGGACCTCCTGGGTAACTTCCTGTGGATTTTCGGTGCTGGCAAGACTGTCAGAGGCAAGAGATAGAAAACATTCCAAAAGCCGTGATTGTCTCACGGGTTTTACTAGATAGGCAGAAAAATCGAGTTCTAATGCCCGATGAACACCGGATGCCAAATCAACGGAGGTCATCATCATAACCAAGTGGGTATCTGCCAAAGTAGCGTCAGCTTTAATTTGTTGCGCTAGTGATTTTGCATCTATTTCTGGCATCTGAATGTCTAAGAGCGCCAGATTGTAGGGAGCATCAGACAGAGCACCTTGACGCAACTGTTGCAGAGCGATCGCCGCACTCTCAGCCTCAGTCACTTGCATTCCCCAAACCATTGCTTGATAGCGCAAAATTTTGCGATAGGTTGCATTGTCATCAACAATCAGCAGCCTTAACCCACTCAACACTTGAATCGTTTCTTTAGCGACAGGCGGAACAGGGGGAATAATCTGCTTATCAAACGTAAGTGAAACCCAAAACTTTGACCCTTGCCCTAAGGTACTTTCCAGCCCAATTTGTCCACCCATCAATTCCACAAGCTGTCTGGAGATTGCTAATCCCAGCCCCGTTCCTCCATATTTGCGAGTCGTTGAAGCATCGACTTGAGAAAAGGGCTGAAACAGCCTTGCCTGAGATTCTGGCGCAATGCCAATGCCACTATCAAAGACGGAAAACATGACAGTTGCCGAAGACGGTGTTTCTGTTACTAATGCCGCTTGAATAACGACCTCTCCAACATCTGTAAATTTGATTGCATTGTTAACCAAATTGGTCAAAATCTGCCGCAGGCGGTTGGCATCACCGCGTAGATAAGTTGGCACATTGCGATAAATTAAAGTTGCAACTTCAACTCCTTTTTCGTGTGCCTTGGTTGCCAAAAGTTCAGCAACTTCTTCAACACAGTTCTTTAAATCAAAATCTAAAACTTCTAACTCCATTTCTCCAGCTTCTAATTTGGAGAAATCTAGAATTTGATTAATTAACATCAGCAGACTGTCACCGCTCATTTGAATCGTTTCTACGAAATCTTGCTGTTCAGGGTTGAGCTGAGAATCTAGCAACAAACCGGTCATGCCTAGAACAGCATTCATGGGTGTACGAATTTCATGACTGACGATCGCCAGAAACGCACTTTTCATTTGAGAGGCTTGCTCTGCTTCTTTGCGAGCTTGCTCTAGCGCCAGGTTTTGTTGTGCAAGCTGCTGCCGCTGCTGCACCTCTTGAGCCAGCAACCGTGCCTGAACAATTGCGATGCCTACATGGTTAGCAAGCTGTCCTAAAAATTCCACTTCAAAGCTCTGCCATTGGCGAGGTTGTCCACACTGATGAGCAATCAGCAAGCCCCAAAGCTGATGACTAGCAAGAATTGGCACCACTAGGTTTGCCCGTACCTGAAAGCGGTCTAGCAAGGCGAAGTGGCAAGGGGTCAGGTTTGCCTGCTGGATGTCGTCAGCAGCCCAAATTCGCCCTTGATGGTATTGCTCGCCCTGCCCCTCTTTAAAGCAGGTATCTTCAATCAATTCGCCTAGCGCAGCTGTCCACGGCGGTTCTACTGATTCAACCACGACCCTGCCCATCCAATCAGGCTCAAAGCGATACATCAGTACCCGGTCAGCCCGAAGGAAGCGTCTGACCTCGGCTACAGTAGTGGTCAAAATCTTTTCCAGGTTAAGCGATTGACGAATACGGAGGGCGATGTCTGCGAGGAGCTGCGATCGCTGATTCTGACGCTGCAGTTCTGCTTCTGCTCGTCGTCGCTCTAAAACGCCGCCAATTCCTCCTGCCAACGCTAGCAGAGTAGATTCTTCGGCTTCAGACCATTGACGCTCAGAATGGCAATCGTCTAAGCCAATAAACCCATTGAAATTGCCGTTGACTAGAATGGGCACCACTAGAATAGACAAAACGCCCTGTGCTTTCAGTAGGGACTGTTCAGGGAATGGTAAATCTCTAACCAGAGTGGCGATCGTCTCGCCTCGGTGCAGTGTGTTGTACCAATAGCAGGACTCTTTGTAGGGCAAATTTTGTAGAGCCGGGTTGCCTAACTGAGCCAAGCTAGGATCTTGCGTCCATTCATGGCGAAGGCTGGTATGTAGCGATGATTTACCCGGTACCAGGTGGTTTTCAAAAATGCAAATCCGGTCAACCTCAGCAGCTTGTCCAAGAATCTGCAAGGCTTCGTCGAGCGCCAGGCTATAGTTTGTGCTGGTTAGAAGCTGGTTAGTGGCTCGCGCAACGCCCTGAAGCAGTTGACTCCATCGCCTCATTTCTAGTTCTGCCTGTTGGTGCTGCGTCATGCGATTAGCAAACAATTAGCAAAGTAGGCAAAAGCAACCCTTCTATACCGATAAGCTTTTTTCGAACGGGTACGAGCGTGGTTTTGCTGCTGCTTACATCAGTGATTAGGAGATTTAGATACAGATGAATTGCAATATAACGGGTCTATCCAAACCAAAACTTCACCTTTAAATCACTACTCTGATTCACCCATGCACCATGCAGCAACAACAAAGACAACACTCCAAATGAGCCACCTAGGAGGCTGAAACAAAGTTAGCAAATTTAGTGGTAAATAAGCTATTACATCTAATATCAGTAATCCCAAGAACAAGCTAAAAGCGAGCATGATTAGAGACATACAGGTTTAGCCTTCGTATTCAGTGTCAATTTCAATCTCTAGGGTGTCTTCATCGATCCGAACATAAAGAATATTGGGGCGACAACACACCTGACAGTCTTCGACATAGGACTGTTGGCTACCTGCACTTAAATCAATGAAAGTGAGGTTAGTCTCACCACAGTAGGCGCATCCATACTCTGCTGTATTCTGCATAAGGAATGATTTGATTTACCCAGAAGAATCAATTACCCGGGAAGAACGGGATCAAAAGTAACTAGTTTCAGATGATCAGGGTTCGCAATTAGTTCTTTGGCAAGTAGGTAACCAGCAATCGTCCAGGTTTGATATTTTCGTGCCTCTTTGCCGATTAGCCGTCCATCTGGTCCGTCGTAGTATTCGGGCCATTGGTCTAACACGAGTCGACGTTCTGCAATGGCGATCGCATGGTGAGCCAACTCACCTCTGTCCATCTTTTTAGCTGCCGCCGTCAGCATCCAGAGCAGCACGGGCCAACTTCCGCCATTGTGGTAGGACCAGGGGCGATTTTTAGGATCAGCACCCGTAACTATTTTCCAATCTGTGTCTTCTAACGCTGGGTAGCAGAGCTTCATCGGCATGTGGCTGACCAAATCACTCCAGCGCAACTCAATCAAATTCAAAATTCTGTGAGATTGCTGTTCATCCACTAACGAAGTGATCACGGCTAGTAGATTTCCCAACGAGAAAAAGCGGCAGTCGAGTTGAGACGGACCCAGGTTACCTGCCAGATAGCCACCTGCTTCCGGTAGCCAGTTTGCCAGCCGATAAAACGGAATGGAGTCGGAGTAAATGTTGAACTGGTTGAGTGCTTCTTCGCCATATTCCTCTACCTGAAAGCGGTAGATAACGTTGAGGCGATCGGAGTCGAGCCAATAATTTTCTCGAATTTGTCTGAGCAAAGGTACCAGACGACTTTGGATCGCCTGAATCATAAATTGGTTTTCCGGGCTAGGAACCAAAAGCTCTAGGCTGGCTTGCAAGGCTGCATAAAACAGCGCTTGAATATCTAGAGGATGTCCGTAAAGCCCCATACGGCGATCGATCATGCCTGCACCATCGGGTACTAGCACCATCGGATACATATCAAACCGAGTGACAAGGCAAAGCTCTAGGCTGAGGCGAATTCCTTCTTGAAAATCGGCTTGATGGGCTAGGTCGGTGTCTTGACTAGCAATGACATAGGCTCGGAGCAGGACAATCCACCACAGACAAGAATCTGCCGGTGCAACTCGACCGATCGCATGGTTACCAAAGTCTGCTTTTACGTATTCTTTGCCGCCTTGGGAAGCAATTTTGAAGCTGGCTGGCATTAGCCCGCGACTGGGCTTTGAGCAGTCCAGCTGTCCTGTTTTGGGCTGCAATTTCAGAGTTTCTTCTAAGAAATTGCGAACGATGTCGGTTCTTCCTTTGATTAGAAAGACTAGCGCCGAGGAAACAAAATCTCGAATAAAGCACTGGTCGTAGTTCAATGCTGAGATGTCTGGATCGCAAGCGGCGATCGTGCCAACAGGACGACCCTGGTAATAAATAATTGAATGTTCAAGCGCGTCCCAGGCTTGTTCTACGATTAAACGATCGCTCAAGCGTTAGTCCTCTCTAAGCTACACACCAAAAAGTGCAGGCAATGCCTACTCTACAGATATACGACAAACTAAGAAGCTCATAGGTTTATGGTAAGGCGATCGCCCACTCAAATCGTTACAGACCCGGTTTAAATTGCTACAAACCAAACCTGCTATTTGTCAGGCAGGCGACAGCGCTCTTGAGTATTGCATTCAAGCCGCTTTTGGCGATCGGCAACAAGGGTAGCTAAGTCCGCTCGTCCAGTCAAAGTCAACCGTTTATCTGCCCAGATTTCATACAGCCAGTCAACCAAATGACCAACAATAGGCAACTTGGTGACCGCATAAATCCATCCGATCCCCAGAACTTCGTAGACTCGACGAAACACCTCAACGTTTTTGATCACCGTGCCGTCGGGCAGCACAGCGTGAATACGTCCCATTGCGGTTTCAAAGTCAACACCGCCATTGGCTTCAGGAGCATAATCATCAGCAGCAATGTCAACAAACGCGACTCGACCGCGACCCGCATCTCGCTTTTGTAAAAAGTTCACTTCTCGTAAGCACAGCGGACACTCACCGTCATACAGCAGCTTAATCTGCCACGTCGGACCAGAGGATGCAGGAGTTGCTGTGGTCACTGTTGATTTTCGAGAGTTTGACGGAGACATAAGCAAACTTGGAGCTAACTGTTTCAATCAGGAAGATAAGTATCTTTCTATAGTCTAACCTCACAAAACTTAACATTTAGCTCTAAGCAGTGCTGTTCATAACAGCGATCGTTCGCGAATTTGCGATCGCGAACTTACAACCACTCCTTACCGTATGGAGACTGCTTCAACCAACCTAAGAATTGCGTTCGATCTTTTGCTGACATGTCTTGCAAGGCATCCATGACTCGTTCTGTGAAGGTTGCATTACCAAAATGCTCTTTCCCGATTCGGTGCAGTTCTCGCAGCAGCGTGTTCAGATGGTGTTCTTGCCAGGAGGGAATTTGTAGCGATGCTAGTGGGTCAATTGTCAATAGCTGGTTAATTGCGGCAGGCGATTCAGTTTGAGGGAAGCGCCCCTGTTGAAAGACTGCTGTGATCTCTTTCTGAAATAAGCCGACTTGTCTGGCTCCCAGCAAATCTTCGATGTCGATGTACATCGCCTGCAACAATAACAAACACGCCTGGATGAAATGCGGTGTAGTTTCATCATCGGATTGAGCATCAGGATCAACCCCAAGCTGCTCCAGACGCACTTTGCCCCACACGCTATAGCGTTCAGGTTCTTCTAATAGGACGCAGGCTTTGCCCCGATTGTCGGTTAGATCTCGCCAAAAAGCTTTGGCTTCCTCTTCCTGGGAAGCGTTAAAGACGCTAATCAGACGAAAAGTTTGCCCCTGATATTGCAGAATTGGAATTTGCTGATCCCTTTTTGGATGCTGAACGCTTGAGATTTCAACATCCTGCCTCTTTAGGATAAACATGACGCTGCCAATTTACTCCTGTCAAGACTAGGGATACGGGGTAGACGCAAAACTCATTCAGGCAAGCCCTCCAGATGGAAAGTGCCGTCTAAATTGAGCTGATCGTGAACAGCGATCGCCTCAGTTAACTTTACTATCCCATCTAAAACTGATTTGAGTTGGTTTTCAGTGTACATCTGTTGTTGAACTATTCTGCAACTAACTCCTGTGTTAGAAGCTGAGATATTAGCTGAACCAATATAACGTTTGTTTTGATACTATATATTGGTTCGCGAAAAGGTTAGTACAGAGAAGTTTGGTTTCCCAATGTGTTCAGGGCAGCCATTGCAGCACCTTGGCACCAGTGAGCCTTCTTAGCCTGATTCGCTTCAATACATGCTCCAGTAGCTCAGGTGGATAGAGCAACTGCCTTCTAAGCAGTTGGTCGCTGGTTCGAGTCCAGCCTGGGGCGTTAGATTTGGGCGTGAAGGGTAATTCCTTTACCCCAATTTTCCTTACCTCATTCCCAAATTTGGCTAAACAGCGACTCGATACTCTTTTAGTGGAACTGAATCTCGCAGACTCCCGCCAGCAGGCCCAGCGGCTGATTCGGGCAGGGGAGGTGATGGTAAATCAGCAACTTGTTGACAAACCCGGAACTGAAGTGGAGGTTGCGGCTCAGATTCAGGTGAAGCAGCGATCGCCTTTTGTCTCTAGAGGCGGTGAAAAACTCGCAAGGGCACTCCAGGTTTTCCAGATTCCAATTGCAGAGCGAATTTGCCTGGATGCAGGAATTTCTACAGGAGGCTTTACAGATTGTCTGCTCCAAGCTGGGGCAAAGCAGGTATATGGTGTAGACGTCGGCTATGGACAAGTCGCTTGGAGCCTGCGTCAGGATCAACGTGTGGTGCTGCGAGAGCGGACAAATCTGCGAAACCTGAAACCCGAAGAGCTTTATATTGCCGAGCAGCCCTATCCTGATCTGGGCGTTGCAGATGTTTCGTTTATTTCTTTAACTAAAATTTTGCCTGCACTGTGGCACCTGCTTCAGACTCCACGAGAAGTGGTGCTGCTGGTCAAACCTCAATTTGAGGTTGGGCGAGAAAAGGTTGGGAAAAAAGGCGTTGTGCGAGACTTGCAGGATCAGGCAGGGGCGATCGCCCAAGTCCTAGATTCAGCTCAAGATTTGGGTTGGCAGTATCGTGGGTTAACCTGGTCACCGCTGTTAGGACCAGCCGGCAATATTGAATATCTGTTGTGGTTGCACATGGAAAGTTCAGCAGTAGCACCTACGCTAGCAGAAATTGAGCAGGTCACTAAAATCGCTCAGCAAGAGTTGAGAAAGTAGGGCGAGAAGATACTTAAGAAGTGGCGAATGATCTTATGTGGCAATAGCAAGTAATAAAGAAGCAATCACAAAATTCAGAATGCTGTATTTTCTTAAAAGGGCAAACGTAGCGCTAGACTAGGAGGCGATCGCAACTTTACACGAACTTTTTAAAATGTAGAGAACCCAATTCATGCTCTACACAATTTTGTTAGTGGGAGTTAAGCGATTCAGCCGATTAGTTTTAGAACAATTGTACAGAGAATTATAGATGTAACGGATTACTCAGACATTCAGCAATGACTCCACAAGAATTCAGAGAAGCCTATTTAGAATCGCAAAACGATCTGGGCAATCATCTCCAAACTCTCACAGATTTAACCTCGCAGTTTGAAGAATTAATTTCGCTTATTTCCGCAGACTACTCAAGGATGAACGAAGTAGTTGATGAATTTATTAGTCGCCAAGAGAGCCAGCAACAAGATGGAGGTCAGGCTTAGAGCTAGCAATTTCAGCATCAATTGCTTGGGTCAACGTGTTTAGATTGATTGGTTTAGTCAAATATCGGCGTGCGCCTAAGTGCAAGGCTCTCAGCTTTTCTCTGCGGAACGTGAATGCAGAAACCACAATTACTGGAACGTTGTTCCATCCCGAATGGAGCAACTCTTCCAGTAACGCAAATCCATCTTTGTCAGGCAGCTTGAGATCGAGCAAAATAACGTGGGGTCTAAAACTTGCAATTGATTGTAGAAAGTTTGCCCCATTAGGAGAGCTAAATACGGTGTATCCGTAATGCTCAAGCATATCTTGAGTCAAGAAACGATGATCATCGTTATCTTCAATAAAAAGAATGCGTTTCTCCATAACCCGATCTCAAGTGCTATGCCTTCACCCTAATTTACAGGTGAAACAAATAAATGGGCAAGTTGACTGATGTAATTAAGTGATCAGGCTGATGTATTGCCGAATACTTTAAACAATTCCGACGATCAAAAGAGAAACACATTCTTAATTTATCAAACTAAAGCGATCAAATCTGATCGTAATGAACTTATACCAATTCTTTGAGGACGCATATCTTGAAACGTGCCCCGCGTATGCAGGATACGTTCCAAGATATGCATCTTCATGTAGAAACGGTATTAATAGCTCTGGTTTTCTAAATCTCTTCGTTCCAAAGTCGCTCTAATTGATATTGCCAGGCTGCTAATATTTGTTCTCGTTGGGTTGCACTTTGGTCAATTTCTCCCATTACGCCTTCCTGATAAAACCGATCTAGCGTTTGCAAGGTCGTCTCCAAGGATTGCCCTTGAAGTTTGGCTGCTTGAACAATCTGACGAATTTGCGTTTCGGCAAGTCGATTAAAACTGGCTGATAGTCCTTGTTGTTGCAGTGTCAACAAGCGGGCGATCGCAGCCTTAAAATCTTCTGACGTTAAGCTCGCTCGACTGTGTTGAAATACTCCCCAAAGTACGTTCTGGTGAAGGGCGTAACGCGTCTCCTGAGTTTCGTCAAAGTTGGCTTCGAGCAATTGCTCCAGGTAGGGAAGCGCTTCTTGAGCCGGGGCAATCGAGACAAGCGATCGCAGCCAGGATTGATCCTCGGACAGTAAAACCAGCAGGCGGACATTGTCTAACTGTACCTGCCAAGATTCAGGTTCAGAGATTTCAACTGCATGACCAAATAGCGCTTTTAGAGTATCGGTGATTTCTTGAGAAGTCATTTATCTTAATTTTTATCCTGCACTTTCATCTTATAAAGAGCACGGGTAGACGGGTTAAACCGCCAGAAGGAGGACTTGATCCCTGCTCCCCTGGATTAGCCTCAACCATAGTGGTCAAAATGGTCTGCTGCGTGAATCGTTGCACAGTTCCAAAACTGCATTCATGCAGGAGCATGAATGCAGGAGCCCAAACAAAAAGCAAAGGGTGAGAGGTAATCCCTCCCACCCTCTGTTGTCATATATGGCTAAATAAACCTATACCAGCCATTCCTGAACGGCTTCCGCTTTGGTGTTCGTGTTGCGCTCTGGAGTCTCACGAGTAAACTTCATGTGAACTGAGCGGGTCTGCTCACCGTCAGCAGCGACTGCCATAATTGGGTAGTCAATCAGCCCATCCTGGAAAGACATTTGGAAACGGAAAGTGCCATCGGGGTTGAGCTTCATGGGGCGACCACCAATGGTAACGGTTGCATCAGGCTCCGTTGCACCGTAGACGATAAGCTCCGCATCAGCAACCAACCAGAACTGGCGTGGGCGAATTGGAGGAGCCGAAGCAGAGAAGCCTACACCGGACATACCCACGCCAGACATATTCAACCCTGATGTAGTCGGAACAGCCCACATGCCAACACCCGACGGGAAGACGTAAGAGCTAATCGCCTGCTCAGGCACCTGCTGCATTGAGCCAAATAGCGATCCGGCAACTCGTTGAGCTTCGGCAGACTCAGCCATGCCAAAAATCTCATCGTAAATTGCGTTGCCATTAGTCATTATCCCTGCTGCTGCTGCTGCTGCTGTTGCTGCCTGCTTGCTGGGAGGAGCAAGCTCGACGAATTGTTTGCCGCGCAGTTCCTCTTCCCAGGATACGCTGATGAACTGGTCGTCAATCCAGTCGGAGGGATAAACGGGAGGAATTCGCACGGGTGCAGAACGAGCCAGAATGAGCCAACGGCCGTCACCTGCAATGTAGCCAATCTCAGCAACGTAGTCGCGATCGCTTACAGGGATGGGCAAATACCACTCCCGTGCCAGTTCATCACACTCGTACTGCTGCAGGCTGTGGGGTCTCTGGTAGTCCAGGTTGACATCGGTTACGTCATAAAAGCGTAATGCCAACCGATATCCACCCTGCCGACGTAGCTCCTCTTTGTGGCTACTGGGCACATCCCAATAGGTGTAAGCCCACTGGGGATCACGAGGCATCAGCACAATCCGGCTTTCGCCATAACCCTCTGGAAGATCAGCAAGTCCTTCATCTACGACTGCCAGCGAACCACCTGTGCGATCGGTCTGCCCTACGTCAAACTTTGCTGCTTCCACTTCTTCTTGTGCCTCCAAAATGCGGGGTGAACTTGGGGGATATTTAGCTTTTTGCGCTTCTTGAATTGAGGTCAACAACTGCTCTTTACGCATTCGACTGTAGCGAGATATGCCATATTCGCTAGCAATCTTGCGAAGTTGCCTTAGCGTCATTTCCTCTAGTGGTAGGCGTTCATTTGCCATGATTCGATCTCCGGTAGTTTCTATATCGGGTTGATTTGACCCTGAGTTATCCGTTCTGGCGGTGAACCACCTCGTAGCCTTATGAATTCATAGACAACCGGATGTCAGGACTTTAAGTCTCAATAGGATAAGACAGGATTTTCTTCGGGATCAGGGGATCAGCCGTTAGGTTTATCTTGCAGAAAAATAATCAGGAGATCAAGGGGGGGCGATCGCCTGATTCTGGCTTGATCCACGGTTTTATCAGCCTGCACGGGATCAAAATGTCAGAATTTCATAACATTTACTCAAACGGGGGCTCGTAGACGGGATCAAAAAATGTCATAAGAAATTGACTTTTGCTGTAAAGCTCCTCCAATAGCAAGGGGATCACTGCTGATGCAGAAGTTGTGCAGAGAACCATTCCCTGCTGTAAGCTGCTCTAAAGCACATCAATCAACATCTGAATCTTTGAGTGAGAAGGCACAGCAAGGTAAGAACTCGGCTCCACCTAGGCATCGCATGATTAGTAGCGTTTTGTCCCCGGCGGTGCGCTTGTGGTTGCGATCGCAAGTCGAGCAGGTAGACCAGCTAGAGGTTGAAATTGAGGGGGGCGATCGCCAACTGCTCACCGGGCACATTCCTCAAGTCTCAATTTCGGCTCAAGGCGTAATTTATCAAGGGTTGCACCTTAGCTGCATTGATTTGACGGGAACAGGCATCCGAGTCAATTTGGGTCAAGTCATCAAAGGAAAACCGCTACGGCTTCTGGAAGTTGTGCCCGTTTGGGGGGAACTGTTGATGCGAGAAGCAGAGCTAAATGCCTCCTTGAAAGCTCCACTCCTAGCAAATGCAGTAACCGAATTTTTGGTGAATTTGCTGCGATCCAGTGATGCGGCCGGTTTAGCGGAGGGCGGCGAAGAGCAATCTCTGAATCTGCAAAATCTCAGTATTTTAATTGGCGCAAACCAGCTAACGTTAAGCGCAGACTTAATTTCTGTTAGCGGTGAAACAACGCTTCTGGTAATTCGTACCGGATTGGAGCAAGTCAGCGGACACGAGTTACAGCTTACTCATCCTCAATGGCTACCTCACTTGCAAGCAAAGCGAGGATTGCCCTTAAACGATTTGCATGGCTTCCTAATTGACCTGGGATCAGAAGTGGATATTGAAACGCTAACTTTAGAGTCGGGACAAATTTTTTGTCAGGGCAAAATCAACGTTATTCCTTAGCGAGACATCTACCCCACAGTTCATTCTCAATTGGGCAGCAGAGGCAGCAGCAAAGTCACGAAATAGTAGACCAGTGGAGCCGTAAAAACATAGCTGTCTGCTCGGTCAAGAATGCCACCATGACCGGGGATCAACTGACCTGAGTCCTTCACACCGGCATCTCGCTTCATCATCGATTCGGTTAAGTCGCCCAACAAACTGGCAATACCAATCAGTAAGCCGAGCGCCATGCCCGAGAGCGGCCATCCCGTCCAACCCAAATACCATGCTCCTACAACCGCGACACCAACACTGCCCGCCACCCCAAACACGGCTCCTTCAACTGTCTTTTTAGGGCTGATGTCGGAAAGCCGAGTTTTTCCAAACAGCTTGCCAAAGACATAGGCTCCGATGTCTGCTGCCCAGATGCAGCCAAAGGCCAACAGGGTCGTGGTTAGCCCAATGGGAAGATCGTTTAGGCTTTCGAGTGAGGTGGGAAAGTAGCCACCTAGAGGTAAATTGCTGACTTCAGCGTTACCTAGCGATCGCAACCTAACCCAGTAGCTAGGCAAATAGCCGCCATAGAACAATCCCAAAATTGAAGCAGAGATATCGGCGATCGTGGCAAACTTGGGCTGAAACAGTAGATAGAAACAAATGAAAGTTCCAGCAACGGGCAAAACCGCATCAGCCAGCGTTGTGGGATAGAACGTCGAAATAATCAAGAGTGCCTGACTGACTGCCAAAGTCGTCTTTGCGGCTGGAGCGATCCCCTTAGCCCGGACGAGTTGAAAATATTCCAGCTGCCCCAGGTAGATGATGATGCCAAAACCGAGGGTAAAGTACCATCCCCCCAAAACAATCATCCCCAGAGCGAGGGCGATCGCAACAATAGCACTGAGGACACGAGACAGCGGCATAAGGGTTTTCTAATTAAGACAGTTTAAGGTCTAGCCTGATAAGACTTAACCTAACAACCATGATGAAGAGAAATTCAAAACAGATTCAAGTTAAGCCTGAGAAAACTCGGATTTGTGTTGTAACTCACATCTGAATCCAAGTTCTACAAGGCAAATTATTCCTTCTTATTAAGCCTAGATTAAACTGCTTTTGGCAATCCTTAACCGATTTCTCACTTCTAACTCTTAAACGGAGAGGGGGGGATTCGAACCCCCGTAAGGTTTCCCTTAAACAGATTTCGAGTCTGCCGCATTCAACCGCTCTGCCACCTCTCCAGGTGCATGGTTATTTTGTTGTCCAAGCCTTAACTATATTATCCGGTCTATCGTATTCTCGTCACAATCGATTCTGTAGTTTTGGCAAGTATGGCGATCGCTATAGCTGTTATCAGAATTTCCATCTGCAGCAAGTTGAGCATCAAAGCCACTATTCATTAAGATGAGAACGGATGACAGCATAAGGGCATTCAGAAGCTAAGCCGTCGAGATTCACGTAAGGACTCACTTCACAATGGCAGAAGAAGCTAAATCAAACGCTGGAGAAAACAATTCCGAAGCAAAAACCACTGAACTTCCCGCCGATGGGAAGTCTGAAGCAGCTTTGACCGACGCAGCCGAAAAGCCAGCGGTGTCTGAAACGGCTCAGCGAGAAGAAGTTGCAAACCCTGCTGCGGGCAATGCTCACACTCCTGAAGTGGCAGAAGACAACGCACCCAGCTCAGATGAGCCAGAGGCAACTTCGCTTCCTTCTGCAAACAAGCCCGACGACGACCCAACTGGTCCAGAGCGCAAGCCGACCCCAGAGGATGCGAAAGAGACACCTGCCGGTGAACCTGCTGCTAAAGCGGCTGGGGATAAACCCTCACCTGAAGAGAGAAAAGCCAAAGCAGCAGCAGCAAAGGCAGCTAAAGAAAAAGCCGCAGACGGAGATGGGGACGCAAAACCTGCTAAGGCAAAGAAAGAAAAGCCGCCTGCCTTAGAAGACAAACCTTTTGCTGAGTTTATTAATCAGCACTTTTTGCCGACCCTAAAAGAGAATCTGACCAAGCAAGGGGTTCAAGACCTAGACCTGAAGTTTGAGAAACAGAAGATACCCGTTCCTGGGCTAGATGAAAATCCTGAGTGCTGGCAGGTAATTGGACGCTTACAGAGTGGCAAGCGCCAGTTCAATGTTGGCTTTTTGAAGGAAGATATTCAGGGTTCTAAGGTATTTACCTATTCCGATAATGGCGGCAAGGCCAGTACGCTAGAATCCTTTATGATTGACGAGCGAAGAGTTAATTTGGACTTGTTGGTGCTGTATACAGTGCAGCGACTCAACGCTCAGAAGTGGCTAGTCGGAAATTAAATCTTAGGACTAGATCCGGTGGATTAAGTAAAGACCCCAGCTCCATTGAAAGTTGGGGTCTGTATTTATCGGAGTGGCGATCGCCCCACGTACCCATCTAAAGTTCAACAAAGTCGTAAAGCACAACTCCCGTAGTAGGGTCGTTTTCGATCGCCACATAGCCAGTTTTCGCCATTGCCCGCAGCGTGTTCTCCACGTCGGCAAAGTTGCATTCGGTATCTAGTACAGCTTGGGTCACCGACAGTTTGCCCCCTCTTGCCTCAGCCGCTTTCAGCAATTTGAGCATTAGCTGATCTTGGGTCAACAGCAAAGGTTTGGAATCAGGTGCCGATTGAACCAACGTTTCAATTGTTGGCTGGTAAGGCACCCCCATTGGCGACAAACCCAACTTGATTCTGGCTTTGGTGTTGTGCTCGTCAACCATATTGGGAATCAGAAAAAGATCCACGAGTTGCCCCACGCCAAATAAACCCCACGTACACATCCACAGAACGCCTGTGAAGATCTTTTTGTTATAGAGCCGATGGATTCCTGCTAGTCCAAATAGCCAGATCAGCCACAGCATATAACTGGTGCCCTTGTCATTCATGCTTTCAGCCCAGATAGGTTATCAGTTCCTTCAGTTTTAATGATAGAAACAACCCAATATTTTGTGCCTAATTCCTTGCTTTAGAGTTACAAACTGAATATAGCGGTCCTAAATCAGTTGTAAGACGAGCAGGTGGTGAGCACACCCCTCCGAGGTGTGCTCACCACTCATTTAGAATTGCTATAGCTGTCCTAAATTCTTTGCGAAATTACTGGAAATTCTACCTGGGCTGGAGAGCGATGAAACCAATCTGGAGTTTTCTAATTGCCTGTAGTGGCGCAGCCCTGCTGTGCCCTACAGTGCAGGCAGCCCTTCCTGAGAAGCTTCTGGTTGAGCACCAATCTGCCGGCGCGACCGTCACGCAACTCATCGATCCCATTGAGCTAGAACCGATCGCCGAATCTGCGCTACCTTCAACTGAGGCTCAAGTCGTAGAAGTTCATCCGGTTGAACAACCTGTAAAACAACCTGTAATCAGTGAGCGCGAGTCGGGAATAAGCGATCGCCCATCCCCAGCAAGCAATCCTGAGATTCCAACTAACGAAGATGCCGTAGCAACCGACTCAGAGGCAGAAGTTCCTGAATTAGAGGAGCCAGAGCTAGAGGAAGTTGAATCTGTTGAGGCTGAGCCAAAGCCCGATTTAGAGAATGGTGAAGCTCCTTCACCTACAGGTGAAGACGAGGATGCGATCGCCCCTGATTCCTCTACTGATGCTCCGAATTCACCCACCGAGGCAGAACCTGCAACTACTCTAGCTAACGAAGATCGGCAACAGCTTTTGATCGAAGCCGATCGACTCTATCTGCAAGGGCAGTACGAACAGGCAGAATTTCTTTATCGCAAAGCAAAAGAGCCGTTTATCGCCGAGGCAGCGCGCGATCGCCCCGCTGCAATTTCCGATCCGGCGCTGTTGTCTCCTGCGGGTCAGGTCTATTGGCGAGAAGCTAACGCCGGACGAGAAGCAGAGCTATACACCCGATTGATGGTTCCCCTAGAGCTTTTGGTGGAGGAATACCCCGAGTTTATTCCCGGTCATCTGCTCCACGCCGAAGTCTTAGCTGATCAAGACAAGCCCGAAGAGTCTCTGGCAGTCCTGGAACGAGCAACAACGCTTTATCCAAATGAGCCAGCGTTGATTCAAGCACGAGTTGAAGCGCTGGCAGAAAACGAGCGTTGGCTGGAAGCGTCGATCGCCGCCCGACAATTTGCGCTGCTAAATCCCGATCGTCCAGACGTAGCTGAGTTTCAAACATTAGCCAATCAGCATTTAGAAGAGTTTCAGGATCGGACACGGAGTCGGTTGAGGGGAAATGCGATCGCCAACTTCGTCACGGGGGCAGCCAGCTTCGTTCTCACCGGCAATCTATTTGGACCTCTATCGGCAATTGAAACAACCGTTTTGATGCTGCGCGGCGAGTCTGCGGTAGGTGAAAGCATCGCTAATCAAGCCACACGTCAGCTAGAGCTAGTCGAAGACGAAGCCATCGTTGCTTACGTAAATGAACTGGGACAACGGCTAGCAGAGGTCAGCGGTCGAGATGACTTTGAGTATGAATTTTACGTCGTTCGAGACGAAACGCTAAACGCTTTTGCGCTTCCTGGTGGCAAAGTTTTCGTCAATGCTGGAGCCATTTTAGAAGCCAATTCTGAAGCAGAACTAGCTGGTTTGCTGGCTCATGAACTGTCTCACGCCGTTCTTTCACACGGCTTTCAGCTTGTCACCAGCGGTAACCTGACCGCCAATCTGCTGCAATTCATTCCCTATGGCGGCTATGCCGCAAACTTGGCAGTACTGAGCTACAGCCGCGACATGGAGCGTCAAGCCGATGCCCTTGGCACTCGCATCCTGGCGACTTCGGGCTATGCGGCTGACGGATTACGCAACCTGATGATCACACTGGAAGAAGCAGAAGAAGCAAGCCTGCCGTTTGTCTGGCTCTCTTCTCACCCTGATGCCGACGAACGAATTGAAAATATCGAAACGCAGATTGAACTCAACGGCTACAACCGCTACACCTATGAGGGCGTGGAGCGGCATCAGGCAATGCAGCGACGGGTTGAACAACTGCTCCTAGCACCCGATGAGGCTAAATAAATGAAATTTGTCTTGCCCGACCCTTCAGATTTATTAGAAACCGACAAAACTAAACTGAAAAGCTTAGGAGAAGTCACCTTCTACGAAGAGATGCCTGCAACCGAAGAAGAGGTGATTCAAAGAATCGACGGTGCAGAATTGATTGCCCTGAGCTGGATTGACATCACCGAAAATATCATCAAGAGCAATCCCAACTTAAAGTACATCGTGGTTTTAGCAGTTGGCTATGACCAGATTGATCTTCAAGCCGCGAGCGCAGCAAATATTAAAGTCATCAACTGTCCAACTCACAATGCTCTAGCAGTCGCAGAATATACGATTGGGCTAATCTTTACTGTGACGCGTAGAATCCTGGAAGCAAATTTATTTTTGCGAGAAGGAAGCTGGAGTCAGCAGCGATTTCGTGGGGTAGAGTTGCGGGGCAAAAAACTAGGGCTGATCGGCTATGGAAACAGCGGTCGAGAAGTGGAAAAGCTGGCGATCGCCCTTGGCATGGAAGTTGAGCACGCCACCTCCAAAACTTCTTCAGGCGATCTCGACCAGCTAATTGCAACCTCTGACATTCTCAGCCTGCATCTGCCGTTAACGGAACAGTCCAAACATTTGATTGACGAAAGGCGGCTCAATTTATTGAAGCCATCAGCCTATTTGATCAACACCGCTAGAGGGGCGATCGTCGATCAGCAAGCATTAATTAAAATCTTGAATCAAAAGCGCATCGCTGGAGCTGCCCTCGACGTGTTTGAAGATGAGCCAGTTTCAGGACTGCCAACTAGAGAAATGCTAGAGCTCATCAGACTCGGTAATGTTGTTGCCACGCCTCACATTGCTTACAACAGTGAAGAAATGGCAGCAAGATTGGGAGCAGAATTAATTGCAAATATTCAGGCTTGCATCGAAGGCAAGCCGATTAATGTGGTGAATTAATATCGCCTAACTCTAAATTTGTAGGTTGGGTGAAGCATAGCGGAACCCAACAACTGTGCTTGCCTAAATTGTGTTGGGTTCCGCATTCGCTCCACCCAACCTACGCAATGACGAAGATGATGCAATTCTGAGAGGGCGTAGCATTCGAGCAAAGATTGGGTTGAAAACCACAAATATAGCTGCCGAATGCCACGCCCCTACGAGATATTACACGTCCTAACCTTACTTCAATACTCTACGACTGGGCGTGATTTGCTGTTTCAATCCTTTTTTCGTGAGCGATTTGAGCAAACTTGCCATTTACATGACCGTTGTTATTTCGCGGCTGAATTACTCCATATCCTCCATGATTCCGCTCATAGATCACATTAATCTCGCCTGTTTCTAAGTTGCGGAACATGTAAAAATCGTGGTCTACCAGTTCTAATTGCTCCAACGCTTCATCAAGCGTCATTGGAGGCATTGCAAAGTATTTGGTGCGAACCACTTCACCCGGAAGCTCAGGAGTGCGATCTTTGATTAAATCGGCTTCAACAGGTTGCTCGCTCACTACGTCTGCTGTCTTCACGGGAGCGTGAACTTTTGCTTGCCGTTTCTCCTTATATTTCCGCAGTTGCCGAGCAATTTTGTTTGCAACCAGATCAATGCTGGCGTAAAGGTTTTCGCTGCTTTCTTCGGCTCGAACGACTGTACCGTTTGCGTAAATCGTGACTTCAGCGGTTTGTTTGGGGTTTATCCGAGGGTTGCGGGCTACCGATAAATGCACATCAACTTCAGTGGTTAAACTTTGAAAATGATTGACTGCCTTTTCAATCTTCTGATGTACATACTCATGAATCGAATCGGTGATTTCGATGTTTTTGCCCTGGATAACAAGCTTCATGGAGTCGCCTCCCCTAAGTGTTTAGGTTATGTTTTCACCCTAGCACTTTGTATTCTGGAGAACAGTGTCGTTTAAAATGTTTTGCATCCGTTGATAATTCTTGATTGAATCAGCGTCATTTTTAGTTGAATTTGTGTCAATTCACCCTTGATTTCAAAAATGGACTTGGGTACACTTGCGATCGCTTCATTAACTGATACTCGTTCCCGTCGGTGTTTGCTCTACAAACCGGGACTTGTACCCTACTCAACGGCTTTGTCATGGCAGCGATCGCTTGTAGCAGAGCGACGTAACCAACCTGACCTAGATGACGTACTGCTACTGCTAGAACATCCGCCTGTCTACACGCTGGGTCAAGGCGCTACTCTAGATTTTTTGAAGTTTGACCCAGACACATCAGATATAGAAGTTTGTCGGGTCGAGCGTGGTGGTGAAGTGACTTACCATTGCCCCGGTCAAATCGTTGGCTATCCAGTTTTGAACCTGCGCTACTACCAGCAAGACTTGCACTGGTATCTACGCCAGCTAGAGGAAGTGTTGATTCGGGTACTGGCAGCTTATGGTCTACAGGGTGAACGAGTGCCAGGGTTGACCGGAGTATGGTTGGAAGGATGTAAGGTTGGGGCGATCGGCATTAAAGTAAGCCGTTGGATTACAATGCACGGCTTTGCGCTGAATGTGTGTCCAAACTTGCAAGGGTTTAATCAAATTGTCCCCTGCGGTATTGCCGATAAACCCGTTGGCAGCTTGGCACAGTTTCTTCCTACTGTTGACCTCGATCAGGTTCACCAGCAGGTTGCTACCTCCTTTGCAGAGGTATTCAACGTTCAGTTTCAGGAAATGCGGATGAAAGGACTTGAACCTTCACTTCTTGCGAAACTAGAACCTAAATCTAGCGCGTCTACCAATTCCGCCACATCCGCATGAATCTAGCTTAGATATCTTAGCAAAAGAAAGCCAACGTTGCTGAACCTAAAAGGTGAATTTGGGTATGGCAACAGTTTTACTTCTTTACTTCCATGCTCAGATTGGAATTCTGGGCAGTATCTAGATTAGGAAGACAGGGAGGGCAGAATTACTTTCTTTGGAAAGCTACTAAAAAAGGGAGAGCCGTTAAAACGACTCTCCCTACCATCAGGGTGCATCTACTTAGCGTATTATGGCACTAAAGGGGTGGGGGGTGTCACCCCCTAAAACGAGTTTTTCAGGAAAAGTTTTGTAAAGATCAGAAAAACCCCTGCATGGGGTGAGGGGTTTGACCCCTCATTTTAGATTTTGCCGAAAAAATTCCAGGGATGGTGGTAGTTTCCCTGGAATTTCACTAAATCTTGAGTTTACTTGAGTTTGAACAATCTAACCGTTTAATTTCTGGGTGAGAAGCTGGTTGGTCAGCTTTGGATCAGCTCTTCCACCCGTTTGTTTCATCACCTGACCGACAAAGAAGCCCAGCAGCTTAGTCTTACCGCCCCGATATTTAGCCAGTTCGTCAGGATTGGCAGCGATCACAGCATCAATGGCTGCTTCAAGGGCACCTGTGTCAGAGATTTGGGTTAGCCCTTTGCTTTCTACCAGCTTCTTAGCGGAGCCGCCATTCACCAACAGTTCAGGCAGAATGTCTTTGCCAATTTTGTTGCTGATTGTGTTGCTTTCGATCAGTTCAACCAGTTCTGCCAAGGTTTCGGGCTGGAGGGGAATTTCGCTAATGCTGAGCCGCTTTTCATTCAGGTAGGCGCTGATGTCGCCCATGATCCAATTAGCAGCGAGCTTGGGATTAGCTTTGGCAGCAGTGGCAGCTTCAAAGTATTCGGCGATCGCCCGATCATCCGTCAGCACTCGCGCATCATAGGCAGATAATCCTAACTCGCTCTGATAGCGCTCCCGTTTTTTGGCAGGCAATTCAGGAAGTTGCGATCGCCATTCTTCCAACTGCTCAGCGGTCACCTCAATCGGCCCTAAATCTGGCTCAGGGAAATAGCGGTAGTCGCTTGATCCTTCCTTAATCCTCATGCTGATCGTGCGTTGGGAGCCTTCTTCCCACAGCCGCGTTTCTTGCAAAATCCGTTCGCCAGATTCGATCGCCTCGATTTGCCGCTCGATCTCGTAGTTGATCGCCCGTTCAATCGCGTTGAACGAGTTCATGTTCTTGATTTCGACCTTGGTGCCAAATTCTTCCTGCCCCACGGGACGCACAGAAATATTCACGTCGCAACGCAACGAGCCCTCCTGCATGTTGCCATCGCTCACACCTAGGTAGCGCAAAATTCGCCGCAGTTCTTGAGCATACTCAGCCGCCTCTTGCCCAGAGCGCATATCCGGCTCGGAGACGATTTCGACTAGCGGTACGCCCGTGCGGTTGTAGTCTACGAGGGAATGGGTAGAACCAGAGAGGCGATCGCTGCCGCCATGCACCAGTTTGCCTGCGTCTTCTTCCATGTGCAGGCGCGTGATGCCGATGCGCTTGCGAACTAGAGTGCCATCTTTATCTTCAACATCAACCTCTAACCAACCATGTTCGGCAATCGGCAGGTCATACTGCGAAATTTGGTAGTTTTTGGGCAGATCAGGGTAGAAGTACTGCTTTCGGTCAAATTTGCTGTAGGGCGCGATCTGGCAGTTCAACGCCAAACCCGCTTTGACGGCATATTCCAACACCCTTTGATTGAGCACAGGCAGCACCCCAGGCATTCCCATACAAATCGGACAAACATTGGTGTTAGGAGGCGTGCCAAATTCGGTAGAACAGTTGCAGAAAATTTTCGTGTCAGTTTTGAGTTGACAGTGGGTTTCTAACCCAATAACTGCTTCATATTGGGTCTTAACCGGAGCAGCAGTTGTCATGATTACTTTTTAGCTAGGCAGTGATTGGGTCTATTTTAGCCCGTAAGGGGAAGAGGGAGGGGCTAAAGAGGGACTGGGGGCTAGGGGCTAGGGAAAGAGAAGGCAAGTGACTGAAAAGGAAGGAGAAATGATGCGATGTGCAACTAAATTCCTGGAAGCTCTAGTTTCTTGTGGAGCAGGCATCTTGCCTGCTTGGATTTGAACGGGCAAGATGTCCATCCCACAACCCTAGCCCCTAGTCCCTAACTTAGTTTCAATTTCTGAAAATTTACCGACAGATCTTGTAGGGACAGTTAGGCTATCGATTAACCGCTTGTCCTGCCCTTTACATTCCGTGATCTTATGGCGAAAGAACTGGCAATTCGTACCCGTGGGCTGACCAAACAGTTTGACCGTCAGGTTGCCGTAAATGACATCGATTTAGAAATTGAGGCTGGAGAAGTTTATGGACTAATCGGACCGAATGGCGCAGGGAAAACGACTCTGATTCGGATGTTGGCAACGGCAGAGGAGCCAACGACAGGAGAGATTTTGATTAATGGCGATCGCCTCCTGCGCGATAAAACCAACGCTCACATCAAGCAACGGATTGGTTACCTGCCAGATGACTTCCCGCTTTATGATGACCTGACCGTTTGGGATTATCTAGACTATTTTGCGCGAATGTATAAGCTGCGGCAGCCCCACCGCAATCGTCGTTTGCATGAAGTGCTAAACCTGGTGCAGCTTGCACCAAAGCGAAATAGCCTGATTGCAACCCTGTCACGAGGCATGAAACAGCGCCTTAGCCTGGCCCGCACAATTATCCACGAACCGATTTTGCTCTTGCTGGATGAGCCAGTTTCGGGGCTTGACCCGATCGCCCGGATGCAGTTTCGCGAAATCATCAAAGTGCTGCAAGAGGCGGGGATGACAATCTTGATTTCGTCCCACGTGCTGAGCGACCTGGCAGAACTTTGTACCTCGATCGGGATTATGGAGTTAGGCTATCTGGTAGAAAGTGCGCCCCTGCAAGAACTCTACCGTCGCTTGAGCCGTCAGCAAATTCTCATTTCAACGCTCGGCAAGCTGGATGCACTCCGGCAAAACTTGAGAAGCCATCCCCAGGTGGAGAACGTAGAAGTTTTGCCTGGAACCCAAACCGTCAGAGTGCAATTTTCGGGAGAGCCAAAGGAATCTGCGCTGTTGCTGCGATTGCTCGTCGGCGCAGGCATTCCAATCAATGACTTTCACTGTGTTCGCGAAGATTTAGAAACTATCTTCCTCAAGCTGGGGCATCAACAAGCATCGTGACATCATAAGCGACGAGAATTTTCTGCATTCACCCATGACTTAACGACGATTTAACAACCAGCTCAAGTGTCTATCCCTTATCCTTCATCTCTCATCCTTAACCTATGCGTCTTAATCTGCTAGACCAAATCGGCGACTGGAATCCTCAGCTATTTCGAGAACTTAAGGGTCGGCTCAAGTCTCGCAATGTTTTGATTGCGATCGGGCTGTCGCTGATGGCTCAGTTTCTTTTACTCAACTTTTTCAACAATCAGCTTCCTAATCTCAGTAGGACTTACAGCAAATACTGCACTGAGTATGACCCCGCCAGCTATGGATGTCTCAAACAAGGCGGGGACTATTTAATTGATTGGATGATGTGGTGGAGAGACATCTTCATCGCCTTAAACTGGGGCATCATCCTGGTGTTAATGCTGGCTGGGGTCTATCTGCTAATCAATGACCTCGACCAGGAAGAACGGCGCGGAACGCTGAATTTTATTCGTCTCAGTCCGCAGCGGAGCCGTAGCCTGCTGACAGGCAAACTGTTAGGAGTTCCGGTGTTGCTTTACCTGGCAGTCGGCGCAATTGTGCCACTGCATCTATTTGTGGGAATGCAAGCGGATGTACCGACCGTTTTTACGGCGAGCTATTACCTGATGCTGTTTGCAGGTTGTTATTTCCTGTATAGCGCTGCCCTGCTGGGTGGCTTTATGGGTAAACTGCAAGGCGGAATTGGTGGAATTCAGATTACGACTGGAACGGCTTTTCTGGGCGTATTTCTGACCGCCTTTTTATTCATCCCAAACTACCTTCTCTGGAATGTGTTAACCGTCTGGAGTGGCTTTTCTCAATATGTTATTGGCAGCACGGGAACAAGCTCAGTGCAGTGGTTTTACATTCCGCTGGAGCAGAGTTTGATCCTTTCGCACGGGTTTACTCTGTTTGCCCTGGGCATTGGAAGTTACTGGATTTGGCAAGCGCTAGACCGCTGTTTTCATAGCCCTGGGGCAACCTTGCTGAGCAAGCGACAAAGCTATGGGCTGATGATCAGCTTTCAGGTGTTGATGCTGGGATTCTTTGTACGCGATTGGGGGCAATATGCTTACGATGATTCTGGGTTTTTCATTGCTCAGGTTGCCGTAGTTTCTAGTGCCAATCTGGTGCTGTTTTTGGTGTTGATTGCCATGCTGTCAGCTCACCGTCAAACATTGCTAGATTGGGCACGTTATCGTCACTTTGAGCGAAGCAGCCTGCAAATCGGGTCAGCACAAACCACGACAGGTTCCACTCGGCAACGTTCGTCGATGTGGCAAGACCTGGTCTGGGGTGAAAAGAGTCCGGCTGTGGTGGCGATCGCCATCAACATGCTGATCACGGCGGCAATTCTGCTGCCCTGGATCATCTTCCACCCAGAGGGCGTGGAGAAATGGACGGTTGTGCTTGGGTTGGTCATCAGCCTGAACCTGATTGCTATCTATGCATCGATCGCCCAACTGACCCTGATGATGAAAAATCAACGGCGTGGTTGGTATGCAATGAGTGCAGTTGCACTGGCGATCGGACTACCCCTCCTTGCAGGTGTGATCCTCTACGCCGAGTTCGGTTCAGGTACGGCAACTGCCCTACTGTTGTTCTCACCTATGCACTGGGTTTGCCTGGCTCAAGGTGCGCCTGCCTTTATGCCGCTACTGGCGATTGTGGGGCAGTGGGGGGCGATCGTCTTGCTCAATGCTCAGCTTGCCAAGAATCTGAAGCGGGTAGGTGCGTCAGAGTCCAAACCGCTGCTGGCTGGAGTCAAGTAGTCCACATTCTAAAACTACTGGATTGGGGGTTAGAGGCTTGCACTCTGACCCCCAAGTTTTTATGGCTCAATCAATATTTTTGCTGAGGTTTGGCGTAGGGATTGGATGGTGGCGATCGCCACCTCTGCCGCTCGCTCAATTTCCGCTTCTGTATTGAATCTACCAATGCCAAATCGAATCGAGGCAAAGGCTAATTCCTCGGAGCGTCCTAACGCGGATAGCACATGAGAAGGTTCGAGCTTGACGGCAGAGCAAGCAGACCCTGAAGAGACGGCAATGGTGGACTGCAAACCCAACAGCAGCGCTTGTCCATCTACACCCGCGACGCTGATATTTAGGTTTCCGGGTAAACGTTGGGTGGGATGTCCGTTGAGGTAAATGCCCGGAAGCTCACTCAGGCGCTGCCAGAGGCGATCGCGCAGTTGAATTTGCCGTTGGGATTCTGTCTCCAATTCTGCTAATGCCAACTCTACTGCTTTGGCAAAACCGACAATTTGTGGTGGGTACAGCGTTCCCGATCGCATTCCTCGCTCTTGCCCACCGCCGTGCAGCTGTGCTGCCAGTTGCACTCTCGGTTGACGGCGACGCACATATAGCGCCCCAATTCCCTTCGGTCCGTAGACTTTGTGTGCAGTCAGAGACATCAGGTCAATCTGCATTGTCTCTACGTCGAGGGGAATTTTGGCGATCGCCTGAGCTGCATCCGTATGAAACAATACGCCTCGACTCCGGCACATCGCCCCAATTTCTGCCAAAGGCTGCAACACTCCAATTTCGTTATTTGCTGCCATTACTGACACTAAAATGGTGTCCGGTCGAAAAGCTTGCTCCAGTTCTTTCAGGTCAACCAAACCATCCGGCTGAACAGGTAGAAACGTCACCTCAAAGCCAAGTGACTGCAAATAGCGACAGGGGTCTAGAACCGCGCTGTGTTCAGTCTGTACGGTAATGAGGTGCCGTCCCTGCGAAAAGTAAGCTTCTGCTACGCCCTTGATTGCCAAGTTGTTGGCTTCTGTTGCACCGCTGGTGAAGATGATTTCTTCGGGGGTAGTGGCGATCGCCTCAGCCAAAATTTCTCGTGACTGCTTAACCGCTGCCTCTGCTGCCCAGCCATACAGATGAGTGGTGCTACCAGGGTTACCAAAATGCTCTGTAAAGTAAGGCAACATTGCCTCTAGCACTCGTGGATCAACCGGCGTGGTAGCGTGACAGTCTAAGTAGATGGGGCGTTGCACAATAATTCCTGCGATCGGTTTGTCATCTAATACCGATCTAAACAAATTTCAGGGCAATTGATGACAAGCAGGGTATTTCACGAAACGTCCGATCGACGATTTGTCCGGATCGCAATTCGATATGACAAACACCAGTTGCCTAATAGACTTCCTGCATGAATCAAGAGGCATGTGCCAATTCATAGTTGAGTAAGCCAGCAATCAGGTTCAAGCGCAAGCCAAACCGTTTTCTGCGGTTGCGATAACGTCCTGCAAA
>NZ_JACJPJ010000009.1:0-3417 GCF_014696015.1 Oculatella sp. FACHB-28 | reverse complement strand
CTCGCAAGGTTGGCGACACTTAGCGTTTGCAGTAGATGATGTCGATCGCGCCTATGAGACTCTCAGCGATCGTGGAGTTGAATTTATCAGTCCGCCTGTGACCTACGATCCACTGGGCATTCGCATTGTTTATTTCAAGGATATTGATGGCAATATCTTGGAACTCTACAACGATTTTCGCTGATCAGCATCCTTGCGCTGTCTTCAGCTAAATCAAGATACATTCCACTCACCATACTGATGAGTAATGATTATGCCTAACCGCATCAGAAACCATCTTCAAATTCCTACAACACGGCGTACAGTTGTTTTTAGTAGTGTAATTTGTTTCATAGTCTTGCTCATTTTAGGAATTTCATTATTTCACTTAAATCTCCCTGCGGCGATCGCTCAAAGCTCAATTGCTCCAAAGCCAAGACATTAACACTCCGATTCGGGGCTGTTCTGCTGCAATCATGAATCGAACTGCTACTCCAGAGATGAGTGCCAACGAGCGTTTAGGTCTGCATAGTGAGTTTCATCGCAAACTTCAACCGATGATCGGAACTTTCCAGGTTAAACAAACTGCACGATTCGTAACCGATGCAACCCTGTTGAATTTAATAACATTATTGCACGTCGTAATTGGCTAGAAGATTGCACAACATTATTTGAAATTATGGAAGGAACGAGCAATAATCAGCCATTTACACGGCTTGCTCTTTACACCTACCAACCTCTTGATCATGAATATCAATTGTCATCAATGGATACTCGCACACCTGGGTTAATGAGCTTTCGCAACATTGCAGTTGAGGGAAATAACATCAGTTTTGGTATAACTTATCCTTTTCCAGGATTGACTTCACAAATTGATGGACGTTCCACCAAACTGCGTCATGTTCTGCACTTGCAGAACGACCAGCAACAAGTGTTGAGCCAGTATTTTCAGTATCCAGGAGGTAGAGAGTTTTTAGCCATCGAATATACCTACACACGCATCCAGTAAAGAAAATCATTTACTGCATTTGTAAGGAATTCTAGAATGCGACATTCTCTGAAAAATATCCTAATTGCATTGGTGAGCATGTTCTTATTGTGTGGGTTAGGAATTCAGCAACAGCGTATATCTACTGGTTTCAATGTTGAACTTATGGCTGCTCAAGCGCAAACTACCAACACAGCTACATTTTTTGCTAGTTTACAACCTCATCACGTTGCGCTCTCTGTTCCAAATCTCGATGAAACCATTCAGTGGTATCAAGAGAAGCTAGGGTTTACAACAACTTTAAGACGAAATTTACCTCAATTCTCAACCGACAAGCATTCTTAGCTTTGGAACCTGTAGCAGACGAAGAACTTGGACTCACCGTCTGTTTCATTAAAGACAATAATGGCAACTTGATCGAGTTAGTTCAGGAACTAAATACTTTGTAAGGCAAGTAACGAGAGTAAAAATATGACGCACTTCAATGACTACAAAGACAAATACGAAAACTTGAAGCTAGAGCGAACTGACTCTGGTATTTTGACAGTCACGATGCACACCAATGGGGGTTCACATATCCATACAGGGAAAGCTCATTATGAGTTTGCAGAAGCATTTGGGGAGATTGCCCGCGATCGCCAGAACGAGGTTGTCATTTTCACTGGAGCAGGCGATCAATGGATTAGCCACATTGACTTTTCCACTGTTGATGACATCACCAAACCTGCTGGCTGGTATGCCATTCTGACCGAAGCGCGACAGCTTCTCTACAATTTTCTTGACATCAGCGTTCCAGTAATTTCAGCCGTCAACGGTCCGGCTCCGATTCATGGCGAGTATGCATTGATGGCAGACATTATCCTGGTAGCAGAGGAAGCATACTTTCAAGATAACCAGCATCTATCCGTCGGGGGTGGGGTTGTACCAGCCGACGGCGTGCAGATTCTCTATCCAGCAGCAATGGGGGATGTGCGAGGGCACTATTTTCTCTTGACGATGCAGAAACTAACGGCTGAGGAAGCATTACAAATCGGCATGGTTAATGAAGTTCATCCTCGTGAAAAATTGCTGGCGAGAGCCAATGAGTTAGCCGAGAAACTGCTTCGCCTTGACCCGTACACCCGTCGCTACACCCGATTGATGTTTACCCGCAAGCTCAAGCAAAGAGTGGTGAATGAACTCCCGTTTGATATGGGCTTAGAAGGACTGTCGATTCTCTCAGCCGTACAGCTTCAAAGAACGTAATGCTCAACCTTATGCCAATCTGAATTTGCCAATCCAACCGGAGAAATACCATGACTCAGAATCTATCCCAGAGTAAAGGAATTGAGAGCCTACAGCTTGTTAATGTTGCAGTGTCGGTGATGAATCTGGATGAAGCGATCGCCTGGTACAGCGACAAATTGGGCTTCATCCTCAACTATCGCACGGCTGCGATCGAAGGCATTGAACTCGCCTTGATGGAGAAAAACGGGCTTTACATCGATCTGATTCACTACCCAGAACCCATCAACCTGGAGCCTGAACGCAAAAATCCGCCATTTCACTTGCAAATTGCTGGCTTACGCAATCTGGTGTTCTTTGTTGATGATAGTGCTGCCGCAGATGCCGAGTTGAAGGCAAAAGGCGTAGAACTAATGTGGGAAAGCAATTTCCTACCGCATTTGGGAACAAAGGTAACTGCATTTCAAGATATGGATGGCAATCTGGTTGCGTATTGGGAGAAGAACGAGCAAATCCTCAATTATTTGCGAACAGGACGTACTCAATCGTGAAGCAAAACCATTAATCATAATCCTAGTGGATAAATGTCAAAGCTTTTGTAATTACAATAACGGTATTGGAGCCTCGATTAATTGCTCCCGTAAGGCAATCTTTTGAATCATCGAGCTAGCCAACTGGATAATACGGTTGTGTCGCAAAAACCAGCCAGTGGTAAGGTAGACAAACCCCGTTGTGTGTTCTTGCCCTCCAATGTCTACTCCTGCTTTGTTCAAGTGGCGGCACTTTTTGCCCGAAATCATTCTGCTGAATGTCCGTTAGTATTATCGCTATTCCCTGAGCTACCGAAATTTGGAGGAGATGATGCAGGAACGCGGCGTAGAAGTAGACCACTCGAAGATCAATCGGGTTGTGTCGCAAAAATCTTCCAAGGACAAATGATCGGTAACATTTGCACTGCTCTAAGCAGTAATTCCAAAGATTGCTTCAATTAACCTGGCTTGAGAGACACTATTCTCTTGTTCGATTCCTTTCACTTGTCCTTTTCGAACCATATTCATTGCCTCGATCCCACTCAAGATTCTCCTCGCACTGTTGAACGACTTGAATCCCATTATCGGTTTCACAATGCGCTTGATGTGCCGATGATCCTGCTCAATAGTGTTATTGGGATACTTGCTCTACCTCAGTTGGGTCTCTGGATGAATCGCCTCATCCGCTTTGAGCGT
>NZ_JACJPJ010000089.1:0-126516 GCF_014696015.1 Oculatella sp. FACHB-28 | reverse complement strand
GACCCTCGCTGTGCGGCCGTGCTAGATGAGCGACCATGTTCAGGCCGTCTGCGTCGTAGAAGACTTGGGAAGTTGTGATTTCGTGCATATCTTACCTCGCGTTGCTCGCGGAATCTACACTTGGTACACGTCGGCATCCATCGCATTCTGAATCGATTCAAAAACTGGAGTCCATGCCTGAAGCGAAAGACGAACAATAGCATCAAGATGCTGAGGAGTGTATTGTTCAATTTGCATTTCGAGATGGAGTTTAGAAGACGCCCAAGGATTGTAGATGATTAAGCCGCATAACTATTAATAGACTGAAATTTTCCGCAGTGCGACACGAAGTTGCACGACTTGAGTGAGAAGCCGACTTCTCTAGGATAGTGTTCAAATCCTATCCCCAATCTCCAAGGGCGTTTCTGGTAACGGAGAGGTCTTTTGCAAGGAGATAACGTCTAAGGAAGTCCTCAGCCATCAAGGGGTTCTGGGCAAGGGGAAGTCTGGATAGGTGAACGTGAGTAAATTTCCGTCGAGGCTGCGTGAATTCTGGTCACTGAAACATGGCTGATACGGTGATGATGGGATACGGAAATCTAGCCTGCGGAACTAGATTTGAGGACACCCAATCCCCGCAGTAAAGGAAGCACCCTCTCCAGATGAATCTCAAGCGTGTAGAACGTGATAACCCCAATGAGGTCTGAAGCTATCGCTTCAGTCGGTCAACCGTAAGGAAGACTCAACTCCTCAGTGGGAGTAGGATGACCCAAAAAGCGAAAGCCAGTAGACCGAAAGGTCAAGGGAAATCATAACCTGCTGGATAAGGCAATTGCCTACCCTGAAAGGGGGCAGACGTGGGTCAGGTGAATCACCCAAAGGTCGAAGTAAAGGAACCCAACTGAGGGACACGTTAGATGCAAAGCCAAGCTTTAGCAAACCGACCCCAAGCACAAACGGATTGGCATGCGATCAACTGGCGCAAAGCGAATCGGATTGTGAAGAACCTGAGACAGCGAATCTTTCGGGCTACCACACAACGCAACTATAAACAGGTGCGTCCGCTTCAAAAGTTGTTGCTGAGAAGTTACTCCAACATTCTTGTGAGTGTTCGCAGAGTGACTCAGCAAAACGCAGGTAGAAAAACGCCAGGACTGGATAAAGTGGTGGTTAAAACGCCAGCCGCTAGAGGGAAACTGCTAGACGAACTGGCAGAATATACTCCCTGGAAAGCCTGTCCTGTGCGTCGGGTGTACATCCCAAAAGCGAACGGGAGACAACGTCCCCTTGGCATCCCCGTTGTCCGAGACCGTTGCATCCAAGCAATGGTCAAGCATGCACTGGAACCCGAATGGGAAGCCCAGTTCGAGGCAACGAGCTGTGGATTCCGTCCTGGCAGGAGTTGTCACGATGCCATTGAAAAAATCTACGGCTTTGCCCAACCGAACAAACGGAAACGATGGGTCATTGACGCGGATATCAAAGGCGCTTTTGACAACATTAGCCACACCTTCTTACTGAATGCCTTGAGTCAGTTTCCAGCTCGGGAACTGATTCAACAATGGCTGAAGGCAGGGTATGTGGATAAAGGAGCTTTTCACAAGAGTGAAAGTGGAACGCCCCAAGGGGGGGTGATTTCTCCCTTACTGGCGAACATTGCTCTGCACGGAATGGAGCAAGCCCTTGGCGTTCAATACAACCGCCGGGGCTACTCGATTGGCTCACGAGCAGTGATTCGATATGCAGACGACTTTGTCGTCTTTTGTGAGTCTCAAGAAGATGCTCAAAAGGCAATCGAAATCCTCATCGCTTGGCTACAAGAGCGGGGTTTGGAGTTATCTCCAGACAAAACCAAAATTGTTCATCTGAGCGAAGGATTTGACTTCTTAGGCTTCAACATCAGGCACTATAGAGCGGAGAAAACCTCTAAAACAGGTTGGAAACTGCTAATCAAACCCAGCCACGATTCGCTGAACAAAATACGGAAGAAACTGCGCGACGAATGGGTTGCTCTGAGAGGGCATTCTATCCCAACCGTCATCCAGCGCCTCAACCCCGTCATTCGGGGGTGGGCAAACTACTTCCGTATTGGGGTGGCTCGTAAATGCTTTGAATCGCTCGACAATTGGATGTTCCGTCGGGAAGTTCGATATGTTGAGCATACTCATCCCAACAAACCCAAAGCCTGGACACAACTCCACTACTGGGACAAACTGAATCTGCAACGCAATGACCGATGGGTCTTTGGTGACAAGACTACAGGCATGCATTTGCTCAAGTTCAGTTGGTTTAGCATTGACAGACACGTCTTGGTTAAAGGCAAAGCGTCCCCAGATGACCCAATGCTGCGGGACTACTGGAAAGCTAGAGAACGAGCGAAGGCAAAGGCTCTAGCGCCCAGCTACCATACGCTTGCCAAGCGCCAAGGATATGTTTGCCTAAAATGTGGAGAATCCTTATTTAACGAGGAAGATCTCCACGTTCATCATGTTAAGCCTAAGGCAAAGGGGGAAAAGACGTTTACAGCAACTTGCGGCTCTTACACTTCTACTGTCACCAACAGCACCATGCGACAACCTCTAAAGCGGTGGAGTAAGTGATTTGCTTAAGCCGGATGTATTGAAAGGTACAAGTCCGGTTTTGAGGGGGCGGGGCTATAGCAATATAGTCCTGCTACCCGACTAACACCCCGAATTTGCTACTTATGCAGATTAAGCTAAATAGCTAGAATCCTTCCGCATATTTGCCTCAGTCCTTAACCTCTTCTGCTAACTGATTACTCAATGCCACCCAATTCTCGACGCTTAAATCTTCGGCGCGGGCTTGGGGGTTGATTTCGAGTTGTTCTAGTAACTGGTTGAGGCGATCGCGCTCCACTACACTCATCAAGTTATTTCGCAACATCTTACGCTTTGTCGCAAAGCCCAGCTTCACCAAAGTTTCCATCTTGCGAACGTCGGTTACAGGCAGGTGAAACTGGCGCGGACGCAATCGCACGACAGCGGAATCAACTTTGGGTGGCGGCTGAAAGGCTTTAGCCGTGACATCACAAATCCATTCGCACTCGGCTAAATACTGCACTCGTACAGATAGCGCCCCATAGTTTCTGGAGCCGGGACGGGCACACAGCCGCAGGGCCACTTCTTTTTGCAACAGCAGCACGATCACGTCAAAGGGGCGGGGGTTTGGGGTGGCGATCGCCCCCAGCAGCTTCTCTAAAATTGGCCCAGTAATGTTATACGGAATATTTGCAACCACTTTGTTGGGCTGCTGAAAGTCTGGAAATGCCGCCAGTGCAGCTTCTAAATCAAGGGAAAGGACATCTCCCTGGAGCAGCAAGAAATGATCAATTTTGCCTAACTTTTCTACTAGCAGCTTGCATAAATCTCGGTCAATCTCAACGGCAACTACCGCTGCTGCCTTTTCTAAAAGCGGCCGGGTTAAGGCTCCTCGACCAGGTCCAATTTCTAAGACGCGATCGCCCTCCACTAACCCCGCTGCTGCCACAATTTTCTGCAACGCCTTTTCACTACGCAGCCAGTGTTGTCCAAATTGTTTACGAGCTTGAGGCATAATTACATTTTCTTAAAAGATCCACAGAACGAAATTTCGCCTGCCAGATTTGTAGAGTATTTATGTCTTTGGGATGAGGTACGTGGGTGAAATACGAGATCCGTTATAAACCTGCTTTTGCAACTGTTTTTTTGACGTTAAATCCGGGCGATCGCATCACAGCTGAAGCTGGGGCAATGGCCAGCATGGCGGCAAAGCTCTCAATGAAAACTGAGTTTTCCGGCGGTCTAGTTCCTGGGCTGTTGAAAAAGTTTCTGGGTGGGGAGTCGCTCTTTGTCAATGTATTTACGAATGAAACTCAGCAACCGCTGGAGCTGGTCTTAACTCAGTCTACTGTGGGCGATGTCGGTTTGATGGAGCTTCAGGGAAATGAGATTTGCTTTCAGCCTGGTGCTTACATTGCTCACACACCCGGAGTTCAGATGGGGGTGCAGTGGGCTGGCTTTTCGAGCTTGTTTGCTGGAGAGGGGCTGTTTAAGCTGAAGCTAAGCGGTCGTGGGCTGGTGTTTTTTGGCGCGTATGGCGGCTTGAGCCAGCGTCGTGTGAATGGCGATTTCACGGTAGACACCGGACATCTAGTTGCCTATGAACCCAGCATCCAAATGAATATTCGCTTAGCCAGTGGGTTGGTTGGCTCTGTCACATCAGGTGAGGGCTTGGTAAATCGCCTGACCGGGCAGGGAACCATTTATCTCCAGTCTCGCAGCAGTGATGGATTGGTCAGGTTTTTGCGCTCTAAGCTGCGCTAGTTCTTACATAAGAAGGCTTCTCAATGAAAGTTGATATTTTACATCAGCCCGATAGTGCGATCGCCAAAATTGACATGGAACCCCAAGAAGAACTCGTTGCCGAAGCAGGCGCGATGGTTTCTATGAGCGGTCACATGAACGTCAACACGACGCTACGAAAGGGCAAAGGAGGGGGCGTTTTTGGTGGATTAAAGCGAATGCTAGCCGGGGAATCGATGTTTCTCAGCGTTTTCCGCTCCGGCACCAGTCCTGCCGAAATTTACCTGGCTCCAAAGCTGATGGGCGACATTTTGCCCTATCAGATGGGTGCCCATGACCTCGTAGTTCAATCCACCGGATATTTGGCTAGCACGCCCGGAGTTGACCTCGACTTAGGATTTCAGGGGCTAAAGTCCGTCTTCTCAGGAGAATCAGTTTTTTGGCTGACTGCTAGCGGTAGCGGGCTGGTGCTGCTCAGCGCCTTTGGCGGCATTTATGAAATCAAGGTAGACGGCGAATACATCGTTGATACAGGCCACATCGTCGCCTTTGAAAAAACGTTGAATTTCTCAGTCACAAAGGCAGGCTCTAGCTGGATCGGCGCATTTTTGGGTGGAGAAGGGCTGATTTGCCGGTTCCAGGGGCAGGGTCGGCTATTCTGCCAAACTCACAACCCTGGCGCATTTGGCAGATTGATCGGCAGCAAATTGCCACCTCGGTAAACCCACTTGTGGGGATGGGCATCCTGCCCGTCCATCTCAACCAGGCATCTTGCCTGCTCCACAAATTAGTAAACTACTCATTCTTAAGCAATTAATATGACTACTGAAACTGCTTATGAGATTCAGCATGCTCCTGCCTACGCCGCTTTAACGCTCAAACTTCAGGCAAACCAGACTGTCCTCGTCGAGTCAGGCGCGATGGCAGCAATGGACTCTCACATCAAAATGAAGTCTAAAGTGCAGGGCGGCTTGATGAAAGGACTGGGGCGAATGTTGGGTGGTGAGTCGCTGTTTGTTAGCGAATTTACCGCTGAGGGCAAGCCCGGAGAACTGCTGATTTCACCAGGAGTACCGGGAGACATTCGGCATTATCGTTTTGACGGCAATAATGGTTTGATGGTGCAATCTTCAGGCTTTATCGCTGCTAGTCCCACCGTCACCATTGACAGTAAGTTTCAGGGCTTCAAAGGCTTCTTTAGCGGCGAGTCTTTGTTTTTGCTGAAGGTAACGGGCTATGGCGACTTCTGGTTTAGTTCATTTGGTGCAATCATCGAAATTCCAGTTGCCGGGGATTATGTTGTAGACACGGGCTATATCGTTGCCTTTGAAGACACGCTCAATTACAAAGTTGAAATGCTGGGTGGTTTATCCTTTAAGGGCTTAAGAACTGGCATCTTTGGCGGAGAGGGCTTTGTCTGTCGATTTAGCGGCACGGGTAGATTGTGGATTCAGTCGCGTCAGCTTTATCCATTCGTCAACTTCATTCACCCATTCCGCCCTGTCAAGAGTAGTTAGGCTCTGGTAAGGGCGAACGGCCGTTCGCCCCTACTGGGATTAAACTGAAGGACAACAGAATTATGGCAAAGCTAATGATGGCTCTGAAGACTGGTGGTAGCCGAAATGCTCTCATCAGCGTTTCTCGCCCTTCAGATTACGTAAGAGACGTTTTTTGGGAAGTTTTTGTTACTGGGGCTGCTCAGAAGTTCATCTGGTTTCCTGACTTCATTCTCTTTTTTCCACTGAGACGTTCAGGAAATTACTGGACTGAAATTTACGCTTCAGACACACTAGAACTTCAGCCTGAAACTGTTAGAGCGATCGCCGTACCCTTCACAATTGAATCAGAATTTGAACGAATAATCGTATCTGACAGAGGTTATGAATCTCCAGCAGTTGATAACCAAGGAGAGGGTAGTTACCAGTTATTGTTTGAAGCTCGATATTTAACTGTTGATGAAGCAAATAGACTGAATGGATTTGATTGGTACACATCTGAAATAAGCAAAGGCTCTCAGATGTCTGCTCCTGAGCTAATCCGACTTACATTCATTCCCACAGCCGACCTCCTTGAACCTCAAATTTTAAGAGCAGAGGCAGGTTTTAATCCTCCTCAAACCCTCTCCCTCAATCACTCGTATCAAGAACCTCCCCGTCGAACAGATATTCCATTCGTTCTCTCAGCTCACATAACTCCAGAGACATTGGAGTTTATTTATATTTTTGAACAAACTCTACAGGAGTTCTATCAAATTGAGCGTCCTCATGCCCGAATATGCCGTGGATCAGCATTTGGTGATCCAGAAGATCCAATCTGGGCTGAGGTCATTGATATTCCCTCAGTATTTCCCTTTGCTATCAGCATCAAACGGGATGAAACTATCACCTTAGGACTGGTAGCTTGGGGGAGATTCGGTCAAATTCATCATGTTATTTGGCAATTGGAACATACAAGCGAAGAAGGTTTTTCATGGAACACTTACAACTGTGGAATGATTCGTTGTGATGCTGAAGACCTTCAACAATTACTTCTTTTGCTAAAAGAAAAAGCTAAAATTCATTTTCAACCTCGCTCGTAAAGCGATAGTTAAACAATTCAGTTCTCGACATTAGAGCTTGGGAAACCAACAAGTCCTTCATCCCTCATTCTTTCGATCATGCCTATTGAGTTACCGCCCGGAACGGCAAGCTATCGCGGCGATCGCAACCCAGAACCTAAGAAACGGCAAATCCTGCTGGTCGTTGGGTTAATCATCGCGGTCGTGTTTTTTGCCTTCTGGCTATTTGGGGCGCTGGTGAATGGGTTGGTCTGGCTAATTCCGCCTAGCGTCGAGCGGCAATTGGGCACATTCACCGTGCCTGTGTTTGAGCAAATGGCAGAACCATCGGCAGCTCAAGACTCGCTCAATCAGTTGCTCGATCGCCTGGAGGCAAATCTTCCCCCTGAGCAACAGCAAGATCACGACTACCAGGTGCTATACATTCCTGATGCGACGGTGAATGCGATCGCCATTCCGGGCGATCGCGTCATCATCTACCGGGGACTACTGGCTCAGACAGAATCAGAGAATGAGCTGATGATGGTGCTGGGGCACGAATTGGGGCATTTTGCTAACCGTGACCATCTGCGGCGGCTGAGCAGAGGATTAGTCTTGCAGTTACTCATTGCCGTTTTCTTTGGGGATACAGGTGGACTCCAGGATGTAGCGATTTCTGGACTGTCCAGCATCAGTAATGCTCAATTCTCCCAAGGGCAGGAATTGCAGGCGGATGAATTTGGCTTAAATCTTTTGCAGCAAACCTATGGACACGTTGCTGGAGCGACAGACTTCTTTAAACGGTTGAGCCAGCAAGAAGGAGCAAATATCGACTTTTTGGCGACCCATCCTAACTCAAACAAACGAGTACAGCGGCTGGAGCGGGCGATCGCTAAGGGCCATGACCTGGGTGAGCGATCGCCTCTCCCTGCTCCGTTGGCAGACCTGTAACGACTGTCTGCCGCTGACTTAAAAATTTGAAGTAACCAGCTTGAACTTACCTGGCTAAGCTCTCCACACTGAGAGGCACCATTTCGCCGCTCTTGGTTAACCCCAACAGCATCCGTTCCTGGGGTCTGATTAACTTGCCCGTCAACACACACCTTTCTTCTGTTTGAGCTGTAGCCTCTACGCTGGCTCGTATCTCCTCTGGCGACAATTGTGGCTGATAGTCTCCAGACTTTTGCTGCACATAATTCCACAGCACATCCCGAATCAAAGCTTGATAGCCCTGATTGCCTGCTAAATCTTTGAGTCGGTCTTTGAGATCTCGCTCCAGCCGGATGCTGGTTACTTCCATTTCTGTTGTTGCCGTGCGATTCATCGTGTACATTTCAGTCCTCCTGAAATAGATAAGGTCTAGTTGAGTTTTTTTGAAGATGTGTAGACACCTTCGTAACACGAGTGTAGTATATTGAATGTCAGAATCAAGCAATATGTTTCAGCAAATAAACCTGTGAGTTACCCATCCACCCTTTGCACTTCACGCCACGCTGCCGAGCCTCAAAGCTTGGCTTTTGTGTTGCTGGCGGCGATTGCTGCGGGTGGCGATGGTGCTGGCAATCTGGTCGCAGGCGAAGAGATGCAAGGCTTTGGCTTTGGCATAGTCACCAGACTAGATGGAAAAAATCGGGGAATCGATCTATCCGATTTGCCAGTAGATGAACCAGACTCACGAGGCGGGCGGTACAGGTCAAGAACTGCTGTACCCGGAGAGGACTAGAAAAACCTGAACCAGTTTTTCCAGCCCCCGCTTCTAAGTTACGGAAGCGGGGGTTCTTGTCTGTGAAGTTATTGAAATTGCTAAGTCACTCGTTGCTCACGCACTCGCATTAACCCATTAGAACAGCTACCTAGCTAGAACCAAGTTCGTGCCCCACTTTCGTCCGATGGACAGTTCTGAAAACCCAGAAGCCTGAAGAAATCCGAAGGGAGTCCCCGGTGATGCTGAAATTTACCTACACGGAAACGGGTCTACATCTAGAACATTTACCCCAATCAGTTGAAGATTGGATGACGCTACGGGTGATTTTGTCACTGCGAACCGGACAGCGTTTGATTGTTGAGCGCGGGACGGCTGCTTTCTTGTTGCCCACCAACCTAGTCGGACTGCCATCGCTTGAGTCTGCCATTCAACAAGAAACCTATGGCACAGTCACCCTGACCAAAAGTGACGCTGAGTACGTTGAGGTGAGCCTGCACGGTACCTGGGTTTGCTCTAGCTCAGAAGAGGTTAATGGTGTGTTTGTGGCAAGTTTGGGCGATCGCACGGAATGGCTGATCTTCAAACTCTGGCGTGAAACCCAGAACCGCGCCTCCCCGCTGCGGCGGTAAAGATTCTAGCTCATCAGATCACTAGGAATGCAGCACCGAGATCTTCAGCCTATCAAAGAAGCTGAAGATCTGAATTTCCTATGGCGATCGCCCATCTTGAGCCTAGTTGCCTAAATCTTGACAAATTTGTGAACCACTCAGGAAATTGTAGTGTTTAAGTAGTATATTGTAGTATAACGCAATTATTCCAACCTACTTCTTCCCGGACAGCCATGTTATTACTCTACGTTCGTTCGTTTGAGCGGCGCAAACCTCCACCAGAAGAGGTTTCTAGACCTAACCGTGCTAGCTCAAACTCTCAAACTCATTTTCAAACTCAAACTCATACAACCCAGCAAGTTCGTCACGCTAGATCGACTCATCATCTGGAGCGACGTTTATTCCTATAAGCAGGTGCAATACGCCATGATGACTTTAAGAATGCGCCCCTACGCAGGTGAAACCGATTTGGAGGCGATCGCCCATCTGCTCAACACCTGCGAAGCCGTAGACCAGCTTGATAACTATCATTCTGTGCAAGATTTGCGGCTGGAGTTTAGCGAACCGAGCTTTGACGCAGCTCGTAACTTGCGGCTGTGGCACGATGGCGACGGTAAGCTGATCGGCTTTGGGCAAATGTGGATTCCCCTCAGCACAGAGAGCCCTGAAGTAGATGGGCACCTCTGGTTTCGGGTCGATCCTGAAGCTCGTGGCGGCAGGCTTGAATCCGAAATCATTGCCTGGGGTGAAGCCCGGATGCACGAAATCTGGCTGGAGCGAGGCATTCCTGTAAAGCTCTACGGTCACGCTCGCGATAAGCAAACTGAGTTGATCGCACTGTTGGAAGAGCATGGCTTTACCTTTGTGCGGCGATTCCTAAGAATGGAGCGATCGCTCACCCAACCCATTCCCACACCCCAACTACCAGAAGGCTTCACCATCCGGCACAGCCAGGGAGAAGCAGACATTGAAGCCTGGGTCGAAATGCACAACCAGTCCTTTATTGACCACTGGAACTATCACCCGTTGACTGCTGAGGTCCATCGGCACTGGCTGAGCGACCCTAACTATCAACCGGAGTTGGATCTGGTGGCGATCGCCCCAGACGGCACCTTTGCCGCCTTCTGCTATTGCCACATTCCCATTGAGGAAAATCGCCAAACGGGACGCAGCGATAGTTGGGTTGGCATGTTGGGCACCTGTCGCGGATTTCGTCGCTTGGGATTGGGAAGGGCCATGCTGCTAGCAGGTCTACAACAACTCAAAGCCGCTGGAGTAGACACTGCAAAACTCGGTGTAGACACCGAAAACCCTAACTGTGCCCAAACTCTATACGAATCCACAGGATTCCGCAAAGTTCACGCCAGTCTCTCTTTCGTCAAACCGCTGAGTTAGGCAGCTTTGATACTTCTAACCTGAACACGCTGATACTCGTAACAGCGTAGAACTGCGGCAATAAAAAAGAGGGTGTAAGGCTTAACCTTCACCCTCTTTTGTTCTAATTCAAGTAATCAGTATGACGACTTGGTGGATGGCTCATCCTCAAGCTAAAGCCTGAAACAGAAATCAAGGGCTTTCATCCCTCATTCTTGATTCCTTTAATACGCATCCTGAAGTTCGTAGAAGTCTGGAGAAATGTAGTCTTTCCGCAACGGCCAGCCAACCCAGTCTTCATTCATCAGGAGCCGCTTCAGGTTGGGGTGTCCTTCATAGACAATCCCATACATGTCATAGCTTTCTCGCTCCTGCCAGTCTGCTGCCTTCCAGATCCAATAGACCGAAGGCACCTTCGGATCTTCTCTAGGCAAGAACACTTTTAGGCGAACTTCATCAGGACGGTCTGCATTATCGCTCAGCTTGAGCAGGTGGTAGGTGCTGACCAGATCGCCTCCTGGACCAGTGTCGTAGGCAGCCTGACACGCTAAGTAATTGAAACCGTAAGCGTAAAGGGCAGTCGCAAAGGGCAGCAAAAACTCTCGATCAACTTTGAGCACTTCAACACCGTTGTGGTCTTTTTCTAGCGACTCATGCTCAAATCCATTCTCAGTCAGCCAGCTAGACACTTTGCCAGCTTCGACAATTTTGGCATCACCCTGCTCTTCAGCCTGAGTGCCTTCCTGCTTAGCTTCTTCAGCCACGATCGCTCTCCTCTTTCTCAACTTCCTGGAGGGCTGGTGTGATGGGCATACCCATTGCTTCCATCAGTTCTTTAGGCGGTGCTTGTCGAGCCTCTGCCTGCAGATACTTACCCGTCAGAATGTCGGGCACGATGTTTAGATTATGAGAAACAGTGCGGTAGCGGTGGGTCTGTGCGGCTATTCCACGTTCCTGCAAAGATTCATTCGAGATCTTTTTCCGCAGCTTGATAATTGCATCAATAATTGCTTCAGGACGGGGAGGACATCCAGGAATGTAAACATCTACTGGAATTAGCTTATCCACACCTCGAACCGCGGTAGGAGAATCAGTGCTGAACATGCCGCCTGTGATCGTGCAAGCACCCATTGCAATCACATACTTGGGTTCAGGCATTTGCTCATACAGCCGCACCAGCGCGGGAGCCATTTTCATCGTAATGGTTCCGGCGGTGATGATCAGGTCGGCTTGACGCGGGCTAGAACGGGGAACCAGACCAAAGCGGTCGAAGTCAAATCGAGAGCCAATCAGCGCTGCAAACTCAATAAAGCAGCAGGCAGTGCCATACAAGAGGGGCCACAGACTCGAAAGTCTTGCCCAGTTATGCAGGTCATCCAGCGTGGTCAGAATTACGTTTTCTGATAAGTCCTGGGTGACTTGGGGATACTCGGCTGGGCTAATAATGGCTGTATTTTCGGGGGTTGAAGTACTAGGATTCATGACCATTCCAGTGCGCCTTTCCTCCATGCGTAAACGAGACCAACGACAAGAATTGCAATAAATATCAGGGCTTCCACAAAGGCCAGTAGCCCAAGTTGGTTGAATGCAACAGCCCAAGGGTAAAGAAACACTGTCTCAACGTCGAAAATGACGAAGACTAGCGCAAACATGTAATAGCGAATGTTGAACTGAATCCAGGCTCCACCAATTGGCTCCATCCCAGACTCATAGGTGATTCTTCGCTCTACGCCTTCAGGGTGGGGTCGAACAAGCCTGGCGGTCACAAAGGCCAGGACAGGAACCAGACTACAGATGAGCAGGAAGCCCAAAAAATATTCGTAGCCGTTGAGGACAAACACAATTTCTGCTTTTGTAGGATTGACTCAGTAACAATGTTACTTGCTTTTTACATTATAAGAAATCGGAAATCTGCTCCTGTCTATACGAACCTGTTATTGGATCAATAGTGAATTGTTTAGGTTAGAGAGTCGTAGATTGATTCCTGTACTGAATCCTGGAAGCGAGCGGACGTTTATCTAGGCTGGACTTTAGCTTAGATGGGCATCAGTACCTTGTAAAAAAATTACTTCGGCTGAGTTAAGGGAAAGTCGATTAGGATGTCTGCTGTTTCGGCGCTTGATTCGCCCTCGGATCTATTTTTTTGGAGTATCCTCCCTTAATCTGAACTTACACAGATTTGAAATCCGATCGCCACTTGTTACTCGTATTGCATATAGACCTGCATAGAGGTGCGTGGCCAGGAAGGAAACTGCTCCTTCCTTTATTAATCTTGGAGTCGTTGATCAGACGCAATGCATCCTGATTCTCCCAAGCCTGAGCCATCTGCGTCAGACCAAACTGACACAGACCTATTTTTGGCGCTAAAAGCGGGTCGTGTTGAAGCGCTGAGTGATTTATATGACCGCTACTCGAATCTGGTCTACGGGCTAGCACTGAGAGTTTTGTCTAATTCTGAGGAAGCTGAAGATGTCACGCAAGAGATTTTTTTAGCACTCTGGCACAAAGACAATTACAACCCAACTCGCGGCTCGCTGAGCAGCTTTTTGGTAACGATGACTCGCTCTCGATCGATTGACCGCTTGCGATCGCGCAACACAAAGCTGAGATTTCTTCAGCGCTGGAAGCGAATTTCAACGGCTGAAGAAATTTCAGCTAACCCGCTAGAGCAAGTTTCAATCAACGAGCGATCGCAACTGATCCGAGAGGCGTTAGCTCGGCTACCGGACTCAGAACGACAGGTTCTAGAAATTGCCTATTTCGAGGGATTGAGTCAGTCAGAAATGTCCCAGCGGTTGGGCATTCCGTTAGGTACCGTCAAAACCCGAACTCGTCAGGGACTTTTGAAACTCAAACAACATTTGCGGGATTTTATTCAGTAGTGACACACCATGATCAGACCCTCCCTTCATGAAAACTGGGAAGAATTGATAGCGGGTTATACCCTTGATGATCTCGACCCTGAAGAGGCTGAGATTGTTGAACGATTGCTTAATGAAAATCCTGAGCTGAGGGGAGAAGTTAAGCAGCTTCAGGAAGTTTTGGACTTATTGCCCTATGGTCTGCCGCAGCAGGAACCTCCAGCTCATTTGCGTGCAGCGATTTTAGATGCCGTGCAAGAGGGCGATCGCCCCGCTAGACCCCACAGACGTGCCCGTCGTCGAATTTGGCTGGAAATGGGTGGAGCTGTTGCTGCGTTTCTGGCGATCGCCCTGGGACTGGACAATTACCGTCTCCGCCAAGATCTGGAAAGTGCAGATGCGGTCATTCAAGCGCTACGTCAGCCTGAAACCGAAGTCTATGCCCTGGAAGGAACCGGGGAAACAACAGCTGCTTCCGGTCGGTTGGTCGTAAATCCTAATCAAGATCAAATTTTAGTCACCGTGCAGAACTTGCCCGAACCTCCTGCCGGACAAGCTTATCGGCTTTGGGGACTGACTCCTGGCAGCACAGAACCCATTTATTATGGTCAATTTGGCACAACCGCTCAGGGAGAAACGCTAGCTCAGCTTTCGATTCCTAGAGATGCTATTCCAACTGAGGAAATTCAACTGCTGATCACACTGGAGTCGTCTACAGCGCCTCCAATTCCAGAAGGCCCTTTAGTGATGCAAAGCAGTTTGTAAGGGTTTGGGTATTAGGGATTAGCTGAATTTAGTATCACGGTTGTGAGGAGTTTCAAAGTCGATAATGGGCCCTTTAGGAACAATGCGGGTTGGGTTTACCTTGGGGTGGCTCTTGTAGTAGTGGCGCTTGATGTGGTCGAGGTTACAGGTTTCTTTAACACCGGGGTGCTGATATAAATCGCGCAAGTAGCCCCAGAGGTTGGGGTAATCCACAATGCGGCGCAGGTTGCACTTGAAGTGAACGTAGTAGACTGCGTCGAAGCGTAGCAGCGTGGTGAACATGCAGATGTCGGCTTCGGTGAGGCGATCGCCACACAAATATCGTTGCTTGCCTAGCACCGTTTCCCAATGATCTAAATTCTCGAATAGCTCGGTGACGGCTTCTTCGTAGGCTTCCTGAGTGGTGGCAAATCCGGCGCGATAAACTCCGTTGTTGATCGGTTGATAGATTGCGTCGATGGTTTCATCAATTTGTTGCTGGAGCGCTTCGGGATAGAGGTCTGCATCGGGTTTGGCAATTTCACCAAACTCAGTGTCTAACATGCGAATGATCTCGCGAGATTCGTTGTTGACGATAGTACCTTTTTGCTTATCCCACAGCACCGGAACGGTAACTCGTCCGGTGTAGTCCGGCTCAACTTTGGTGTAAAGCTCCCACAGATAACGGGTGTGATTTACTGTATCCGGAATGCAGCCTTCACTATCAGAAAACTCCCAGCTATTTTCACCCATTTCAGGATCAACGACTGAGATGGAAATGGCATCACTTAACCCTTTCAACTGACGCATGATCAGGGTGCGATGCGCCCAAGGGCAAGCCAAGGAGACGTAGAGATGATAGCGAGCGTGCTCAGCCTTAAACCCACTAGAACCATCTGCCGTGATCCAGTTACGAAACGTGGTCGAGGGGCGGACAAACTTACCTTTTTTGTCTTCTTGTTCCCGTTCTGTGACCCACTTCCCATCCATCAACATGCCAAGTCCCATAATCTTCTCCCTGATTGCTTGAAATCTACCGAATCGCCATCTCTCTACTGCCCAGCCTAGCGCGATCGTGTGGGGCGCTAAAATCTATCGCTGGACCCAGCGGAACGATGCGATTAGGATTCAGTTGAGGAATTCCGGCGTAATAGAGCCGTTTAACGTGTTCAATGCTGCATACTTCTGCCACACCTGGATGCTGGTAAAGATCGCGCAGATAGCCCCACAGGTTGGGGTAATCGACCAGTCGCCGCAGGTTGCACTTAAATAGACCGTGATAAGCCAGGTCAAACCGAAACAGCGTGGTGAACATGCAGATGTCAGCTTCGGTGAAGCGATCGCCACACAAATATCTTTGATTCTCCAACACCTTTTCCCACCGATCCAGAGCGGCAAATAGCTCGGTCACCGCTTCCTCGTAAGCCTCCTGGGAATTGGCAAATCCAGACCGATAGACCCCGTTGTTAATTGGCTGATAGATCTCGTCGATGGTTTGATCAATCTGTTGCTGCAAATCTTTGGGATAGAGGTCAGCCCCAGTCGTAGAAAAAGCCGCAAACTCGGTGTCAAACATCCGAATGATTTGGCGTGATTCATTATTGACAATTGCGCCTGTCTGCTTGTCCCACAGCACGGGAACGGTGACTCGTCCTGAGTAATTAACGTGAGTTCGGGTTAAGCTAAACGCTGCAAGGTTTGGTATAAAAGGCTTTAGGCAAAGGGTATTGCTGTAGGCTCTTCTCAATAAGGTTGTTTATTGAGAAAAATTGCATCTGTGGACCTTGCTGACAATAGCTTGATTCACTGCAACGAAATGAGGTACGAAAAATCAGGGGTTCTGACGATTTCTTATCCCGAACTCACGTTAATTAGGATCTGCCAGTGTGTAAACTTCGCGCAAATAGTGACTGCCGTTCACCGTATCGGGAATGCACCCTGACGCATCAGAAAATGCCCAGCCTTCCTCACCAATCACCGGATCGACAATTGACAGGCTGATTACATCCTCCAAGCCTTTCAGCTTTCGCATGATCACGGTGCGATGTGCCCAAGGACAACCTAGCGACACGTAGAGGTGATAGCGTCCTGGTTCAGCTTTAAAGCCGCTGGAGCCATCTGCTGTCACTGTGTTGTGAAAGTGAGTCGGCATTCGGTTAAATCTGCCCTTCTCGTCTCGCTCTGTCCAGTCTTTAACCCACTTGCCTTCAACCAACATTCCCAGTGCCATTGGTGTTCTCCAGTAGTTTTGATATTCAGATCTCTCTACACGGAAACTCGTTTAAAGCCTCGTCTCCAGGTTCTACCTGAAGATGCCCCAGTTGAAGCTCTGCCTCCTGTAATTTCTAAGAGGCAGAGCCTCACTAAAGGCATTACAAGGCGGAGCCTTGCAACGAGAGGATGAGAAGAGGGGTTTAACGAGTGCGATCGAGACTGATGCGTCCAGGTCCGTATTGCATAACCAGGAGCAGACCGCCGAGCAATCCCAGGTTTTTGAGAAACATGATTTGCTGAATCGGATCGGCAAAGTTGGTGTGAAAGATCAGCGTGGCGGGAATCAGGAAAATCACCAGCGCGATCGCTCCGAGGCGAGTTTTGTAGCCCAGCAGCAGGGACAGTCCGCCAGCTAGTTCGATGGCGATCGCCGCTACCAAAAACAATCCCGTCCAAAACATGCCGTTAGCTGCCATGTATTCCTGGGTGCCTACCGGATTCAGAATTTTGTTTACCCCAGACACCAGATAAATCGAAGACAACAAAATTCGGGCAATCAGGGGAACGATATCCCTGTCATTACTTGCTTGAGTAGTGCTAGTGGGTTGTGAATTGGGATAAGAAGCCGAATCAGGAGCCAAAATTTTAATTTTCACGGTGTTTTCCTCGTGTTTCCTGGGTGTGTCTCTACTGCCTTGCGTACCTATTGCCTTGCCGCTCTATTGCTTTGTCCAGTCAGAAATTACAACGGTCTGTGGTGCTTCAAGTTCTAATGCGATCGGCTGGAATGGGGTGCCCTTGTGAGAACCATCGCAGTAAGGCGCATTTTTGCTTTGCCCACAGCTACAGATCCAGTGAGTGCCTGCATCCAGAGGTAATACAAAGGGTTCGCGGCTAGTCGAAGGTTGAGTCATGGCGATCGCTCCTAATCAAAGTTCCAAATATGTTTAAACCGATACAATCTGCTTCTGCACTGTTTGAACCAGTACTTTTATGTTCTATCACGGTTATTGTTTGAATGCAAACAATTAAAAGTGGAAAATCCTGTTCGCCTCGAAGATAATTTGAGCGAATCGCCAATTGCACCGAAGATGAAGTAAACCGTAGAGCTTGTTTCAAGGAAATGACTACTGCCAATTCTGTTCACGCTGCTGCACGTCAAGGTTTTCAGATTGGGGCTGATGCCTATGAACGAGGCAGACCTGGCTATCCTGCCGCAGCGATTGAGTTTTTGCAGCAAACGCTCAACCTTTCATCTGCCACAACGGTCGTAGATCTGGCAGCAGGAACAGGTAAATTTACCCGGCAGTTACAAGATTTGGGCTGTCAAGTCGTGGCGATCGAGCCAGTTGAAGGGATGCGGCAAAAATTTGAAGCGCTTTTGCCGAATATACCTGTTCTTAACGGAACCGCTGAATCCATTCCCTTAGCCGCTGCTTCGACTGATGTAGTTACCGTCGCTCAAGCATTTCACTGGTTTCAGGGAGAAGCTGCGCTAGCAGAAATTCATCGGGTGCTAAAGCCGGGTGGCTACCTTGGGTTGATTTGGAATGTTCGTGACGAGTCATTCGATTGGGTAGCGCAAATCTCAGCAATCATTACGCCCCATGAGGGAGATGCACCCCGTTATCGAACCGGACAGTGGCGAACCGCGTTTGAGCAAACGGACTTATTCACGCCGCTCGAAACTCAAATTTTTTCCTATGCACATCAGTATGATCTGGACGCAGCCATTGATCGAGTTGCTTCTATTAGTTTCATTGCCGCACTCAATGCTCAAACACAGCAAACCGTTCTTCGGCAAGTGCGTGAATTACTTGAACATCATCCTCAAACACGCGATCGCCCCATCATTGAGCATCCCTATCGCACAGAGGTTTTTTGGTGTACTAGGAAAAATTAGAAAATACTCCGCAGTTTCTTTAGCGCTGCCAAAATTTCTTCCAGATCGGACGAATCGAGCTTGTCAAATCGCTGTTTGATATAGGCAATCTGAGCCGGAAAAACTTGCTCAAACAGTTGCTCCCCTTCGGGGGTTAGCACGATGACAAAACAGCGGCGATCGCCCTCTGGCACTTCACGTCGGACAAATCCCTTTTTTTCCAGGCGATCGACAATGCCAGTGAGTGTTCCCTTAGTCACCAAGGTTTTCTCAGCTAGCGTATTCATCGTCATGCCCGTGGTATTTCCCAGGGTGGCAATCACATCAAACTGAGGGGAAGTCAGCCCCAGTTGGCGGATATTTTCATCGGTATAACTTTCAAACGCCTGATAGGCTCTCACCAACTCTCGCATCACGGGCACAAACGGCTGTTTGGCAGCACTTTTGGCATCAAGCGGTTGGTCAGGGGGCTGGTCAATTAAAGTCTGGTCAGTCGGCGATCGCTCCACGCTGTTATTCCAATTTCTTAAACTACGTTTGGTTTACCACAAAGAAGTACTAATGCAAACCATTTTTAGCATAAACCAAAAAACCTGGAAATGCTGCCACTCTCAGGAGAGACTTGTATGCTCCTGCTTGGTCATTGGGAATGACAAGTAGCCTTTCAGTCAAATTTGACCTGCTAGTCGTTTACCTGCTGCTAGAATCTAAGTTTTGTAAAGCAACAGTTAGAAAAGCTTGAGCTTGCTCAACTAGCGTTTTGGCATCTCGCTGAGATAATTCAGGAACAGGATCGTAGTCTGCACGAGCATGGCATAGTAAGCACGAGATACTGCAAACTCATAAAATCCTTGTTCAATCAAATTTTGAGACGCTTCCAGGCTACGTTGTGCTTTGTGAAGCAGGGCTTGTTGTTCTGGGGTCATAGGACAATTCCGTCAGACCGAATGTTTCGTAGCAGCGGTGAGTTCTCAGTTTCAAACCGCGATCGCCCCATAAATAGTCGAGAAATCAAAAGGTTGTGATCCAGGCATAGTTGAGCAATGAATTGACTGGTGCGACGCAGTTCTTCGCTAGCATTGACCGGATCTTCTAAAACAATTAAGACATCAATGTCAGAGGTGTCCGTTGCTTCGTCTCTAGCATGAGAACCAAATAAGATAATGCGATCGAGGCGTTCCTGGTATTCCTGCTGAAGGTATTCCCGCAGAGGCGTAAGGATTGTTAGAAGTTTGCGGCGAGGTTGAGTTGAAGGCATAGCATTTCTCAAGCTTGCTCAAATCCTACTTGATTGAGAATTGATATGGATCTAACAGAGTCACCAGAATCTTCGGACAGGTTTTAGACTGAAGGAAGTCAGTCTGAACGAATTGAGTCGGAGAGAAAAGCGCGTGGTTATTTCTATTGCTTCCATGCAAGATCGTCTGCTAGATGCGATTACGCCTTACCGCGATCGCGTCGATTACTTGGAGATTCGACTAGAGCAGGGTGAGGCGAGCGTCATTTCCTATCGCGGGGCGCAGTTGGATGCGGTAGACCGCAGCTTTTCTCTGTCGGGTGGGATTCGCGCCTGCCACAAGGGCGGCTGGAGTTTTGTCACGTTCAACGGGTTGTCTGAGCTAAAGGGACGGATTGAAGAGGCGATTGCCCAGGCTCACCTGGTTGGCAGCGAAACCACACAGCTAGCCGATGTAGAACCCATTCAAGATTACGTATCGGTAAAATTTGGCAGAGATCCCAGAGGCATTTCCTTAGAAGAAAAGCGGCAACTCGTTGAGCGCTACAACCAACTGTTGCTGGATACCGATCCGCGCATTCAAACCACGATGTCAGGGTATAGCGATCGCTTTAACACCACCTATTTCGTCAACTCTCTGGGCACCTGCATTGCACAAGAGCGGTTGGATGTCTCTGGTAGATTTGGTGTAATTGCTAGAGGTGAAGGCGGCGTGGTGCGTCAGGGGTTTGAGTCGATTCACTCTCGCTCTGACTACAACGTGCTGCTGGGCGCTGAGGATCGGGTTCATGGTGCGGCAAAGCGGGCGATCGGTCAGCTTGACGCGACCTCAGTGAAGGGTGGACAGTACACCGTTTTGCTTGACCCGTACCTAGCAGGCGTATTTATTCACGAGGCGTTTGGGCATCTCTCGGAGGCAGATTTTGTTTACGAAAATCCCAGGATGCAGGAATTGCTGGTTGTGGGCAAACCCCTTGGCATTCCTCAACTGAACGTGGTAGACGATGCCACGATGCCTGACCTCCCCGGTTCCTTAAAGTATGACGATGAAGGCGTTCCGGCACAGCGCAAGTTCTTGATTAAAGACGGCGTGTTGACTCAGCGTTTGCACAACCGGGAAACCGCAGGCAAGATGCACGAGCAGCCAACGGGCAACGCACGGGCAATGAACGCGACCCACCCACCGATTGTGCGAATGACGAATACCGGAATTGAACCGGGCGATCGCACCTTTGAGGAAATGATTGGCGATATCGAGGAAGGGGTTTATGCCGTTCGCATGTTGGGTGGACAAACCAATGGTGAGATGTTTACCTTTGCGGCGGCTGAAGGCTACATGATTCGCGATGGCAAGATTGCTGAACCTGTGAGCGATGTCACCCTCAGCGGCAATGTCTTCCAGACGTTGAAGGATATCGAGGCGATCGGCAGCGATTCTGTTTACACGAATGGCGGTTGCGGTAAGGGTGGTCAATCTCCTCTACCCGTCAGCGTTGGTGGTCCTCATGTTCGGATTAAGAACGTTGTTGTAGGTGGGCGCTAAAGTAGCTGGCGATCGCCAATCAAGGAAGTAACAGGGTGGGTTAGAATTCCCTCACCCTGTTACTCACTACGGACTAGCCAAAAACTCTTCTGGCAATACTGCGGGGATTGCAGAAGCTACAAAATCAGGTGTATTTCGAGTCACAATAACTTCTACACCTGCGGCATTAGCTGCTTCACTAGTCACAGCATCTTCAAAATCTGCCATAGAACTTTGCAACGCAGCCCTAATAACTTCGTCTGTCACAGTGGCGATCTGAAGATGCTGTAATAACTTTGATAGAAGCTCATGTGCTGTTTCGCGACCAACTTGACGACGCAAAATATAGAAGATATTTGTCACAGCATGACCGGACACATACCCCTGCACTTGTGGCTGTGTCACTCTATTTAATGCCTGTGCAGAGGCAAAAACAAACGGTTGTCGTTGAGCTAGAACATCAAGCAAAACATCACTGTCAAACAACCCCGCCTCAACTGTACTTCTCCTCCAAGTAATCCACATAGGACTCTGTAGGCTCTTCTGTACCTAACTGAACGACTCCAATTAGGCTTTGAGTCCAGGGATTAAGCTCCGCAGAAGAATTCACGTTTGTCGTTGATGGACTAGGTATCAGCGTTTCTTGTTGAATTGAACTCAACAACGACTGCACTAAACGCCAGCGATCGCCGATCGGCAACTGCAATGCCTGATTTTGTAGCTCCTGCAAAGTCATCAGCCCTTCCCCAGCAACTGCCATCTATTATAAATTGCTGCTACTTCTATTACCTGAAAGTACTTCTGGTCAAGAGTTTCTGCCCAACTTTGAACACCAGCAGGTAAGCTTTCGGCCGCATCTCACCCAAAGGCTAAGCAGCATAACGTCCGGCATCACCCGCGCCCCTATTCAAGATTCATGAGAGGCACGCTGAAGGGGCGTCGGATGCATGCCGTTATGGACACATTGTTAGACGTTGCGTCGCACAAAATTCAAGACTCTGCTTTGTCTAAGACATCATCCAAACCCCGGATAAATTCTAAGGCGATTTCTGAACACACACCGATCATTGATGCGGAAATGCCAACTTGGTGTATAGCGTCATTTAATCTTCCCATCATTGCTAATCCTGCGGCCAGGACCTCTATATCTTCACTGTCTATAAGATTCTCTCGCTCACTCTTAAACCTCTCAAGGGCGCTCTCATAGTAAGCTAAGTATGTTTTGTCAAGATACTCATCATCAAGCACATTTATTAATTTTAAGAAATCAAAAGCTACTAGCGGCACTAGGCTTTTATGCTCATAACCTTCTGGATACGTGTCCTTATTCCGCTCGTATTCAAGGTCTTGAATCATCGCATTTCTAAGTAGACTTTCATGATGTTCACGCCTAGCTATCCAGCCGAGCCTAACTGCTTGTTCTTGGCAAAATACAGACTCTTCATCAAAGACTATTCTCGCGTTTTCACTTTCACGTAGATACCAATCCCATTGATTTATCTGATACTTAAGAATACTCCACAAGCCGAAATCCTTTTCAACATCCCAAATTACAACAACAGCCAAGTCAGCGCTTCTAATCCATTTAAGAGCTTGGTCAGGTGAAACTTTGAGTGAGTAGCCATTTTTTTTAGAATAGAACTTTTTTAAATCGCGTGTTCCTTTCACCTGAATCCATAATCTGTTGTGATCAACTATCCCATTCAAGCTCGTTTGTACCAGCAAGTCATCTCCATAATCTTTGTGTACAACTTCGCAAGCCCAGCCGCAGGCATTACAAATTTGCATTACACGTGCTACTGCAATATCCGCAACAACGTGGCTGTCAGGACGCTGAGGCATATGAGTACCGAACACCTAATATTCAGCAATTCAAGAAGCAATGTCTAACAACTTATTGTACGGAAAGTTTCCGTATAAGATGCCTATATGGATGGTTATGCAGAATGATTCTGCATAACGCGCTAATGAAGTAGAGAGACGGAATGATTCTCCATACCTACATGAGGTTAAACATTCAGTTGATGTTTAACCTTGCATCGTTTTAGTGTTAAGCCGAAATGTGGCTTGGCTTAGAGCGATCGCCCCCCTCCCCGAGACGATCGCCCCTTTTCTCTAATCCTTATCCTTTTTGGCGATCGCGCATCAAGATACTCATCACTTCACCTGTATCGGGTGCGGGTAACAGTGGACTCCATGCACCTGCTTCGGCAAAGCCGCGACTGTGGAGTTCGTGAATGGTGCTGATTACACCATCACGGGAGCTAATGATCAGGACTCGTACTCGTTCGCGTTGGGGAAGTTGGATAGGAGAAGCTTCTCCCTCAACGGTTGGTAAGTTGAGGGATTCTAAAAAACAGTGAGACATGAGTTGTGACTCCGTTAGGGTTTGTCAGGAAACCCCAAAAACCTAGCCACCCCACACTAATTTCACGCGCTACAAAACTGAGTGGGAGAACGAAAAGTGAGTAAACTCACTTTCATGTCCTAAAGGGTTTGCAACGCTTCTTTGACACGACAAGTCGGGGTGGCTAAGGGAGTGTTAAAATTCACCGTTAGCCGCCAGACTGCTTAGACCAGTTTGGGGGTCAGTCGCTCAATGCTGCTGGACACAGCTTTGAGCGGCGCTAGATCTTTGGGTTTTGTCGGTTGCCGCAAGTAAAAAAGACAACCTTGACGTGACAGCATATCTGAGTGGACGGTATCTCGTCAAGGTGATAAGTTACGAAGTTTTTTGGGAAATGGGAAGGGCGATCGCTCCTCTTACCAGTATGTTTTCTAGAAAATGTAAACAAAAACAGCTTTAAGAGTTTAAAACAAGGTTTTTGAATTTCAAAACAAGGTTTACAAGTTTAAAACAAGGTTTTTAAGTTTGAAATCAGGTTTTTGAGTTTGAAACCTTGTTTCTAAATCTAGAATCAGGTTTTTGAGTTTGAAAGTTGATTTTCTGAGTCGAGTAGGACATACGCAAACAGAAGCAGTCCTGTATATTTATTGGCAGAATGCACTGGCGTAAGTTGAACTGTGGCAAATCGAGCTGTAGGGAATCGAACGGTTGGCCGTGACAGTTACGCAAACTTGTCCCGTCACAGTTTGATTGTTTGTGCCACTCTGGTGCAAAATCCGGCGAATCTGGGAGGACTGTGCCGCACAGCTGAGGCGTTTCGGTTGGAATCGCTGGTGCTAGCAGATGGGGCGATCATCCAAACTCCTGCCTTCAAAAATCTGTCCGCTTCCACTCACCACTGGCAACCATTCACCATTTGTCCCGTTGAATCCTTGCTCACCTTGCTTACCCAACAACAGCAGTCAGGCTACAATCTCATTGCTCTTCACACCAGCCCAGAAGCAATTCCTTTAACCCAGTTCACCTTTCCGCGTCAGTCTGTTCTGATTCTCGGACAAGAACTCACAGGCATTCCCTCAAATGTGCTGGAATTGTGTGATCAGATGGTGATGATTCCGCAGTTTGGGTTAGTGGAGTCTTTGAACGTGCAGACGGCAGGGGCGATCGCCATCTACGAATATGTGAAACAGCATTCTGATGAAACCTAAAGGAAAGCTTTAACCTTGCTATTCCTCCCTTTCAACCTTCACCCACATCAGTAGAATCTAGACACAGGAGGGAAATGAATATGGGATCTTCTATTGTTGTTAGTGATGCAAATTTTGCGGCTGAAGTGGTGCAAAAGTCTTACGAAAAGCCAGTACTGGTAGACTTTTTTGCTCAGTGGTGTGGACCCTGCCAGATGCTCAAGCCGGTTTTGGAAAAGCTGACCCAAGAGTATGACTTTGTGTTGGCGAAAGTAGACATTGACCAAAACCCAGAGCTAGCGAGCACTTATGGAATTGAGGGCGTTCCTGATGTGCGGGTGGTGAGCCATGGTGAACTCAGCAACGGCTTTGTAGGTATGTTGCCCGAAGCTGAGATTCGAGATTTGCTGGCTCAGCTTGGGCTGAAGTCAGAGTTGGAATTGGGGTTGGAAGCTGTAAGGGAGGCGATCGCCGCAAATAACCCAGCCCAGGCAAAACAGCAGTTTGATCAGTTATTTCAGAAATATCCTGAAGACCGCAAGCTGATTTTAGAAGCTGCCAAATTTCTGCTCAGTTTGAATCAGTTGGAGCCTGCCCAGAAAATGCTGGCAACGATTCAAGAACATGAGAAGGGCTATTTTGCAGAAGCGCAAGCAATCAAAGCGATGATTCAGTTTCAGCAAGAAACTGACAATCCGGTGATCGAGTCTGAGCTAGACCAGCAGTTCTCGAATGCCTCCAAACTAGCGCTAGAGCAGAACTATGAAGCGGCGCTGCAAGGCTTTTTGGCGATCGTCGGGAAAGACCGCAAATACAAAAACGACGGCGCTAGAAAAGCTATGATTGCCATCTTTGATCTGCTAGGAGACGACCATCCGCTGACAAAGGATTATCGGAAGCAGTTGATGCTGACGCTGTATTAAATTCATGTTTTTAGCGATCGCCCCTCACCCAAGCTGGTTTCTCACCCACTGCCGAAAAATCTTCACCAACTCCAGGTAATCAACTGTCTCAGCCTGCTGTAAAAATCCGGCAATTTCTGGAACGGGTACATTTGGAAAGAACTGACTAGTTTGGGAATTAATGTAAGCAGCATTTTGTAATTGCTTAATCACCAGCAATTTCCCGTTGTAAATCCAGACTTCTGCTACACCCAAGTCCGCATAAACCTGAAGGCGATCGCTAGAGCTACTGGTGACATCAATTTCAACAGCTAAATCAGGGGCAGGATCTTTGCCGAGCTCCAATCGCTTCTTTCCTCGAACCGCAGCAATATTACGAATGTAAAAACATTTATCGGGTTCTGCCCCGCTCAGTTCAGGACGTTTGAATGTAGTTGAGCCAAGAGGATAAATTTGCACCGCCAACTCTTCTGCGATCGTCTCTACGAAACGACCTAAAACTTCTTTGCCAAGTTCATGTTCAGGAGAAGGGGTCATGATTTCTAAATTGCCGCGATTGTAAGTGAGGCGAAGACGGCGATCGCTCAATTCTTCCAGCAGCGTTTCATAGGTCTGCCAGCTAATTCCCGATAAATGAACTACTTCAATAAGGGAAGGTGAAGTTGCAAGCATGAGACAAAAGCGTAGGGTGTTTACATTTTAGATTAGGGAAGGCGATCGCTCGCTGCGTCCAGATTGCTTACAAACGCAACACCAGCGCTGCCATTCGTAATCTCAAGCAGCAGTTGACCGATCGCTAGTTGAACAACCGCTGATCAGAAGCTATGACTCCTGAGCATAGCCATTTTCACGCAAGAAAGTGCGGAGACTGTTAAAGAATTGTTGGCGATCGCTTCCCTGGTAAGCCTGCTCTACCATCTGCCAACCTTCCTGCGCCTGCCCTAACAAGTGTTTATCTGCCAGATAAGCTGCCCAGACTACCTTCATCGTAGGGTCTGTCCTAACGTTAGTATCTCCACTGCTCTGGCGCTGCCAGTAGTGTGACCACAAAATGTAGGCATGACTACCAATCTCTTGTGGGTGTTGGCGCGTCACCTCAGCCATTCTGCCATCCTGATATTGCAGTACCCGCAGCGGCAAAACACTGGGTGAATAGCTGCTTTCCTGAAGCTGTTCCGACATCTCGACCGATGGAAAGCCAAACGGATAAGCGAACAGATTATCATTTGTCAGAAATTCTGGCGCTCCATCTTCATTCAAATCGCGCAGCCGATAACCCGCATAACCCCAAAAATGCTCCGTGTAGGAATAGGTTTGTTGTTCAGGGTCAAAACGATAAATTTGGGTATAGGTGCAGCAACCTCCAGGGCGATCGCCGAAGTCAAACAAAATCTCCAGTTCACCATCCTGATTCAGGTCTACCACCTTGAGTGATTCTGGGAAAGGACGATTGCCCGGCGACTGTATATTTGACGGGTTGCCATAGGTGCTGCGGGCAGTGGCAAGATCCTGATCGATCAAAGTCTGACCCGCTCTGACGATTCGCAGCTTAAAGTTGGCGAACTGAGACGGTTCAGCCCCCAAAACTTCTCCGCTATAAGACAGTTCAGCAACTACATCATCACTTGATTGCGTCACGCGAATTTCGCCCGATGCTTTAGCAACCTGCGGTGAAGCGATCGCCAAACCCAACACCAAAAACCGACTCAGCCAAGCAGCAATCTTGATTTTTTGTGTCATCGTCAACCCAAATATTGGTAGTGGCACAGCCAACGCGAGGCATAAGCTTGCTTTGCCTCCTCCAACGCAGCACTGCCATGAGCATTCTTGCAAAATCTATACTCGGCACCCTGAGTCATTTTATTTTGAAATGATCCAAAGCGAAACCAAGGGAGCCACCAAGCACTTGCCTCCCACCAATGCGAAGCGCACCATGCCACCTGTCCCCAATCCATTGCGGAGGAGGTCTGGGGGACGCGCCTCGTCCCCCAGTGGGGGCTGGGGGCAAGTCCCCAGAAAAAGACTCAACTGAGACGAGGAATCAGAACTGCCTATGATACGCTATCTGCGTAATTAAATTTAGTCTCATGACCAGCAGTCATTCAGGATGTTACTGCTGATACATAGAACAACGAGTGGCAGGAGTTTAGGGCTATGGTATTGCGAGTCGGGCTACTATTTGGCGGCTGTTCAGGAGAGCATGAAGTTTCAATTCGGTCTGCTCAGGCGATCGCCCAAGCCCTAAGCTCCGGTGCCAACACCGACAAATACCAGATCAACCCCGTCTACATTCAAAAAGATGGTCGCTGGCTAGGAGCGGCGATCGCCCAACAGGTACTCGAAAGCGGTACCCCCCTGCAACTTTCCGCATCCAACCCCGCCTTACCTGGTGAAAAGCGAAGCGCCGAAAATCCTACTGATATTCAAACTACCGATTCTCAGAAATTGCGCTGGCAGTCTCCCGCCCAAGTTGCAGATGTAGACGTATGGTTTCCGATTTTGCACGGGCCAAACGGCGAAGATGGCAGCGTTCAGGGATTACTCAAACTCATGCAAGTTCCCTTTGTGGGCTCAGGCATTCTCGGTTCCGCCTTGGGAATGGACAAGATTGCCATGAAAATGGCCTTTGCCCAGGCTGGGCTCCCCCAAGTCAAATACGTAGCCGTCAACCGTTCGCAAATCTGGTCGAACCCCTGTGTTTTCCCAAAACTATGTGACGAAATCGAACAAACGCTGGGCTATCCCTGCTTCGTTAAACCCGCCAACCTGGGTTCCTCAGTTGGAATTGCCAAAGTGCGATCGCGCCCCGAACTCGAAGCAGCCTTAGACAATGCCGCCAGCTATGATCGCCGCCTCGTTGTCGAAGCTGGAGTCACTGCCCGTGAGGTAGAATGCGCCGTCTTAGGAAATGACCAACCTAGAGCATCCGTCATCGGTGAAATCACCTATGAGAGCGATTTTTATGATTACGAAACTAAATATACTGAGGGATTAGCAGGACTGTTGATTCCTGCCCCTTTACCAGAAGCGATCGCTCAGCAAATCCAAGAAATGTCACTGAAAGCATTTGCCGCAGTTGATGCAGCAGGGCTAGCCAGGATAGACTTCTTCTACGTTGAGGCAACTGGTGAAGTCTTCATCAACGAAATTAATACCTTGCCTGGATTCACAGCAACTAGTATGTATCCAAGGCTCTGGGCAGCCAGTGGTGTTGCCTTTCCAGAACTGGTCGATCAGCTAATCCAGCTTGCGCTGGAGCGCGGTTCCTAAACTCTCATGCCTCCTCGGCGCAGCAGACCAGATTCTAGCTAGTATCAAGCGTGACGTATTAGAAATAGTCTGGCTCTGTACTGCTGAGGTTGCAGATGGAAAAGGATCAGATTCACAATCAGACAGCCAACCCAGCAGTGGGACAACTCGTTCTTCCTGCTGCTGGTCAGAGCAAATCAGACTTTGCCCTGCTGATGCGGGCACTCTGCCGACATCCGTTTCTACTTTGGGGCAGTTTGTGGACAATCTTGCTGATTATTGTCCAGGTTACGCTCAATAGCTTTTTGCTTAACCCTGAATTTGTAACTCAGAGCGAACAAATTCAAGAACCAGCTGCCATTGAGTCACCTGACACACCAGTGTCCCCTTCCGTCGAGGACAAAGATTCCTTACCGCTCTGGTCATTTGGAGCGATCGCCTTTAGCTGTGCGATCGCGTCCTTGATGGTTTCCCAGCGTTTGAGACAGCCTCCCAATGCCCGAAAACCAAAACGTGGCTCTGTTAGTCCTCGAATCTTGGCTCAAAATGGAGCGATTTCTCAATCCCGCCCTACTGCACCTGCCCTGAAACCCTCTACCCTTCGAACTGAATCCGAAGAACTAGGCGTTAGCGTTGTTCCAACAGAGGAAAGCCATCCGTTGGATTGGGGAGAGGAAAATCTGGCAGATAATTTAGATATTCGCTATCGTCGCCCGCTTTCTTTTTGGCGTTAGTGAGAAAGGGAGCTATATTTCTGGTGCTGATTCGACCGCTGATATTTCGGGTTGAGGTTCCAGGAGAGATTTTACGAAACTGCCGCTGATAACGAGTAGGGCGATCGCCACACTGCCGATTCCAAGCGGACTGGGAATCCAAAAGATAGCTTCCAGGTGATTCATTTCTCCCGGTTTGAGCATCCAGACAAGCTGCTTTCCCTGGCGCACGGCTTCGCTAGAGGAATTGACACTACGGGCACCCCAGGGACTATCCAGGCTAAATTCTAGATCGATCAGAGATCCAGGACTGACCAACAGATTGCCCTTGCTAGAGAGAACACCAAGCGATCGCAAATCCAGATCAAAGCTAAGGCGATTGCGCTCTAGCAGCAGCAGATTGCTTTCGGTTAACGTCAGATGCGAGGTGAGTTCGGGCAAGCCTAATTCAGCAGTGGAATCATCAACAGAAGCTTCTGCCTGGCTTTGAAAGAACTGATTAAACTTCTCCTCCAGATCTGCCCCGTTGTTAAACGGAATCGTCACCCGCAACTCTTGATCCGAGACGCGCTTGACCCGCCCACCCAACTGCTTAGTCCGTTGCTCAACGCTACGAAGCCATTCCTGGGCAGCATCACTAAAGCTAGTGAGGCGATCGCTCAACCGCACATGCTGTACAAGGGTTCCATGATTCTGGCTGTCGTAGTGAACACCCACGTCATACTTAACGCAGCCAGAGAGAAACAGAGCCGCAATCAGAATAATCCAAAATACCCGCAGCCGAACTAAAACTCGGATCAGGAGTTTTAGCGCTGTGACCACTAGAGAAGCAAATGTAGATGAGGAAGATCTACGCATGGAAGGGTTCCGGGTGAGTCAATGCGATAAAGTTGCTTAGATAGAAGCATACTCCAAACTGCAAAACCACAAATCCCTGTAGAGGCGAAGCGTTCGGGCAAAGAACTTTGTTGTGAGCTAGAAAATGCTTGCCGAATGCTTCGCCCTTATAGAGTGAAGATGCGAGTTCACGCAACAGTAGGATTTTTTCGTGCAGGCGTAATGGTTGAATAGGTGACGGAATTGCTAAATTCCATCACTTATTTGCAGCGCGTCTATGGCACTCGATTTTTGGGTAAGAACCAGCGGCACCTGGATTAATGTCATTACAGTTGTTTTGGGTACTGCGCTAGGGCTGTTTCTGCGGGGGCGGCTACCTGGACAGATGCAGAAGGTGATTACTCAGGGCTTAGGGTTGGTGACGCTGTTCATCGGCTTTAGCATGGCTGGAAGTTTGCGAGAGGCGCAGGCAGGTCAGGTCGATGGAGTAATTTTAGGGTTGCTGGCGCTTGTCCTGGGTGGGCTACTGGGTGAATGGTGGAAGTTAGAGCTTCTCCTAGAAGCGGTAGGCAATTGGTTGAAGCATCGGTTTAAAGGCAAAGGCAGCTTTACGGAAGGATTTGTCGCCGCTAGTCTATTGTTCTGTGTGGGTCCGCTGGCGTTAATTGGCAGTCTAAATAACGGCTTAGTCGGCAACAACACGTTGCTAACGCTGAAGGCTTCGATGGATGGACTAGCAGCGATCGCCCTCACCAGCAGCTTTGGCATTGGTGTTGGCTTTTCTGCCCTTTCTATCCTCATTTACCAGGGCGGAATTTCTCTGGCGGCAGGGGCGCTTGCCCAAACACTGCCTGATCCGGCTACTGCGCCCCAGGTGATGCTGATTACAGGCGTAGGAGGGCTAATGATTATGGGGTTAGGGCTAAATTTGCTGGAGGTTGCTCAGGTCAGAATTGCTTCCTTTTTACCCGCTTTGCTGTTGAGTTCGTTGCTGTATGCGATCGCTGCTCGGCTGACGTCATAGTAAACTTCTCACCGATGCCACTCCAGCTGTTTCTGCTGTTGTTGAAAACGTTGAAACTCTTAAGTTGGGCTTAACTTGCCGATTCTTACTGGTAATCTAGAATTCGTTAGGTTAGTCTGTCGGTGGCTTGGACTGTAGCCAGATCTTTCCCGAAAGAAGTGCCCCTATGAATTCATTCTCCGAACTGCCACCCATGCGGGTTTTGATTGTCGAAGATGACCCAATGATGCAGCTAGGGTTAGAGCAGTCTTTAGCAGCTTATCCCAACATTGAAGTTGTGGGTCGAGTGGATGACGGCTATTTAGCAGTTGAAGAAGCCCTCAAGCTGAAGCCCGACATTATTGTGATGGATATTGGGTTGCCTCGATTGGACGGCATTGCTGCAACCCAGCAAATCAAACAATCACTCAAAGAGGTACGCATTGTCATGCTCACCTCTCACACTACGGAGAATGAGGTGATTGGGGCGCTCTCTAGCGGTGCGGATGCTTATTGCGTCAAAGGCACGAGCGTTGATCGGTTGTTGGCAGCGATCGCCGCTGCTCAAGAAGGAGCCAGCTATCTTGATCCCCACGTTGCCCGCCGAGTTTTAGATCATTTGAAGCCTCCGACGCAAACTGATGTAGGCGCAGTTGGTCAACTTTCACAACGAGAGCTAGAAGTGCTCAAGCTAATGGTCGAAGGCTATAGCAACCCAGAAATTGCCGCTGCCCTTTACCTCAGCCCCAACACGGTCAAAACCCACGTTCGTGGAATCATGAACAAGCTTGCGGTAGACGATCGGGTGCAGGCTGCGGTCGTTGCATTGCGTGCAGGAATTGTGTAAGCCTAATCGCCGCTAATATGCACTAGCACCTCACGCAGGTGGCTGTGCTGCCGATGTTCCCAGACATAAATGCCCTGCCAGGTTCCCAGCATGAGCCGACCGTGGGCGATCGGAATTTGCTCTGAGGTGTGAGTCAAAACGGTACGAATGTGGGCAGGCATATCATCTGGACCTTCGGTGCTGTGGATGTAGCGATCGCCCTCAGGCACCAGCTTTGCCAAAAAATTTGCCAGATCTCGCAGCACATCGGGGTCAGCATTCTCTTGAATAATTAAACTGGCTGACGTGTGCCGTAAAAATAACGTACATAGCCCGGTGCTAATACCCGACTTAGACACAGCAGACTCGATTTTTGATGTGATCTTATGAATCGATTTGCCGTTGGTCTTGACTTTGACTAATTGCTGGTAATGACTCATGAAACGGATTCTGCCTGAGCGGTGTCAGTTGGGCTAGCAGTGTCAGTGAGGCTGCTATCGGGCAGTACAGCATCACCCTCGCTCTCAACAGCCTGATGTTCTTCCAGTTCCATGCTTGCAGAATCGTCTTCCGTTTGGTTGGCTGCCTGATCTGCTTCAGCCTCTGACGCATCTAGCGATTCTGATTCTGGGTTAAGCCAGGGAGAGTCGTAACGGTGCCAGGGCAAGATCGGCTCATTTGGCAACTGGCGCGTCAGAACCGTGATATTAGACATATCGGGTTCTGGCAAACGGATACGCTTCTCAAGCACAGAGCTATCAGTTGGTTTAGCTTCCATAAGTTAGCGGTTATCTCAAGCAATTTGCAGCGGCATTTCTCAAGCACGAACCCCGATCAGATTCATATCAGGAAATAAACTACCACCATATGCATTAACATCACCACAGCAATTACCCAAGTAGCATAAGCGGCGTACCTCAAAGTTTGAGAAACATCATCAAGTCGCTGCTTATTTGCATTATAAGTCTCGGTCAAATTAACTAGCATCTGTAGCTGGTATTCGTCTGGTGACAAAACCAGATATTTCTCCAAAAATTTACGGTCTTCTAAATTCGGGCTAACTGCCACCTGGCGAGGGAGAAATGCCCTTACTAGTAGCGTGAAACTGATTAAAAACCCAATCACTTCAGTGATGCTAAACGGGCTGGGGATCATCATCAAACGGGAAATGTTGAGGCTGGTCAGCAAAGCCCCATTCGTGACAAAGAGAATGTTGAGCTTTGTCGTGAGAATTTGACTTTGCTCTCTCTGCTCGGTCAGCACAAGGCGCACGTCCTTAGCGGCCAGCTCTATCGTTGAAACGGCAACACTCTCTGTTGGAGTTTCTACTAAAGCTGTCATGCCCGATTCGGCAGGAATGGGTTGGTTTGTGAAAGTTTCAGTTTTCTCTTCGGCTTCCTCAGAAACCAGATTCTGGTCAAACGAGTTGACTGCTGCTGTCATGGGTTGGGCGGGTTGAAGTTCAGCAAAGCGATGTCAATAGCGATGTCAATAAAGCTATGTTAATAGAAATAATCTTTGACGGACTGAGCGATCGCCTCATTCCCATCAACTGCTAAAGGCTGTGACTGTCGAGGTGGCTGCATGGGTTCTCGCAAAAACTGCCAGTCGCCAAAGAACTCAGCAGGCTGCAAAATTCGATGGTGGGCGTAGTCCTGAATGCCTTCCAGCAAAATGGGCGACTCAGCAAAGTCCTCACGGGTAACAGAAACGATTGGCACTCCTAGACGGCAAGCTTCAGCAAAAGTGCTGTATCCAGGCTTTGAGACAACTCGACCGCAAAGTGGCATAAAATCTACGGGTCGGTAGTGACGGTCGGTAATCTTGAGCAAATTTGGCAAATCGGGAGCTTGACGGTCAAAGGTAATAAACTGCCAATCAGCGAAATTTTCTAAATTTTGGTAGGGAATTTGGTCAAGCCCTAAGCCGCCAAAGGTCAGCAAGGTAGTTTGTTCTGGTGGTTTAGTCAGATTAAACTTTGTCCGCAATTCCTCGATCACATAGCGGGGTGAACCGCCGGTCAGTCCCACATCAGTGATGTGAGGAAAGGCAGACATCGGCTCATGAAATGGTAGGCGAAAGAGGCGATCGCATTCCCCAAAGCGCTCAACAATCCAGTCTGCCATCTCAACAAACTCACCGCCCCAGGCACGGTAGATAAAATCCCAGCCAAAATTACTGATCATCCAGCAGGGAACGTGGGCAGCGTGGGCGATCGCCGTTGCTAACGGTGGAATATCTGCCAGCACCAGACCAACCCGATTCTGCTTAATAAAGGTCACTTCCGAGGCAATCAGTGAATTTGCCTGTGCCCGAATCTGCTTCAGCTTTTCCAACGTAGCGGGTTTGTCCATTGTGATACTGTCACTTTGCAGCACCCCCACATCAAACCCACGCGGACGATGAATGAAATCACTCTGAATGTAAGAATCTAGCAGCCAGCGAGGAGCCGTCGTCACCAGCGCAATGACCATTTCAGGGCAGAGCCGCTTAATTTCGCTCACTACTGCTGCTGTGCGGGTGGCGTGACCAAAGCCATGATTGGTAATTGCAACGTAAAGAATGGGTTCAGGCATTGACAGATCCAGGACAGAACAGACTCACGGTGAAGTCTCCTGTCAAAATACTCATTTTTCAGACCATCAACAAGATGCTTTGCCGCTTTGCCCTTAAAGCAAACTGCTTGAATCTGCCATTTATGGAGAATATGCTGCAATTTTAAGTCTTTTGACTCTATAGCAGGTTGCTCAAGTCTATTGATTTTGCTTTTACTGTATCTAAAACCGTTTAAGGGAAAAATTGATGTTTACAGCCAAACACCTACCTGGATTGCTGGCGATCCTGCTTTTGGCGATCGCTCCTGGCTGCTTTTCTCGCAGTCAAGACTCTCCTCAAGCGAGTTCAGCCAGCCCAGCTAACCCTACCCAAACTTCAACCGCGGCTTCTCCGGTCGAACCTGCTACCCCTTCACCAGAGTCAGAGTCAGAACCGTCCCAAGCAGTACCTCCCCAAGCGGCACCTGAACCTACAGCCCCGGCGGCTAGCTCCTCGGCTCCTGATACTACATCGGCTCAAGCATCGGCTCCATCAGCAGACTGTGCCAATGCTCAAACCCAAGCTGAAATCAACCAGTGCGCTCAGGCGTCTTATGAAACAGCTGACAAAGAGCTAAATCGGGTTTATCAGGAACTCAAGTCCAGCCTCAACAGCCAGGAACAGGAAGAGCTGATTGACGCAGAACTCGCCTGGATTGAGTATCGCGACCAAACCTGCGAGGCAGAGAGCAGCCAGTATGAAGGGGGCTCAATTCAACCGACGATTTACTACGGTTGCCTGGAGCGAGTCACTACAGAACGAACTGCTGAATTGCAAAGTCAGTTAGAACAGAGTTAGCTTAAAGATATCAACTTTAAGATGCAAGGGGCGCTCGCATATTCCTTCTCTAGAGACACTTTTCTAAATACCAATCAAAGGTTAAATCTGAAATGTAAACGATTGGTATTTAACTAGAATGGTTGGTTTCTTTTACCTAAATTTATCAAACAATGAAAAAACCTGAAGTAATTATCATTGCCGCTGTTGCTGAATCTAATCGAGTAATTGGTAAAAACGGCAAGCTGCCTTGGAGGATTCCTCAAGACTCCAAACGGTTTCAGGACATTACGCTGGGTCATCCCGTGATCATGGGTCGAAAAACCTGGGAATTCGATGTCGAGAAATGTCCCTTGGCAAAGCGGTTTAACATTGTTGTTTCATCCAGTCCTGAACAAGAAGATGTCTCAGAGCATTGCCATGATTACCCTTTTGAACTGGCTTTTGTTAATTCTGTTCAAGACGCTTTAAAAAATGCTGCGAATCAAGAGAAAGCTTTTATTGTGGGAGGGGCTTCCATTTACTCGCAAGCGTTAAACCTGGCAGATACGCTGGAATTAACTTTAGTAGAAGGTAACTTTGAAGGGGATACTTTTTTCCCAGACTATCAGCATTTAATCGGCAGCCAATTTAAGCTCGTGAATCAGGAAAAGCATCCGGGTTTCAGATATGAAACCTATAGGCGCATTAGCTAAAACTGCAACCTATGGACAACGGGTTTGTTCCTCTTTGATTCGCTGCTGCAAAAAAGTAGGCACGCCCAAACTTGCTCCTTCGTAAAGCCGGGCAAATTCCCGCTGAAAGTGTGCTGCAACAGTGGGATTATCAATTACCAGTAAGTTTTCGTCGTTGCTATTGTTAGCGGCTGCGCTCCAATTTTGTGACCCAGTGATGACGAGATGTTCGTCTACCATGCTGAACTTATGATGCAGCAGATCGCCTTCTGCAAGGCTGGGAGTGCCGACTGTGGCGATCGCCCCACTCCAGGGACGATTCCCCTCCTCATAGCGACACTGCCGATTCTTTAACGCAACCCCCATCATGTCTAGCGCTTCACTATAGTCCCGATAGATAAAGCCAGAATCAATCAGAGCGCGAACCTGAATGCCTTGCTGATGGCGAGTTTCCAAAACGTTGCTGAGATTCTGGTCAGAAAATACAAATAAGGCTGTATCAACTGTTTGAGTCGCAGTGTTCAAGGCTCTGCCAATTAGCCCGTTCGTGCTTTGCTGCCAGGGTAAAGAGGTTGAGGTTGGCGAAAATTGCACTGTAACGGTCGAGCCGGGTGCCAGTGTCACGGTTCGAGCGGGACGGGGTGGTTTTTGTAAGCCAAATTTGCTGTCTAAGGCTCCACCCGGACCGTCTCCCCACATCAACTCAAATTCTTGGGTATAGAGCTGAGCTAGTTCTGGGCTGTCAATTTTCACCAGGTTGTTGGCATTGCCGCTGCTGTGAGGGGCAAGAAAGTCCCCATGAACGTCACTAGTAGTCAGATTAGCCGAAGCGACAATCACCAGTCGATGATCGATCACCAGAAACTTGTGATGCATCAGGTCACTGCCTTTGGAGCCATCAGCCGTGTCGTCGATGACCGGAATCCGGGCTTGTTGCAGGATCACGAGTGCGTCATGCTGATTGATTTCGGTTGGGGTAAGCTGTCCGTCCTGATTTTGGTCTGCAAGCTGAAAGAATTCCAGGTATTTTCCTTGCTGACGCTCATCCAGTTGACCTGCTTCTTCGGCTGTAAAGCTACTCCAAGGGCGGCTATATTCGTTTTCTATGATGACGCGCACCCGTACGCCAACTCGCTGCTTTTCCTGAAGCGCTTGAGCAATCCGAGGCAGGCGAAACTCGTGGCTAGCTACATCTATTGATGATTGGGCAGTGGCGATCGCTTCCACGATGACCTGTTCTAAGTCGTCTCCTAACCGTTCCTGCAATCGATAGGGTTCGGTATAGGTCGCCGCTTGTGAATGGTTAAAGTAAACCTGAATGAATCGGTCTTGAGGTAGTGGCTCCAGTGCTGGCTGGAGGGCTGAACTTTGCCGCCAGTGGTTAAAACCCAAAAACAGCAATAGCCCCAGAACAAACAGAAGGTAAAACCGAATCCACCAGGATGATAGACGCACAACAAATCCTCACAGTTGGGCATTCACTAGGCAATGAAATGCATGGGCTGATTTTGCCCAACGGTGAGAAAGGGATAACGCGATCGCTCCAAAAAAAACCTCTGGCATTACACCAGAGGAAAGGTTCCCGAACATGAACAGAGGAGAAATTTAACTGGTTGCCACTGCTTCTTGGCGAAATGGGCCAATATCCTGAATCAATCCGCCAACCAGGCTATGACGTAACTTAGTTTTATTTAACTCACTAAATAAATATTGTTCAACTTGCAGAATAATTCAGGATCATTGGTTACAGAACTGAAAACTTTTTACGACTTTTCTCTTGAACCGAGTTTTGTCGGTTGGTCAGCATAACTGAGAGCAATCAGTCCGATTTAAGGCAGCTTTGTAGCTTTAAGATGTATTTCTTCTAACTGATTTCTCAGAGAGAAATTACATCCCTAGGGCGATGAATTCTATAGGCGAAGATCGATACAAAGAATGAGGAAAGTAAAACCAACCTTGTCCCAACTAGCGGGAGCTAGTAAGTTTCTACGCTAGCAAGTTAAAGTTTTCGATTTTAGATGACTGTGAACTTACTGGGAACTGCATTCATCCCATCTACGAGGAAGAAAATATGGTTTCGGGCAAGCAAAAGCGTGCTGTTGGGGTATTCCCCGATCGCCCTACAACGGCATCTGCACTTCAAGCGCTCCGGGATTCTGGCTTTTCGATGCGTCAGGTGACGATTGTGGCGCGAAATGCTGCTAGACAAGAGGCGATCGCTGGGGTCGAAATCAGAGATCAGAAGGGGAACCATGCGAATAAAGGGTCCACAGCAGGTGCCTTAGGGGGTGGCATTTTGGGTGGTGTCGCAGGCTTGCTGGTAGGTCTAGGTGCTCTGACCATTCCGGCACTCACTGGAATCTTTTTAGTTGGAGAAGCCGCAACCGCACTGATTACAACATTGGTTGGGGGTGCAGCAGGAGCGGCAGCAGGAGGGTTAGTCGGTGCCCTAATTGGGTTAGGTATCCCTGAGGATCGGGCGCGGACCTATAGCGATCGGGTGGCGCGGGGTGAATACTTAGTTCTGGTAAAAGGTACAGAGCCAGAGGTTCGTCGTGCCGAAGATACGTTACGGCATCAGGGTATTCGTGACCTTGGAGTTTATGATGCGCCAGGACATCGTAGCAATGTGGTAGAAAAAATAGGCGCATTGCAGGCAGTTCCAGGACGAACTGCTTATACTGAAACGCCTCTAGAAGCGCCACGAAATTTAGGGGTGGTTAAACCAGGCGATCGCAATCTTGGTCAGGTACAACCCATTCATCGAACTGAGACCCCTGTTGTGCCGTCACGAGTTAGGCAACCTGTAGACTACTCAAGCGATCGCCCAGTTGCTCGCCCGATTGGTGCAACAGCGCCCGTAACTGAGACAGTAGCAGGTAACACCAAGCGGGCAATGGGCGTGTTCTATGATCAGCACGGGTTAGAACAGGCGCTAGAAGCTCTGAGAAACTCAAACTTCACCATGCACAGAATTTCGATTGTGTCGCGCGATGGCGGACAGGAAGAAGCAGTTCACCGCAATCAACCCATAAATCCGCTTTCAAGAATTGACTCTGAAGGTCGGGTTAGACCCACCGCATCCAGTTCTTTAGGCGGGATCACAGGACTGTTAGCTGGACTGAACACGGTTATGATTCCTGGATTGGGAGAAGTTTTAGTTGTCGGCGAAGCTGCCCCAACGATCAAGTCTTCTCTGGCAGAAAGCGGAAACTTTGCCTCGGCGCTAACTCGCTTAGGTATTCCAGGAGAGCAGGCGAGAGTGTATGGCGATCGCCTCAGCGCAGGTGCCAGCTTGATCATGGTGAGCGGCACAGGCGAAGAAGCCCTCCAAGCTGCTTCTATTCTCAGCAAGCACGGTATTCAAGACTGGGGAATTTATGATGTCACCAGTGTTTCGGACTCATTTCCCCGATAGGCAGTGAAATTGCTCAACCCGTATGAAGTTTAACCTTGGCTGTCAGCTCAGCTACGCTATCAATGAATCCAGCACCCTAATTTTCAATATTGCTGTGCCTGATGGTCATCAGACCGTCATTGAAGAGGATCTAGTTATCACTCCTTCGACTCCCGTTGAGGAGTATCGCGATCCCGTTCTCAAGAATCGTTTTCTGCGGGTTAACGCTTCGGTAGGAGAGATCAAAATCTCCTACCAGGCAAGTGTCGAAAAGCCTGATGAAAAGCCTGATCCCAGCGATGTGAACGAGGTCAACATCGCTGATTTGCCACTCGAAGTAGTGCCCTATCTTTATCCCAGTCGCTACTGTCAGTCGGATCAGTTAACCCGCTTGGTAAACACCGAATTTGACCATTTGGTTCCTGGCTATTCACGAGTTACAGCAATCTGCAATTGGATTTACGACAACGTAACGTACCTTTCTGGTAGCAGTGATTCTCATACCTCTGCTTATGACACCGTGACTGAAAGAGCCGGAGTATGTCGGGATTTTGCCCATTTGGCGATCGCCTTCTGTCGAGCATTAGGAATCCCGGCTCGGTTTGTTACCTGCTATGCCTATAAGCTATATCCGCCCGACTTCCACGCCTGCTTAGAAGCTTACCTGGAAGGTGGTTGGTACTTGTTTGATCCCACTCGATTAGTCCCACTAGACGGGGTCGTTCGCATTGGAATCGGGCGTGATGCGGCTGATGTAGCGTTTGCAAATCTGTTTGGAGCTGTCGAGATGAAACAAATGAATGTGTTCATCGATCGTCACAAATAGAATGATTTGCAAAGCATAAACTCAACCAGCGAACATTAGAGATTGTGAATCCCAATAGTTTCAATCATTTAGGATTGCTATAGCAGTCGACCCTGAAACATCTTTTGATCCCTGAATTAGAATTTGTAGGGACTGTTTCTAGAAATGATGATGCCTTCTCTCGTGGCAATTTGATAACGATTTTTCGCTCAATACTCAAAAATAGTGAAACTTTGTTATGAACTGTTAAAACTCGATAGGCGGGAGCGCTATGCAGTTTAGCTTTGAAAATACTTCGAAAAATTTTGCTGTGTTCAATAGCCCTGCCTTCTAAAGTTGAGCGGCAACAGTAGCGGACGATTGCATTCAGCCAGAGGACTGATTCCGATTTCTACTAAGTTGCGTTCCAGCTAAGCTTTTCAGACTCAAATTTCAGCTAGGTTGCACCAGGTCAAGCCTATAGCTGCAACATTTGACCAATCTGTTCAATTTTTAGTGGGCTAGCTCTAAACCCTGCTTTGCTACTGGATTTAATACGACTGCTTAATGCAGGGTGATCCCCATCAGTATTTTTAGATTTTGATCCTCATTTGAAGCTATGACGCTTGCAGAAGCAAAGTAGCCCTCGAACACATATGGCTTTGGGGATCACTTGGTGAATAAAGCTTTCCGAATCTAAGCTTGCGTATTTCTACTTCAAATCAATTCAATTTGGACAAAGCTTCATGACTTCTGGCAATTTAGAATCTTTTGCGCGATCGCTAACTCTAGAGGATACCAAATTGGGAGTTGATCCCCGTTTGTCTTCTGAGATTAACCAAACTCAATCGCCCCCCACAGGCGATCCCCGTGCAGAACATGATCCTCTACGGACTGCGCTAGGGGTTTACGTCACGGTTCATGGACACTTTTATCAGCCACCTCGTGAGAATCCTTATTTAAATGCGATCGAGCGTCAATCCAGCGCAGCACCGTTCCACGACTGGAATGAGCGAATTCACCACGAATGCTATCGTCCCAATGCGTTTGCGCGGATTTTGAATGATCGAGGTGAACTAGTCGGGATCGTCAACAACTACGAATACCTCAGCTTCAATATTGGCCCAACACTGATGAGTTGGTTGGAGCGTTATGACATAGAAACTTACCGACGCATCCTGGAAGCAGATCGCAAAAGCTGTGAGCGGTTGAATGGGCACGGAAATGCGATCGCCCAGGCATATAACCACATGATCTTGCCGCTGGCTAACGAGCGCGACAAATACACCCAAATTCGCTGGGGCAAGGTGGACTTCCGTTCTCGATTTGGGCGTGATCCCGAGGGGATGTGGCTAGCCGAAACGGCCGTAGACTACGCCACGTTAGAAGCTCTGGTATCAGAAGGAATTCGTTTTATTGTCCTGGCTCCTTCCCAAGCGCAGCGTTGCCGTCCCTTACCCAACCGGGATCAGGCAGATTCTCCCTGGCGTGAGGTTGGCGGTGGTCAAATTGATCCGATTCAGCCTTACCGCTGCTTCTTACCTAATGGCGATCGCAACCGCGACTACATCGACATTTTCTTTTATGACGGCCCGATCTCCCGCGATATGGGCTTTAACGATGTTTTGAGCAGTTCCCAACACTTTGCCGGCCGCATCGGGCAGGCCGTGCGTGGGGATCATCGCTCTGCCCAGTTGATTTCAGTCGCAACCGATGGTGAAACCTTTGGGCACCACAAGAGAGGTACTGAGAAAGCGTTAGCTTACGCGCTAACCGAAGAGTTTCCTCAACGCGGTTGGACAGTCACCAATTTTGCTCACTTCCTCAGCCTCAATCCGCCCACTTGGGAAGTTGAACTGAAGCCTGTTACAGCCTGGAGTTGCTCTCATGGAGTTGGTCGCTGGCAGGAAGACTGCGGCTGTGGAGGTGGTGGCTTGTGGAATCAACAGTGGCGACGACCGCTGCGTGATTCGCTCGATTGGCTGCGGGATCAGTTAGTCAGAGTATACGAAGAGGCAGGTGCAAAGCTGTTTCGAGCTCCCTGGCAGGCGCGGGATGAATACATTGACGTGGTACGCGATCGCAGCCCCAACAGCATCAACCGCTTTCTGGCTCAGCACCAATCGCACAAACTTACCGCTAGTGAGAAAGTGGATGCGCTGCGCCTCTTAGAGATGCAACGTCATACCCTGCTGATGTACACAAGCTGCGGCTGGTTCTTTGAAGAACTGTCTCGCCCAGAAGGGGTGCAGATCTTGCGCTATGCGGCTCGGGCGATCGAGTTGGCAGGAGATGTTGCTGGAATTCAGCTAGAGAAGAATTTTGTCAAACGCCTTACCGCTGCCCCTAGCAACGTTGACGTATTTCAAAATGGCGCTGAGGTTTACAGACAACTTGTTGCCCCAGCTCAAATTACTCCGGCTCAAGTTGCAGCTCACTATGCCATTAGCTCTCTGTTTACGCCCTATTCTCAGGATCAGCGAGTTTACTGCTACACCGTTCATCAAGCCGATTACCAGCTCCAGCGGATGGGATCGCTAACGCTAGCGGTAGGGCAAATTCAGATGATCTCTGAGATCACGCGAGAGAGTACAAACCTTGTGTTTGCCGTTTTACATTTGGGCGGCTGGGATTTTCACTGCTGCATTCAACCCTTTACGGGACGGCGCAGCTACAGCCAGCTTAAGGAAAACTTGTTTGAAGCACTTAAGCAGGCCAGTGCCGCTCAAACCATTCTGACGATGAGCCGCCTGTTTGGGGATCAGTCCTTCAGTTTGCAAGACCTGTTTGCTGAAGAACGCCATCGAATCATGCGGCTGCTGAGTCAGGAAACTCTAACCCGACTAGATCAGCTTTACACTCAGGTTTATCGGGACAACTACGGCGTGCTGATGGCATTTCATCGGGATCACCTGGAAGTACCGCAAGAGCTTCAGGTCGCAGCCGAAATTGCCATTGGGCATCGAGCCGTCGTTTCCTTGCAGGCGCTAGAGCGGGAAACGAGTGATTTGACCAGCATTAATCTCCAGCTTTGCCTGAGTCACCTGGCAGAACTAGAGGCGATCGCCACGGAAGCCAATCACCTGCACTGTCAGCTTAAAGTGCCCGAAATCAGCCAAATTCTGGAGCGACTAATCTTGCGATCGCTCTGGCATCTGCTGCACAACTTCAACCCCAAGACCGTTGAAACAGACACGCAGCTGTTAGAACGACTGATTGATCTGGGGAATCAACTGCATCTCAATCTGCCGCTTGACCGAGTGCAAGAGCTTTACCTGAAAAGTTTGCACAACGAAATCTTGCCCCAGTTTTCTCTATGGCAGATTTATCAGCATGAAACTCAAAAGGGTGGTCAAACTTCCCAAGTCTCAGGAGCCTGGGATCAATCTCAGATTCGTCAATTGCTCCTACTGGGACAAAAGCTATCCTTAGACGTTAGTCCCTGGCTAAGTCAGCTGTAGTCTTGTGTTCGTTGTTTCCTCTTTTGTAGAGATGCGATTCATTGCATCTCTACAAAAGAGTCTCATTGTCCAAAAATTAGGGCTACAGGTGGAAGGGCACCCCGCTTCGTGGGGTGCCCTTCCACCTGTAACCTCTTCTTAGAGAAACGTTATAAAGTCTTGCTCAAATAGAGAAGTGAGGATGGTGTTAGAAAACAAAAAACCTTCTGGCTTGTTGAGTCGGAGCGATAGGGTGGGTGAGAATTGATTCAGCCCAAAATTAGGTTCGACTAAGCGGCTGGTTTCTATGTCAAATAGTTCAACCCAGCCCTGACGAAAGTAAGGTTTCAAGGTGATCAAAATTTGATCTACTGCTGCTGCTCCAAACCGCTGAGCTAAATCAGCAAGGCGCAACCCTTGGGCAAGGCGCAACCCCAGCATCAGCGTGTCTAGAAGCATCTCTGAGATTGGCGTTTGTGGGCAAGCGATCGCCCCTCTATTTCCTACCAACTCCTCGACCCACTGAAAATATTCCCGTCGTGTCCGGGGTCGGGTGAAGCGCTGCCCTTGCACATAGCTGGCTGCACCCATGCCAAAGCCGTAGTAAGCTCGATTTTCCCAATAAACCCGATTGTGACGACACTGATGTCCCGGTTTAGCATAGTTGGAGATTTCGTAATGCTCATATCCGGCTGTGCTCAAGACCTGCTCTGCCATCCGATACATTTGGGCAGTCATTTCATCAGAAGGTAAGGGTTTTGCTCCCGGTTTGTACTGTCGCCCAAATGCGGTGACGGGTTCAACAATCAGGTCATAGACCGATAGGTGAGTTGGATGGAGCGCGATCGCCTGCTGCAACGATTCTTGCCATTGCTCCAGCGTTTGATGCGGCAGCCCAGAGATCAAATCCAGGCTGAAGTTGGATACATTTGCTTGATGAATTAACTCGACTGCAGTGTACACATCGTCGGCAGTGTGCGATCGCCCACACGCCTGCAATAGCTCTGGCTGAAATGCCTGTACTCCTAAACTTACCCGATTGATCCCCGCCGCCTGGTAGCCCTTGAGCTGAGCTAGATCAAACGTGCCGGGATCAATTTCAATTGAAATTTCAGCCGATGAGGCAATGCCAAATTGCTGGTCTAAAACTTTGAGAATTTGCTCAAGTTGCCCAACTGACAATAACGAGGGAGTGCCACCCCCAAAAAATACCGTTTGCAGCGGTTTCTCAAAGGATGGGGTGGTAAGAATTTCCTGATTCAAGCCGTTGATGTATTGGGCGATCGCCCCCGAATTTTCGCCTTGAGTGCGATCGCCTACAACTGAGATGGGAAAGTCGCAGTAAAAGCATCTGCGACGGCAAAAAGGAATATGGACGTAAGCGGCTGTGGGATGTCCATATTCAAAAGCTGGTGTTTGTAAAGAATGATTTCGATCGAGATTAATCACCAAGTTCAACGCTTATTCAAAGAATTGCTGAAGTGAATCCTTGCCTTTCATCTCTAATTTAATCCTTAACAAAATCAACCTTAAACGACAGAAATTGAGTCGCTTTGTTGCCTATAGTTCGGCTTAACCGCCCTAATTTAGCCAGTTTTCTGGGTAGAAGTGTCAAAAACTGCATTACCCGCTGAAGGATATAATGAAGGCTGGAAAAGTACTTACTAAGCCCAGTTCTAGCGCTGCTTGCGCCCTGCCAGAAAAAGTTTGATCAGCTTAGAACTTAGCTTGGTATTCACTTGATGTAATCGGAATCTAATGATTCACCTGATGTCATCAGAGCTTGGTCAGACTGCAATCCATCCATTCATTCAATTGGATTGAATTATGCTCGACGCAATTATTATCTTTTCATTCATACTAGCAGGGGCGGGGATCGGCTTTTATGGCGTTGAACTGCTGCCAAACAACACACTCGAACAGGTCACTAGCCTGGAAGGTTTGAGTTTAGTCACGGCAGGCTTTGGCGCTTTAATTGGCTTTGCAGTTGGGCTAACTGCTCAAACGGGCTACCGCCGTTTAGAGCGGCAAGTTCGGGAAATGCCTGTGGACGTGTTGCTCAGTCGTTCAGTCGGCTTGGTACTGGGTTTACTGGTTGCAAATCTGCTGCTGGCACCAATCTTTTTGCTCCCCATTCCAATTGAGTTTGCCTTCATCAAACCTTTGGCGGCTGTACTGGGCAGTGTCATGTTTGCCTTTTCAGGCATAAGTCTTGCCGATACTCATGGACGGGCACTGCTACGGCTGATTAATCCACACAGTGTAGAGACCATGCTGTTGGCAGAAGGAACCTTGAAGCCTTCTACTACCAAAGTGCTGGATACAAGCTGCATTATTGATGGGCGGATCGAAGATCTGCTGGGCACAGGTTTCCTGGAAGGTCAAATCCTGGTGCCGCAATTTGTTCTGCAAGAGCTTCAGCAGGTTGCGGATGCGTCTAACGACCAGAAGCGGGTACGCGGACGGCGCGGGTTAGACATTCTCAACCGGATGCAGGAAAACTTCCCAGAGCGGATTTTGATCCATCCAGCAGACTACGAAGATGTACCTACCGTTGATGCAAAGCTGGTGCGACTGGCTCAAGAAATTAACGGAACGCTGTTGACCAACGACTACAACTTGAACAAGGTTGCTAGTTTACAAAAAGTTGTTGTTCTAAACATCAACGATTTGGCGCAGGCAATTCGTCCGGCTTATCTACCCGGTGACACAATTGATCTCAAGATTGTCAAATCGGGCAAGGAACCTACTCAAGGTGTAGGCTATCTCAACGACGGCACGATGGTTGTTGTAGAAGATGGCAATCCTTACATAGGAGATGAGCTTTGCGTGATTGTCACCGGAGCATTGCAAACTTCTGCTGGGCGAATGATTTTTGCCCGTCCTGAAGCAACTGTAGTTGCCTGATGCGCCAACGGATCAAGCCGTGCGATCGCTGCACTCAACCTGCACCAGTTCTTTACCGAGTGCAGATCGATGAGTCTGGAGACTGGCTTTTTGTTTGCGATCGCTGCTTCCCTACAGTCAGCCACAACAATCCCTATTACACCTACGGTGGCACCTGGAAAGCGAAGAAAAGGGACTAGGGGCTGGGGGTTGGGGGCTAGGGATTAGAAATTTGACCTCATCTCTATGTTTGAGGAATACCCTCCATCTCCAGGTTCGATCTGGAGATACTTTTAGCGAAACTCTTCTTCTATATGAGGTACAAGAGGCAAAGCCTCGTACGAGACTTCTACCCCTAGCCCTTAGTCCCTAGCTCCTTCCACTACTGCAATACCGTCTTAGAAACAATCCGAGTCTTCTTGCGATCGCTCTCTGACAGTTCTTCTCCAGACTGCAATCGAGTTGCATTGTCCTGTAGAACAGTGGCGGCATTTTGGTCGCCCATTTGTAGGGCAGTTTTGGCAGCAGATTGGAGCATTGTGGCGGCTCCAACGCGATCGCCCTGGAGCAGTTTTGATTCGGCAATTTGGGTTTGCCGATATTTCGCCAGAGCTAACACATGCTGCTGAACTTGAGGATTGAGGTCTGGCTGGAAGGCGCTGAGAACATTTGCCTCAACTGGGATCTTTTCAGACAATAGCCCTTCCTGTCCCTGTGCTGGATCGTCATAGCGAATTTGCAGATAGGCGATCGGGTGTCGCCCTTCGGGAAGCTGGCTGGCATAGAGGTTCGCCAGCACGACTCTAGGAGCATCCACCATCAGGTCGCCAAGACGCACGATCGCCTGATTTGCTTCCTGGATGACCGATAGCTCGATTGTGTCGGGAACGACTTGGGCGAGTGGCTTTAGCTCTGCCAGACGAATGTTTGGCGTGAGTGACAACATGAGGTGAGCGTTGGTCAAACCGACAGACTGAATTCGGTTAAATAAGCGGCTAAACTCATTAACTGCTTCTTCGGGTTGCTGAATGTAAGATAGCGTTCCACCGCCTGCATCCGCGATCCGTTCCAAAACGTCCTGGTTCCAATGATCCCCAAAGCCTAATGTGCTAAGGGTGAGGTTGTAGCCTGCTGCCAGTTGAGCTAGTTTCAAGCAGCGATCGTTGTCGCCGTGCTCGTTCTCGCCGTCAGTCAGTAAAAATGCTTGAGAGATAGTGTCTTTCTTGCCTTTTGCCAGTTCCTCGACGCCTAGCCTCATGCCTTCGTCGATCGCCGTTCCGCCGCTGGCTTTGAGCTTGTTAATCTCCACCTTGATCCCGGCTGGGTTGTCGATTACCTGATTGGGCACCAGCACTTTGGCTTTGTGGTCAAACACCACTACTGCAATGCGATCGCCAGGTGACAAGCTATCGACAATTCGGTGAGCGGCTTGCTTCACCGTTTCCAGGGGGCGACCGTGCATAGAACCGCTGTGGTCTAGAACCAAGCACAGATTTAGCGGGGCACTTCTACCTGCCGACTCAGCGATCGCCGAAATCGAGATCGCCAGTTGCCGTTGGCTGCTGGACTGAGCAGCATCCAAATTGGCATCATTCAGCGCAGCTTGCAGACCAACTCTCATGACACGAAGCTCCTAGGTACGGGCAAAACGAATAACTTCAACACAATCAAATAACTTCAATCCAATCGGCAGGTGTTTCGGAACAGCAAGGGTACATTATCCTAATTCATATTCAATTTTCGGATATCCCTAATCCGACTGAACAGGTTGGCTACCCCTATTGCTTTCCAGGTCACGCTACTATGTTAGAAACAATGCCACCTTTTCAGGCGATCGCAGGCTATGAACTTACCGATTCAGGCTGTCCAATCTCCTTACTACGGAGACGCTTTTTACCGGACACCCCCTCCAGATTTGCCATCCCTTCTGCTCAAGGAACGTATCGTTTACTTGGGGATGCCCTTGGTGCCAGCCGTCACTGAGCTGATTATCGCTGAACTGCTTTATTTACAGTACGAAGATCCAGAGAAGCCGATTAAGATTTATATCAACTCGACTGGCACTTCTCATTACAACGGCGAACCGGTCGGCTTTGAAACCGAAGCCTTTGCCATTTGCGACACGATGAGCTACATCAAGCCTCCTGTTCACACCATCTGCCTCGGCTCAGCGATGGGAATGGCAGCCATGCTGCTGTCTGCGGGTACAAAAGGCTGCCGTGCCAGTCTTCCCAATGCCACGATTGTTTTACATCAGCCCAAGAGCTACGCCAGAGGTCAGGCAACTGACATTCAAATTCGGGCTAAGGAAGTTTTGGCAAACAAATCAACAATGCTCGATATCCTGTCGCGCAATACGGGACAAACTGCCGAAAAAATTGGCAAAGACATGGATCGCCTCTTCTATCTGTCGCCCGAAGCCGCTAAAGAGTATGGCTTGATTGATCGCGTTTTAGAATCTTCTGCTGATTTGCCAAGACCTTTACCAGCAGGCGTGATCTAGGACGGCGCTTAAAGCAATAGCCGCATTCTCAGTGGAGCACAGGAGTATGAATTTAAGCCCCTGTAGCTTTATCAAAGTCCGCTTTTAACCCCCTTCTCATCACGGAGCCTTCTATGCCAATTGGTGTTCCTAAAGTTCCTTACCGCTTACCGGGGGAGCAATATACTCAATGGATCGATATTTACAATCGTCTTTACCGTGAACGAATCATCTTTTTAGGTAAAGATGTTGACGACGAAATCGCCAACCAAATTATCGCTGTCATGCTTTACCTGGACTCTGAAGACCCAGGTAAGGACATCGTTCTCTACATCAACTCTCCTGGTGGCATGGTCACAGCAGGGATGGCTATCTATGACACCATGCAGCACATCAAGTCAGATGTCGTGACGATTTGCGTGGGTCTGGCTGCTTCAATGGGTTCTTTCCTACTTGCCGCTGGAACTAAAGGTAAGCGCTTAGCATTGCCCCACTCTCGGATCATGATTCACCAGCCATCTGGTGGAACGCGAGGGCAAGCAACTGACATCGAAATCGAAGCGCGAGAAATCATTCGCATTCGCAGACAGTTGAATGACATCTACGCTAGCAATACCGGACAGACCCTAGAGAAGATCGAAAAAGACATGGATCGAGACTTCTTTATGTCTGCCCACGAAGCAAAAGAATACGGGCTAATTGATCGGGTAATTGAAGATCGGGCACCTTAGGCAAAAATCCTGCTATTCTATGCGTGATTTTGCATCTAAACCGTTAATTTACCTTTCTTAGTGGCAGAATTGACTGAAATTCTGCCATTTCTTATCAATGAACCTTGCAGATTGCTACCGATTATTAGGACTGCGAACTGGCGCATCTTGTGATGAAATTAAAGCGTCCTACCGACGTTTGGCGCGACAATACCATCCTGATGTGAATCCTGGTAATCAGCAGCAGGCAAAGGAAAAGTTCATTCAACTCACTGATGCTTATAAGTTTCTGATGAGTCAGGTTCCACCTGATAGAGAAACTGATTCAAGTGAACCCCCTATACCGGCCCCTGCTGCTGGTAAGGTAGGCGTGACTGAGGTACCGCCAGTTGCTTCACCCGTTGAGGTTAAGGTTACTCGCAAGGCTCCTAGAATTCAACGCAATCCGGCCTTGACTGAGGCAGAGCAATTGCTGAAGCAAAGTTCTTATGAGCAGTTGCAGCAGTTGTTGAAATATCATCGCTTTCCCCGAGCGATCGCCCTAGTCGAAGGTTTAGCCCAACGGATTCCTAAAGATCCTGAAGTGCGTCAGTGGCAGGCAATTACCTATCAGCGTTGGGGTCGTTACCTGATTGACCAGAAGGAATTAGACAAAGCCAGGATTTACTTAAAAAAAGCGCTGCGCACCGATCCTCACAACCGTTCTCTCTGGTCAGAAATAGAGCGAGACTTCCGCCGCATGGAGAAAATCTTTTGAGCTTCTTCTTCAAGATTTCTCTAAAGAGAACGGGTAGGGCAAAGTTTGCAGCAAATCAGATCTACGTTGGGGCTTGGTAATGTCAAGCCCCAACGTAGATTTGCAAACTATTTTGTTTTTATTTCGTTTTCAGGTTTGAGCTTAGGATTACATCAACCCAAGCCAGCGAAGGAAGCTTTGACCGGTGGTCAACTCAACGAGCAACGCTGCTAGAAAACCAATCATCGCCAATCGCCCGTTCCAGATTTCAGCGCTGGGGTTAGAACCGAACTGGAATTTTGTTGCAAATTCGCCGTACTTCCGTTGAGCTTGTCCTTCGTAGTAGTTTTGAGTGCTTTGATTATCTTGCATTGCTAAATCTCCAAGTTTCTAACGCCGTCTTATTTAGAAATGTAACGAAGTTTTGCAAAACATGTAGTCTATCTTTAGAGAGGACAATAGAAACTGAATGTAAACAAAATTTGTATCTTTGGGTAAGTTGCACATTCTCTTTTTCTGAAGCAGTCTATTGACGCTGAAAGACTTAAGCAGAAGGGAGCGGGAAAGGTTTTCATACCGTTGCTCTATAAAGCTGCACCTTTTGGAGCCTTAAAGAGAATTGGTACTACAGCGGTTTGAGCCGGACGGTAAGTCAATATTATTGGTATAAAAAGATAGATTCTTTAATCAGGCAAACGGTCTACTTAGGACTGCATTGCGCTTAGGCGACGAGTGAGATCTCCTTATCAGGGTGCTTCAGGAGACTGCAATACCTATCCTGCATGGCACAATCTCGGAGATACAGACGGATCATGAAGAAAGTCCTATTTATTCTGGGTGAGTTGAGTGATGACGATATTGATTGGTTAGTAGGAACAGGCAACAGAGAAGAAATTTCTGCTGGCACTGTACTCATCCGTGAAGGACAGGCTGTTAATGCGTTATATGTGCTGTTGGATGGCACTTTAGCCGTTTCAACAGAAGCACTGGGTGGAAAAGAAATCGCTAAGCTATCGAGTGGGGATGTGGTGGGTGAAATGTCTTTCATCGACGACAACCCACCTTCTGCAACGGTTCAGGCAGTTGATGAAGCGTTGGTTTTATCGATTCCGCGGGCGGAGCTAGCGCAAAAGCTATATCAGGATGTAGGGTTTGGTTCCCGGTTTTATCGCGCACTGGCGATTTTGCTCTCCAATCGGCTGCGCGGGACGGTTCAGCAGTTGGGTTACAACCGGGATAAGTCACAGGTAGAAGGTGGTGCAAATGGTCTGGAACCGAAGGTTTCAGATAATGTGGCGATCGCCGAAGCCCGATTTGACTGGCTCTTGCGACGGCTCAGAAGCGGTGAAATTTTCTAAGCCTAAAGGGTTTCTATTTCTGTGCAGTCTCGGTTTTCAATCTGACCATCGGGCATCACCGTTTTGCAGAGGCAAACTGTAGACAAATCTACCCCTTCCAGGTTCGCTCCCCGTAAAAAAGCGCCAGTCAGATTTGCATTTTGCAAATTAGCGCCCTTCAGATTGGTGTGACAAAGGTGGGCTTTGCTTAAATCAGCGTGGCTCAGGTTTGCGTTCCTTAAATCAGCGAATCTGAGATTGGCGTTGCAGAGAGAAGCGTTGTTTAGGTTTGCCTGAGTCAGGCGAGTCTCCATCAGGGATGTGTTTGTCAGTTCTGCGGCACTCAAATTAGCTGCATTGAGGTTTGCGCCGCTCAGGTCAGCGCCCTTGAAGTTAGCATTGCTCAGGTTAGCTCCACTTAAGCTGGCGCAAATGAGATCAGCGCCCTTCAGATCTAGATGCCGGGTTTGAGAGGACGATTTGGCAAACATAGCGTTCTACTCAAGGTATTAAGGAGAGGTCAAAAGCGTTAATGGGTTGACTGACGCATTAACGCTTTTGGCTACTAGATATATTGCCTTACCTAGGCAGGGAACAGGTCTTCTGGGGAGATGTTGTCAACTCGCTGTTACCGGTTTTGGACTCTACTGTTTTGTAGTTTGCTTTAGTCCCACACAAAAACGACTTCACCGTTTTCGCGGGTGACGGAGTAGGCTTCAAAGGAGTCGTCATCGTAGCGTCCCGTAACATTGAGCTGTTCTCCGACGGTGAAATTAGCTCGCCGGACTGCGCGATCGTCAGCATCTACCAGGACTTGACCTTCAGTGGTATTGAGCAAGAAATCGCCATCGTCAATGGCAACAATTTCACCTGCAATGTCGGTACTGCTGACTCGGCGCGCAGGTTCAGGTTGGGTTTGCGCCAAAACCAAGGCAGGAACAGCAGATGCTGCGATCGCCGCAAAACCAATACCTAAAAGAGTAGTAACTTTCATGACTTGACCCCATTGTTAACGTTTGCTTCCATAGCAGCCCTGAGTCAGTTGTGAAACCATTCAGACTTGCTATCTTTCAGTGTGCGACGCAAAGTTTACAGGAGGTTTTCAAGAGGTCTGATTTAGGGGTAATTCGATTTGGAAGGTTGTTCCTTCGCCAATTTTGCTGGTAGCGGTAATTTTTCCTTGATGGGCGTGAATGATTTGTTGCACGATCGCCAGCCCTAACCCAAAGCCACCTGTATGGCGCGATCGCACCTGATCTACCCGATAAAAGCGTTCAAAAACTTGGGGCAAATCTTCGGCTGAGATGCCCACGCCAGTATCTTGGACTCGAATCACAATTTGCTGAGTTTGTTGAATGGCGCTGAGCGTTACGGTTCCCCCAGCAGGCGTGTATTGCAACGCATTGGTGAGCAGATTGGTGATGGCTTGCTGCAGTAAGGCTAACTCTGCTCTCAACATCAACAGTTGTTCTGGCAATTCACAAATCAGCTGCAATTCTTTTGCTGCTGCCTGGGGAGTGTATTCTGCAGTAAGCGATCGCAGTAAGCGGGTTAAGTCTACCGTTCTTAAAGAATCGGGTTTCAGTTGTGCTTCATTTCGAGCTAAGAACAGCAGTTGGCTTACCAGCGCTGCCATTGATTCTGCTCGACTAATGATCTTTTCTAACCGCAACTGTTGCTCTTGAGGGTCGGTCAGGTCCATCAGCCCAGCTTGAGCGTTGTTGATGATTGCGGCTAACGGCGCACGCAATTCGTGGGAAGCGTCGGCGGTAAAGCGCTGAAGCTGATCATAAGATTGCCGGATCGGCTGCATTGCCAACCCACCCAAAACCCATCCTGTTTGAGCGATCGCCCCTAGCGCAATTGGCACGCCAAATACCAACAACCACCGAAGTCGCCCCAGCGAGTCATCAACCGGTGTAAGAGGCACAGCAACCTGGAGATAACCGATTAATACACCGTCTTGATAGACCGGAAGGGTGAGCTGCCGCAGTCGAACTGTTCCAGCGTTAGCCAAAGTTTCAGCAGAACGGCTCTCTGAAAGGAAACCGTCGAATTTAAGTGGTTCCTCTGGAGGTGTGGCTGTGCTTGAAGCAGTAGAACTGCTTTCAACGATAGTTTGAAATCCTGATTCACTTTGGAGTTGGCTCGGTGGGATATCTCCAAAGAACTGAATTAATTCTCTTTCAGGGCTGTACCAGCGAACAAAAATCAGGTTTGTATTTAGCGGTAAAACATCCCCTCCTAAGACTGGCACATCCTCCAGGTCGATACGTCTTCGGTTTTGAAAATTGCCATCCTCAACTGCCGCTGCCATGTACTGGCAAATGTCATACAGGTTCTGGTCAAACGATCGCATCTGTTCTTTTGCTTCCAGAAAATAGAGGATTCCAGCAAAGAGAACCAGAATGCTTCCCATTGAAAGGGTGAACCAACGAGCTAGATCTTGACGGCTACGGTTAAACATCAGCGCGTTGAGTTATAAAAGCACCCTTTGCATCAGCGATCAGGACGCGCGATCGCCCCACGAGAATTGCAATCCTAAGTTCTGACTGAACTTCTAAATCAATCTCTAACTTGAAGGACAAAGGTTACACAGAGTTTACAGAATGGGGCGATCGCGCCTTAAAGCATCACTCTGGTGGAGCAAGGCGATAGCCCATGCCATAGACTGTTTGCAACCAATCCTCTGCGCCTACTGCCTGGAGACGCTGCCGCACTCGATGCACCAACGTGGCGACGGCTTTGCTTTCGGGCAAGGCATCCCATTCCCACAGCGATTGCTCGATCTGATCTCGACTCAGCACTTGCTGGGGATGGCGCATCAAATATTCCATCAAATGAAACTCACGTCCAGAGAGAGAAACCTTGGTATCTTGTCGCTCTAGGATTAACGTGGTGAGATGCAAACAGAGATCTTGTAGCGTCAGGGTGTCTCCCTGTAACAGGGGCGATCGCCGTCCTAATGCTCGAACCCTTGCTAGCAGTTCCATTGCATTTACGGGTTTAACCAGATAGTCATCTGCACCTACATCTAGACCCGTCACTTTATCGGCAATTGCATCCTTTGCCGTGAGGATCAAAACGGGTGCCATTTTGCCAGCCTGCCGATATTCCTGACAAAGTCTCACCCCGCTGATGTTCGGTAGCAGCCAATCTAAAATCAGCAGGTCATACTCCTTGTCTTGAATGAGTTGCTGAGCCACAGCGCCATCTTCCACCCCATCGACGATATGACCTGATTTGGCAAGGATGGTGCGAAGGGGTTCTAGCTGTTCGGCATCATCCTCGACGAGTAAAATTCTCATATAGCATCCTAAATCAGTTGTCAGGGTGGGTCGTGAGAAGCGTACCCAATCGAGATTGCTGTATTGTCGGTTAGTTCTCCGACTTTTGCACCCTACCGAGCTTGCTGTAAATACTTTTGAGCCTGCCATGTCTAAATTTCGCTGGCGAAAACTTTGGAATAGAGCGAAGATGTGGCTCTGGCTGCCTTTTATCTTGGTCGGGTTGCTATTTTGGGTGGGTACTGATTGGGTGACAACCCGTGTCACCTCTGGTGCTTATGAAACGACAGCTCAGCTTCAAACGGACGAACAGCCTGAAGTGCAGCTTTCCTTTTCCGTGAAGATTGTGGCGATCGATGCAGAAATTGATCGGCGAGCGGACGTGACGGAAGTAACGATTAGAACCACTGACTCGATTCTGAGAGAATTGGAGCTTGATCTCCCAGCTGTCGAATTTGCTCAAGTAGAAGATTTGCTCATCGAAGAATTGCATCTGCCTCGTGATGCGATTAAGCAACTGATTCGTTATCGAATCTATTGACAGGACGTTGTGCCGATTTTATGTGAAACCAGTCTGTTGAAGCACGCTTCAACAGACCCGCTTTAAAGAGAACCGATACTACTAGCGCGTCAAGCTTGAAATGTTGGGTTCCGCTGCGCTTCACCCAACCTACGGTTCTGCTAGCTGTAGGTTGGGTGGAGCAGAGCGAAACCCAACGCTTTAGATTTGCTGCGCTACTACACCGATTTCAAAAATTAGGGCTACGGATGGAGGAGGACCCCGCGCCATGGGGTGTCCTCCTCCATCCGTAGTAGTTCTATAAATGGAAATCGTGTTGCCTGCACTGCAGACAACACGATTTTGCAGACGTTAGCGGTTTAGAGGAATTCTCGGCGCTCTAAATAGTAGTTTTGCTGAAGTTCTAGAATCTGCTCGTTGAGGTAGGTTGAGTTCGACTCTAGATCTTGCTTGAGTCCCTGATTCATAGGTTCAGGGGTTCGTGTAGCAGTACGAGAACTAAATGGCTCTGATCGTGTGATCTCTAAGACAGCCTCCGCTTGACCATAAGTCAATCCGTAGGCAAAAAGGGACAACATACAACGCTCCGTAAATGTGTGGTGCTATCAGAATAAGTGATTGAGGAGCGATTGCCGTCCTCCAAGTGATTCATCCAATCGGATGAACAGTTAGGAAAAGTATCGTTTACTTCCTGCAAAAGTGGTGCTTGATTTCTATTTAAAATGCGGTATAACAAGCAAGCTTTCCTAATTCCGGTCATGCCAATTAAGTCCGTTTTCATAAGTTTAACGGGCTCAAAAATTAGGTTGGTTGAGTCAATTTCATTGAAGAGAATAGCGTAACAGGCTATTTCCTTTCTCTATCCCTATTCAATAGCTCTAAATAACGTAAATGGGGTTTACAAGGAATAGCGCTGTTCCAGCCAGATTCTTACTTCGGTTTCTGAAGACAGGCTATTGTAGTAGCCTGTAGCTGGATCGTAAATCTTCCAGTAAGCTTTACCAGAGCGATCATGAACTTGCTGAATCTGCACTTCAAAATTGCCAGATAGCGCATTGAGCAGATGCTTCCAAATATGCTCTAAAGCTGACTGAGCTTTGGATTTAATTAGCGCACTTTTAGAAATCAAATTGCTTGTTGACTGGCTTATTTCTCTACTGTTAAAATTTGCGTAACTTCTCATATTCTTTCTTCCCAGTTACAGAGCTTTGATGAGTGATTCTGTGGTGTTTGTCTAGATTCTGTTCTTACGATCTAATCTAGGAGTTTTCTTAGGAAGAAACAAAAGACACACTGCATGACATCCATGAATAAAATTCATACGAAAGTTTGAGCGTTAAAGTGGCTGTCTTGTAGGGCGTTGGCTTAACCCACGCTTCACAACCGCGTCAGGTAGTATTGCTACATTGCGTCCAGGATGGTTTCTGATGAGAGATGTCAGTCGTGATGGAATTAAGCTGTCTCAGTTACGCGCTTTGATTGCAGTCGCCGATCACGGAAATTTTAGTGGGGCAGCCCTGTATCTAGATGTCTCTCAGTCTGCCGTGAGTCATGCGATCGCCACCTTGGAGTCAGAGCTAGGCGTGGTGCTGCTATCGCGCGGTCGTCATGGCGCAAACCTGACTCCTGTTGGTCAGCAGATCATTCAATATGCCCGCCAGGTGATGCAAACGCTAGAGCAGATTAGCAAAGAGGCAAATCTGTCTAAAGGGTTGCGGGGTGGGCAGGTTCGCATTGCTTCGTTTCGCAGTGTAGCGACGCACATTCTGCCGGGAATGATTGCTCAGTTTCATCAAGACTATCCGGCGATCGCCATCTCAATCACCGAGCATCAAGACTTTTCGGGAGTCGATCAAGCGATACGTGAAGGGGTTGCTGACCTTGGCTTTACGTATATGCCTACTTCTAAAGAATTTGAAACGTGGGAGATGTTGCGCGACGAATATATCGTGTTGGTGTCGCCTAAGTTAGACCTACCTGACGGGTCGTTAACCTGGGAAAAGCTAACCTCTTACCCACTGATTTTGCATCCCGAAACGGAAAGCTGTGGGGGTATGATTTACCGACATTGCGCTAAGCTTGGGCGATCGCTGAAGCCTGCTTATGTGGTTTCTGAAGATTCAACGATTGTCAGCATGGTGATGCAAGGTTTGGGGGTGACTATATTGCCACGCCTTGCGGCTGAACCACTGCCATCGGGGATTAAAACCTATAGCCTGCCTGTTCCTCTGGAGCGGATTATTGGGGTTGCAACATTAGCAGAGGCGCTGCATCCACCGGGCGTGTTTGCCTTTCTGGATACACTGAAGCGCTGTGCCCCCTGTATGCTTCCTCAAACGGCTTAGAGAGCCTGAAGAAGTAGCAGAAATCCCTTGTAGGAAAGTTTAAGGTGTTGGGTTCCGCTGCACTTCACCCAACCCACTGGTATACCAAGCTTGAAATGTTGGGTTCTGCTGCGCTTCACCCAACCTACGGTTCTGCTATCTGTAGGTTGGGTGGAGCAGAGCGAAACCCAACGCTTTAGATTTGCTGCGCTACTACGGCTCTAGCATCTGTACTTTGGATCTCCAGCATGAATGGTGGTGCAGCTTCGCCAGACCACCATTCACGCAGCAAAAATGATTCGTGCAAGAAGTCCTTTGTGTAGGTTGGGTGGAGCAGCGCGGAACCCAACGCTTTAGACCTGCTGCACTACCACGAGAAGCTAAGCAACCGCTGCGCCCAGCACTTTAAGCTTTAGATTGAGCATTACGGCGGCGGAGTAGACCCGCTAGTGGCACAAGTCCCAACGCAAGCAGCATCCCTGGCTCAGGTACAGACTGATTGGGGTTGCCAGCAATCCGGTTGCGGACAGCAAAGGCGGTGTCTGGGTTGTCACTAAACAAACCATCGATTCCCAGCTTAAAGAACTGCTCATATTCCAACTCTGCGTTGCCGCCGTAGTCCTCTGCTAAAAACACATCTTCATCACGGAAGGTGTAAGGATGCACTAACAACCCAGCATTGTGAGCATCACTCACTAAAGAAGTGGGAGTCAGAAGCTGGTTAAACTCATTCGTTGGAATAATCAGCCGCTTGAATGGGCCAATGCCATCAGCATAGTTGGCGATCGCGTTTAGACCAGATGGGGTTGTCAGATCGCCATAAGTGCGCGTATCTCCATTGACGATAAAGTCATAGGGCTTATCGTCTGCGTCGCTAAATAGCTGCACCAGCGGCACGTCCGTCAGCGTATTCAGGAGTTGCAGATTGCCAACCTCAAAAGATTGGACAAAAACGGGCGCATCTTCACCGACATATCCGTTCGCATTCAAGGTTTCGACCAGCGGCTCTTCCAGTGATAGCCCGATTGAGTCAAAGTAAGTTGGATGCTTTGTCTCTGGATAAATGCCAATGGTGCGACCTGTCTCTTCACTTTTACGCTTTGCCAGATCAATGACCTCTTGCAGGGTCGGCACCTCAAATCGGTCGTTAAACGCAACGTTTTGAGGGCGAATTTGCGGAATCCGTTCTCTGGCTTTCAGAGTTTTCAGTTCTTCCAGCGTAAAATCTTCTGTAAACCATCCGGTGATGGAGACTCCGTCGATTACTTTGGTGGTTCTGCGGTCGGCAAACTGAGGCAGTTCAGCAACGTTGGTCGTTGCTTCAGTAACGGCACCTGTCGTTGGGTCTACGATGGCGATCGCATTCTCATGCCGTGCAATTAACACACCATCTTTGGTTGATACCAGGTCAGGCTCAATGTAGTCAGCCCCCATATCAATCGCCAACTCATAAGCCGCCAGCGTATGTTCTGGGCGGTAGCCACTTGCGCCCCGATGCCCGATGACGATAGGGAGTTCACCATTCAAGGTTGGTGTTCTGCTCAACGTGATTGCCTCAGCTTTAGCCGCAGGCAAAATTGCTAGAGCCGCAGCAGCTAGGAATGCCAGCTTGAATAGACGGGACATAGTAGATCTCCACGAAAAACTGTTGAATAGAATTGCGCTTACCTTTGTCCTTAACTGCTTTGACTGCAGCTATGGGAAGAGGATGAGAATCTCAGCAATTTTTCACAGAGTGGGAATGCTCACCCCATAAATTGCTTGATGACTTCAGCAAAAATACGAGGTTGAGATTAAGCCTGATAGCGGTTTGGATTAATCGCAGATTAGCGGTTCATTAAGGCCACAAACACTTCACAATTCTGGGCAACACTGTGAAGATGAGCGTCCCCCCACCCGAATCTGTCATTCTACAAATTTGTCGTCCAACAAACGTAGGGGCGCAGCATTCGGCAAATAAACTTTGGCATAAACCAGAAGTACTTGCCCGAATACTACGCCCTACAGGGGATTATGCTGTCTACTCAGTTTCCCAAGCCAAAACAAGCAGCGCATTGAGAATCGCGGCAGCAACCGCAGACCCACCCTTGCGCCCTTCCACCCGAATTTGGGGAATTGTCGTTTGGGCAAGAGCCGCTTTAGATTCCACAACTGAGATAAAGCCAACGGGTGCGCCAATCACTAGAGCAGGCTCTGAGTTGGTTCCAGAGGACCGGAGCAATTCGCACAGCGCTAACAATGCAGTAGGAGCATTGCCAATCACATAAATCGCTTGGGGAAATTGCTCCCAGCAGCGCAGCAGCCCCGTTTCAGTCCGGGTTTTTCCAGGAAGCGCCTGTTCCGCCTGCTCAACCGCTGAAATCAGAGGGTTGCCGAAGGTTTTGGCAACCAGCGTTGTGATTCCCTGCTTGACCATGCTGACATCGGTGACGATGGGAACTTGCTGCTGCAAAGCCGCGATCGCCCCCTCAATTGCCCCCGGACTGAATCGAATCAGGTGCTTAAACTCAAAGTCTGCTGTGCTGTGAATGACCCGTCGGGCGATCGCATATTCTTGAGGACTGAAGGTGTGGTCGCCAAACTCTCGATCGATTGCAGCAAAGCTCTCGACCAGAATGGGATGGTACAGCGAAGACATTGCTAAAACTCCAGGGCTGGCCAGTCCGCCTCGCGGTAATAGCGGGTCATATCATCAAACTTTCGCAGTTCTGCCCGATGCACCCAGAGTTTTTGAGTGCCTGACTCTAGCTGCTGCTGATTCAGATCGTTTAGCACTTGACCGAGGCGATCGCGATCGGACTGAATTGAGCCAGTGCCAAAATAGCCCAGCGTAATGTGCGCTGTAAAATGATATTGCTGCTCAATCCCCAGCCCCATCAGGTTAGAGTTCTGGTAAATCGATCGCCGCATATTCAGCACTCGCTGATACGAGCTTTCATCAGCGGGCACCAGACAAACTCCGATTGCCCGGGTCATCACAATTATCCCCAAAGCCTGCCACAGTACCTGACCTTCACCCTGAACCAGCGGCTGACTTTGCTGCAGGCTTTGACCAATCTGTTCCCTCAGCTTGGTTTCAAAGTCCGGATTCTCCTTCGCATGGTGATAAGCGTTGTCCCAAATCAGGTCAGCCAGCGTTAAATGAAAACTGTCGGCTGGCAAAGGCACGATTACACCAGGCTCTACCTGCTGCACAAGCTGCTGCTGATAGGATTGCAGCCAGCGATAAAATTCTTCATTTTTTGCATCGTCCACCCAGGGTGGTGTAATCACCGAGTAGCCTGGAAATGGCACAGGCTTTGCATCCCCACCTGGATATTGCTGAAATTTAGGGGATGCCTGAATATGCTGTACCTGAGAGCGATAAGACTCAGGTAAGGTCATCCGTGCCACTCGATTTACATAAACTTGATAGGTGTCGTCCAATCTTGCTCGCCTCGCATCCTAAATTTAAGCAATACCAATCAAGGAATATAACTTACGGAAAGCCTTTCCAACTAATCTAGCGATAATCCGAGTTTATAACAGTGACCAAAGCGTCTGATCCCCGATTAAAAAATACAATCAATTTTCAGTTTAGGAAGTGATCCCCGGAGGTTATATGCCGATTTTCTTGTACTGGGGAGAAGATGACTTTACGTTAAATCGAGCGGTGATGGCATTGCGCGATCGCACCCTTGATCCTGACTGGGTCAGTTTCAACTACGACAAAATTTTCCCAGAGCAGCCCGATGCTATTACCCAGGCACTCAACCAGGCAATGACCCCGCCATTTGGCTCTGGTAGTCGTCTGGTTTGGCTAGTGGAAACAACTCTGTGCCAGCGCTGCTCGGAGGAAACCCTGGCTGAATTAGAGCGCACCCTGCCCAACCTGCCCGACAACGTGGTTCTGTTGCTCACCAGTTCCACTAAGCCAGACGGACGGCTGAAGTCTACAAAACTGCTGCAACGTCTAGCAGAAATTCGTGAGTTTGCTGCCATTTCACCCTGGAAGACCGATCAGTTGGTGCAACGAGCGCGACAGGCAGCCCAAGAGGTTGGCGTAAAGCTGACTCCTGGCGCAATTCAACTGCTGGCTGAGGCGATCGGCAACGATACCCGCCAGTTGTTTACTGAACTGGAAAAACTGCGTCTGTATGCAGGCTCTAGCAAGCAGCCTTTGACTGAAGAAACCGTGTCCATGCTGGTGACAACTTCGACGCAAAGCAGTTTGCAGCTTGCCGCCGCAATTCGTCAGGGAGAAACGGCTAAAGCGCTCTCGCTGGTTGCCGATTTGCTCAACCGCAATGAGCCTGCTTTGCGAATTGTCATGACGCTAGTTGGGCAGTTTCGCACTCGGCTGTGGGTAAAGCTGATGGTTGAAGCTGGAGAGCGAGATGAACGGGCGATCGCCCAAGCCGCAGAAGTCAACAATCCCAAACAAATCTACTTTTTGCAGAAAGAGATCGGCACCACTCCCCTAGCTCGCCTTCAGCAAGCGCTACCGATTCTCTTGGAATTGGAAGCTGGCTTGAAGCGAAGCGCCGAAGAAACCGCCATTCTGCAAACCAAAACGATTGAACTTTGCCAGCTTTTTCAGAAGTAGCAGCGCATGAGCATTAAACCTCTCGCGTGAAGGGTGCGCTACTCTTACACGCTTCAAAAAGTGATTTATATAGGGGGTCTATTAATGCGATCAGGTGATGACAAAGCAGAAAATACTTACGTAAGCAAGTGCCTTGCTGGAACTTCCCTCGCTTAAAATAGTTCAAAACAATAGACCCTTACGTAGTATTCTCATTCTCGATTTGTTACATACCATTATGAACAAACCCTTTCACCTGATTCGACGACTTAAACCTCGCCTTGTGCGTCCGCTGGTCATCGGTATTCTTTCCACCGTGAGCCTGGTTTCTGGGCTAGTTCCCGGTTTTCAGGCTAACTCACTCGATCGCACGGCTACGGTCGCGATCAGTAATTCTGCTTATGCTCAAGCCAATGCAATTTCCGATCAGGAAGTGGAGGACTATGCCCGCTCTGTGTTGGCGATCGAGCCAATTCGGCAGGAAACCTATAATCAAATCAAGCAAATCATTGGAAACCGCGACGTTCCGGCGATCGCCTGCCATCAACCAAATAGCCTTAACAACCTGAATCGAAGCATTCGGGAAATTGCCGTTGACTACTGCGATCGGTCGATTGAGATTGTCGAGCAAAACAACTTGGACATCGGTCGCTTTAACCTGATTACAACCAGTCAGCAATCTGACGCACAGTTGCGGGAGCGCATCCAGCGAGCACTGATTCAACTTCAGAGTCGTCGTTAGTCGCCCTTAGCTCATGTCGAATAGCCTCACATTCAGAATCAGTCAGTTTCTACAATGGCAAGACTTGGTAACTCTTCTACAGACAAGCCAGGGTGATCTTCCACCTATTACATCAGGGTGATCTACCCGCTCAAGCAAATCCATTTGCCTGACCGCCCTGAGTAAGCGATATGATAGCTGCATTACTACCGTGCGCACCTGTTGCACTCAATTAGCTGAACCGAAACGATGGCCCGACTCGATCCCTATACCCTACAGATGCAAATCACCCGCATGTTTGAGCAGGGTCAATCGTTTTTTGCCACAACCAAGGTGCAAGACTGGCTGCGAGAGCGCAACGAAGATCCAGCCGACTACGATATTTTGTTTCACCAACAGCCTGCCCCTCCTAGCTCAGGATTGGTGATGGTCGTGGAAATTGAACTGCAGCGGCGCGATGGGCAATCCGTTGATGCTTGGCTCCAGGAAGAAGTCAATCGTTACGGCTAAGCCTCAAAGTTCCATTCCTGACTACCGATTTTGATTACATTGCCGGACATCAACCAGCGTGGCTGATGGGCAGTAAGCCGTTGTCCATCAATAAAGGTGCCGTTAGAACTGCCCAAATCAATTAGTTGGTAGAGAATAGCTCCTTCATTGTTCTGACGCACGATTTGAGCGTGATTGCGCGAACACAGCGGATCGTCTAGAACCAGGCTGTTCGCAGGTTCTCGCCCGATTGTGAAGGTAGCCGTTGGAAGCGGAATGCTCTGACCCGATGTGACGTGAACCAGACGGGCGAGCGCCCCATCATCGGGGGCTAACATCGTTGCAGGCAGCGGCACCTTTTTAGCCGGAGGCAGATTAGCCGATGGGGTCGTTTGCCCCTGCAGCAAAACTGCCGTTTGCTCAAGCGCCGCATCCGGCAATGGAATCGCTGCCTCGCCAGTTTGTCCTACGCGACCGGAAACGATATTCACCTGCTGAATCGGTGCTGCGGGGTGGGTCAAGCCAGCAATTTGTGCCTTTAGGGCTGCCTCGTGTTCGGCTTCCTGCCGAGCACTCATGCCCTCAACCTGCCGAATAATGCCACGAGACTGCGGGAAGTTAATGTCACTCACCCGCACGTCGTCCAGATTGAAGCCCAACAGGTAAAACGTGTCAATGTTCTCTAGCAAATATTGCCGAATCAAGACTCTGCCCTGATTGGTTAATTGATCAACCCGCAGTTGCCCCACCACGACCCCCAAGCAGTCTTTGACTGCGCTAGTCAGGGTAGCAAGCGGATCGGATAGTTCTAGAGCAACCCGTTTGGGGTCGATCACCTGATACATCACGTTGAGTGAGATATTCACCAAAAACTGGTCTTGTGACAGAAAGTCCCCCTGCGATCGCACCTCCAGGTTACGGACTTTGCTGTCTACCAAGATTAACTGACACTGCTCGATCCAGGGCAGCGCAAAGCTAAAATGTCTCCCTGGCTCTAGCTTTCGCACCAATTGCCCATTTTTGACCAGCAGTCCTGCATAGCCTGCATTAATAAAGTCCATACTCCAGCCCGCCCAGCGTTCTGGGGTCAACGTTTTAATCAGCGGTGAAGAGGAATTGGACATGGAACAGTAGCCACAAAGGAATGCAAGAAAGGGTAAGCAGGTTGGAATGATTCCACTATAAGGGCGATCTTAAAAATGGCAATTATGGAGCGATCGCCCTTCCTACTCTTTACTTCAAGCCTAACAGAGCTTTTTTCAGGCTTTGCTACTTGCTTCTGTGAAGAATTTTTTGCGAAGAATCTTATTACTACATTGGTGCGAGATCGAGCGAGATGATGTCATTGGCAATCTCCTCCATTCGTTCTGCATCCTGCTTAGTAGTTGACGAGTAGCTTGCTACTTGCTCAAGCTGAGGGTTTGAAGAGGCAGTGGCGATCGGCTGTAGTACTTCTTCCCTGGCTGCTGATGGAGTTGCAGCAACTTGTTGATGCATTTCAATTGCTTTGGCGATCGCCTGCATCCGTCGAGCCTGGTCACTGGTTACTCCATGAGTCGTATTGCCTAAACCGGGGGCATTCCAGCGATTTGTATCTGGATCTAGGAAAGAACGAGTCCGCGCCCACAGCACTGCATCCGAGCCGCGCAAGCCTACATCATGTGCCTCTTTCAGCCGATCTATGTAGCCACCTCGACTGAGTGCGGCACGGGGAGACTGATTTGCTAGATCAATCCCATTCAGTTCCTCTTCCAGCGTTAGGGTAATTCCTCGTTCCAGTGCTGCTCGTCTGAGGGTCTGAGCCTGCCCTCTGAGCCGCTCAAGCTGCTTTCGGTCAGCTTCATCAGGAGAATTTGCTCCATGCTGATACGAGAAAGTACCCAAGTTCCAAACTCCGTTGCCCGGATCGACATGTCCCTGGAAAGCCCAGGTTCTGCCACCGTCGGGGGTTCGTGTGCCCTCGGCGCTGCCAACCGCTTTTGCCACAATTGAGTTGGAGCCGTTCTGGAAGAGTGCGTCTAGGGAGGAGGTTGGGGGTTGGGGGTTGGGGGTTGGGGTTGCTTGACCGCCTTGTCCAGAGGGTGAAGCTTGTACTTGTGTAGGTGATGGCGTGGGGCTAGACGCTGTGGAGTTCAGCTCGAAGCTAAGTGCGGTTGGCTCGGCAGCGGCTCGAGTGGAAGGTTTGGGCTGGCGAATGGGAGCCTGGGCGACAGAAGATTGGGCAGGTTTGGGAGTAGGGGGTGCAGCAGTCAGAGTGGGTGCTGTTTCAAATTGAATAGGTTCGGGTTCAACTGATTCGGGCTGAATTTCGGTGGGTTGAACTTTGGGTTCGACAGGTTCAGGTTGAACTTCCGGTTGAGTGGGTTGGGGCGATTGCTCCGTCAGATACACCTCTGGTGGCGGTGGCGGTAATTCTGCTATTGCCTTGGAAGTGTCTGCGACTCCAATAGGAACATGAGTTGCTTGCGTCGGGATCTGGAGTGGCTTGACTTGAGGTGTTGCTTGAGAAGTCGGAGTCGGCTTTGGAGGCTGAGCCAGCGGAGCAGAGGCAGGGGAACTGGGGGCAACTGGAGCAAGGTCAAAGCTGATTTCAACCGGTTCAGGGCTAGCAGCACTGGCATCAGGCGAAACTCCCAGGACAGCGGCGATCGCTAACAGTGCTAACGCCATCAGGCGCACCACATACAGGTGAAAGTTGTTCATTGGGGCTTCTCGCTATTTCAAAGTGCGTTCAAGAACATCAGTAGACGGTTCGACCATTGCCCATTTGCCATCGGGCTGTCGGCGCAAAGCAGCAAACTGGAGAAATTTAGCAGAAGCGATCGCCTCTCCCTGCTCTACCTGACCCAACTTAGGACGGCGCACTCCGCACAGCCTGAGCAGATAAGCCGGAACCTCTGGGCTAGAAAACACCACACAATCATCTCGGTGGGGTTCAACCTTGCCAGCGAATGGGGCATACACCTTACTGCCATCTAGCGCAATTGACACGTCTCCTAAGCCACCTAAGATGCGGTGTCCAGCGATTTCACTACCGGGTTGAAGCTGCCAATTCTGCTGGATCTGAAGCACACGTGGCGCAACGTTACTAGGTTTAGTACAACCCGCACCGACTAGCAGCAGCACCGAAAGCAACACCCTACTGCTGAAACACAAACGAGTAGCCCGCATACTCCTCCCCCTCATACAGAACGACAAACCAGGTCTGCGGATCGAATGCCAGAGGATAAGCTTCTCGCTTGGCCGTTACACCCTCGCGAATTTCTACGTCAGGCAATGTGCAATAGGGTTCGCTGACAATTTCGCGCACCGTTGATTTACTGTCTCGCTCCGACACGTTCAGCAGGCGAGCTAACTCATCTCTTGACAACACCGACTGAGACTGCACAATTTCCTGACAGACATCTGGATCAGGTGGCGGCTGAAACACAGTCCGTAAATCCACTAGTACACCGACGATCGCCAGCATTGAGCCTCCCGCCAAGAGGTACTTCACTGGACGGCGGGGTCTGCGCTTGCGGGGGGGACGCTGATTCATCGTTCTGACTCCTTGGGGAGTGGGAGGGAATGAAGGAGAGGAGTAGGGACGACGCGATCGGGTTGACATGCTTTGCGGCTCCTGAGCGAAGGTGTAATTGGGTGGCTAACCAGGGTAAAGCTGTACCCTGCATGTCCCTCAATCTGCAAGCCAGAATTGATTGACTGACCGTCGCGCTAAAAATCTAAGGACCGCTAAAATGCTTAAAGTTGCAAATCTGTCAGCCTTAAAACTTTTAGATGAAGCGGTTAAGCAGCGGACTATAGGGTACTGGTAGATAGGTTTTGTAGTGTACTAGTAGTACAACAGTAATATTTGTTTAGTACAAGTGTACTATAAAACTAAAGTCAGATGACAGCCTCTCTTGACGAAAAATTTGTAAAACCCTGTTCGGAAATCCGATCGCCTGAAATAATGCTTTGAGAACTTACGCAAGCAGCCGAAATGCAGGATCAAGCACAAATCAATCGAGGCTGGAATTGGGCGACGATTCAACAGCGGCTCAGTCCGTATCTATTTTTGTTGCCTGCTCTCATCGTTCTGGCGCTGACCGTCTTTTATCCTGCTCTGCAAGCGTTTTATCTCAGCTTTACGCTCTATGGATATGACGTAACCCAGCCACCTCAGTGGATTGGATTAGAAAACTTTCAGCGGTTGCTGGGCGATCGCCTCTTCTGGCAAACCCTCGGCAATACTGTTCTCTACCTAGTTGGCGTGGTGCCAATTTTGGTGATTGTGCCATTGCTCTTAGCAATTCTGGTCAACCAGGCGCTACCGGGGGTTCGCTGGTTTCGGGCAGCTTACTATACGCCTGTCGTAATCTCAATGGTTGTCGCTGGCATTGCCTGGAGATGGCTTTATGCAGAAACCGGCTTGATCAATCAACTGCTGCGATCGCTCCACCTAACCACTGATGGAATTCCCTGGCTCACCAGTCCTAACTTTGCCCTATTTAGCGTCATGGCAGTCACTATCTGGAAAGGCTTGGGCTATTACATGGTGATTTATCTAGCAGGACTGCAGGCAATTCCGGCAGATTTATACGAAGCAGGGGCGATCGACGGCTCCGACGGCTGGCTTAAACACTGGGACATCACCGTACCGCTGATGAGACCCTACCTGTTCCTGGTTGCCATCATTTCCGCTATTTCTGCCACCAAAGTATTTGAAGAAATCTACATCATGACTCAAGGCGGACCTAGAAATAGCTCTAAAACGATTGTCTACTACGTCTACGATCTTGCCTTCCAGGACTTAGAGAGAAGCTACGCCTGCACCATTGGTCTAGTTCTATTTCTAATCATCCTGAGTCTCTCGTTTCTGAGACTACTGCTTACCCGTCAAACTTCCATTAATTGAATAACTTGATTGGCAGATGGATCGCTCATGTATTCGCATTTTCGTCAGCCTGCTGAATTGGCTTCCAAAGTTGAGGCTGTTTAACAGCAAGGATTTCGCTTTGCGGTACCTGTTCTCCGGGGTTCCTGATTTCACTTTGGGGATCATCTGCTGAATGCTATGCCCTTACAGACGACAGTTGCTACTTTTCAAATCTCTTAAAGGTTTGGCTACTTCAAGGATTGGAGTAGTATGAAACCGAAACGTTACCATCCCTGAAACTTTTTGCTTTCAAGAGATATACTGCTGTTCTAACAGAATGCCTGAGAAGTAGCTAATGTCTTGTGTAGGGGCATAGCATTCGGTAGGCGATCGCCTGAAACCATGAAGAAACTTTGCCCGAACGCTTTACCCTTACGAGTATCTCGGACAAATTGAGACTTTTCAGACATCTTCTAATATATATTCTTAATCTCTTTGAATGTTTATCTCTTTAACTAGAAAAATAGTGATAAACAATTAAGCAATTATTTTTTGTCATTAAGCAATAGACTGATTAAACTTAACACCATGCCTAACGACGACTCCTGGCTCTATTTGTAAGATATTGCACGTGACAGACCGCTGTGTGTAGCAGCAAGTCTATCTGTCTAACCTGTCAGAATGTGGCAGTAGAAGGTCCATCAAGTTACTCTGGTTGATGCGCGGAACAATGCGAAAAGCAAAATTTGTGCGAGTTGGATTTAGCTTAGGTTTGGCAACATTAACTGCCATTAGCAATCCATTGTTGAGGTTGAGCCTGATAGGAATTGGGGCGATCGCTCCTTTCTCTGCCATTGCTCCCGCAGAAGCAGCCACATTAACCAACTGGCAGTTTGACCCTAACACCCGTGAGCTTCGAGTCACAGTCCCAGAAGGCACCACTCCCCGCTACTTTTTATTGGCAGAGCCCCCCCGGATTGTCCTAGATTTGCCCAATACCCAGATTGGGGCTGTACCCGAGCAGCAAGTGTTTAACGGGGCAGTGCGTCAAATTCGAGTGGGTCAGTTTCAACCTGGGCTAACGCGAATTGTGATTGAACTGGTTGCAGATGTCGAGTTTGCTCCAGGACAGGTGGAACTGCGTCAAGAAGGCGATCGCTGGGTACTACGTCCTTTATTGACCGATGGATCCGCTGCACCAGATGTTGCAACTGCCCCTGTCCAACCTGCTCCCGTTCAGCCGCCACAACCGGAGGTGGAAGCATCCGACGTTGGGACAACAGAAGTCATTCCTGAGACACCTGCACCAGAAACGACGGCGATCGCCCCTTCTCCAGCACCTCAACCTGAGACGACAGCAGCAGAATTAGGGAACGACTTGCCTCAGCTTAATCCTGCTCCTGTCGTTCCTGACACGTCACCTAATATTTTCGATGCCAATTCTGATGTCCCAGAGGTGATTCCAGAAACTGATTCAGCGGTAACTCCCGAATCTGAGACAACGGCGGATGTAGTTCCAGAGTTACCATCAGCAGAGTTACCATCAGCAGAGTTACCATCAGCAGAGTTACCGCCTTTGGAACCGGGGGCACTGGAAATTCCAGTCGAGCCTGCTTCAGAAGTACCCGAAAACCTGGAATTGGTGCCTCCCACCAGTGAAACAGAACCCGATGGCGAATCTGTTGCCGAACGGGTCGAGCCTGAGGAGAGTGAACAGGATTTGCCCGCTGAGCTGCCAGAAAACTTAGCAAATTCTGATGACGTGGCAACTGAACCTACTTCTCAAGACGCTCAGGAGGGTGAAGTTAGTTCTGAGGAAGATGAGGCGATCGCGCTAGAAGCTGAAGAACCTATCAACGAAGCAGTCTCACCGACACCAGAACTTCCGTCAGCAGCAAGCTCACCTCAAATTGAAATTGATCAACCTGAAGCTCAACCCTCACCAGCCCAGAGCGCTGAAGCTGAGCAAAATTTTGCAGTGCCAGTGCAAGAGGAACCCGAAGCACGGGAAGAGATTATGACGCTTGAGCCAGGAGCGCAGACGGAGCCGGAGGCGATCGCCCCAGAGCCCGAAATGCAGGAAGAATCAGAGCCGATCGCTCTAGAGTCGGACGGGCAAGCACCAGAGGCGATCGCACCAGCCCCACAAATTCCTAGAGCATTACCTCCAGCAACTTTTTCGACTAGCCCGTCGGTTACAGTTGCGGTGCCGCCCCTCAGCCAAGCGCCAAGCAATCCAACCGTCGTGGAACCTCCCGGAAATACGCCTGTCGCTCCGTCTCAATCGCCGCCACCAGCCGCCCTCCCCCCAGCGACCTTCTCGCCCAATCCAACGAGTCAAGTTAGTGTTCCACCCGTATCCACAATTCCCAGCCCAACTGCGGCTGCGTCAGCATCCCCTGCCCCGTCAGAAGATGAAATTGAATTTGGGCGACCCATATCTAGGCAACCTGACAGTCCGCCACCTTCTTCAGCTTCAACCGCAACTGCACCCCAGGACGATTTGTCAGAAAATGAGCTACCAGAGAATAATTTACCTGACCAAAACGTGGCAGTTGCTCCCACTTCGCCTAACATCTTGCTGCCTTCAGGGACGACACTGAGTTTGCGCTATCCGGGAGAAACCAGCTTACCTTTGGAGTCAGGTGTGCCACGCCAAGAGGTGCTGTTGCTCGACCAGCCTGTTCTCGATCGCAACGGCAACCTGATTGCAGAAGCGGGGACTCAGGTAATCGGACGGTTTGAAACGGGCAGTCAGGGCAGCCAATTTATTGCTCAGGCAATTGCCTTACAGGGGCAGAACGTTTTGCTAGAGGCAGAATCAGCAACTTTAGCGGGCGATCGCGAAGTTTCTGAAGATAGTTTGCTGCAAAACTCTGCCTTGGGTGCCTTAGCGCTAACCGTGTTAGGTGGCTTCACTGGAATCGGGCTACTGGGTGGACTTGCGGCGGGTGCGACTGCGACCTATTTAACTGCTCCTCAGCCAGCCATCATTCAGCCCAACCAGATCGTAGAAGTGCGTCTGACCGAAGATCTGCCTCGACCATAGACCTGACGCACAGCACAGCTTAAAAAAGAGAGGTAGGACGAAGTCCTACCTCTCTTTTTGCTAACTAGGTGACTGGCACTATCGCTAGAACTGCATAGCTAGAACCGTTGGGATTCTGGTGGAGCGCTTCCACCTCCGGGTTGGTCAAGGAACAGGTTCTTGGCGCTGTCATTTTGGTAGATGCAGTCAATCTTGGGTTCTCTGCCATTCCCCTCAATGCTGCCCGTGAAACCGAAGGTGTTCATCCGGTTCTTACACTCGCGTACCTGCTGAGGTGAAATCAGATTGTTTCGCTCTAAAACTGCCCAGTTGTTATTCCGAAGCACACAACCTGGCTGCATCGACGGCTGAGAGATATAGACGTTAAACGGGCTAAGCGTCACAAACGCCCGCATATCCATCGTCACCGCACTCGCGCCATATTGAACGCAGATCTCAGCGTTGGGCGCACTTCTATCAATAAATTCGCGAGAGGCAACGTTTTCTGGGGTGAAGTTTGCGGTCGAGCTAATCGCGACACCGATCCCAACTCCCAGGATAAAGATCCCTGCCAGAATTGCCATCGTTGTAGCGTTCAAAGCTGCCATGATGGGCGATCTCCCTGAAGATTCCTGATATCGATCCTGCGGTTGGCGTGCTGGTGGTCTGGGGGGTGATTTTGTCTTACGTCTCATAGCAACTTGGGTTCACAACGTGTAGGGAGTAGTTCGTAACGCAATTGCAGACTTAGCAACCGACCATTAAATCAGGGGATTATATATCGAGTTTGTTTACTTAAAAACTAAAGTTACACAAATTTCTATCTCTACTAGTCTAGCTTAAGCCCTGGTCCACTCGTTCTGCCAATACTCCTACTAACTAATCCCCAATTCCAAAAAAATGTCGGTTGGTCAGGCAAGAGATGTAAAAATAGGGAAAAACTTACTTATCGTTATCATTGGGTCGCAATAATAGTGGCTTCTCAACCCCCGCTCCAGTTGGGTAAAACCTACAAAGTTTCTTTACTTCGCAGCATTTTCACAGATAGCCTTACCGTTTTTTGGGGAGACTGGCTCGACTTGCGAGTTCGCATCCTTCAGGTTGCGGCTTCGGGGTTAATTTCTCCTTTGATCTATATCTTGGCGTTTGGGCTGGGGTTAGGCAGTGCTTTAGATTCAGCTATGGAACCGCCGGTCGGTGACAACTATCTCCAGTTTATTTTGCCGGGAATGGTAGCACTGTCGTCCATGACCATTAGTTTTGGTGGCACAACCTTCTCCATCTGCGGCGAACGTCTCTACACCAAAACGTTTGAAGAAATTCTGCTGCTGCCTGTTCATCCGCTAGCGCTTTTCTTGGGAAAAATGCTTGCAGGCGTAGTACGCGGCTTAATGACTTCTGCCTCTGTAATTCTGATTGCTATCCTGTTTACGGGGCAGTTCAGTTTTCTCAATCCGCTGTTTTTGCTGCTGCTAGTCCTAAACTGCTCTGTGTTTGCAGGACTCGGTGTCATTGTTGGGCTAAACGTCAAGTCGTTAGAAGGCGTTGGTTTACTCAATAATTTCTTGATTGTGCCAATGTCCTTTTTGGGTGCTACATTTTTTGATCCGACCACCCTGCCACTGATACTCAAAGCAGTTGTCTACTGTCTGCCGCTGACTTACACCAGCATTGGACTACGAGCGGCGGCTTATCTGCCCATTTCGCAGTTTCCCTGGTACAGTATTCCGGTGCTGCTGCTGATTGCGATCGCCCTTTCAGCGATTGGTGCCTATCAGTTTGCCCATCAGCAAGATTAAGGGGCTAGCCCCTCTCCACCCCAATTCCCAACTCCTAATCCCCAATTTCAAATGTCTTCCGACGAAATTCGCGCTGCCCGACTCGAAAAAGTTGCCCAACTGCGGCAATTAGGCTTTGATCCCTACGCTTATCAATGGGAATCAACTCACCATGCGGCTGACCTTCAGGAAAAATACGCTGACCTAGCCAGTGGTGAAGAGGTCGATGTAGAAGTGGCGATCGCCGGACGCATTCTGGCGCGGCGCGTCTTTGGTAAACTTGCCTTCTTTACCCTGCAAGATGAGACAGGCGCGATTCAGCTTTATCTGGATAAAACCAGAATCCAAGAAAGCATGGCGGAGCGTGACCCCGATGCATTCAATCATGTCAAGCAGCTTACGGATGTAGGCGATATTCTTGGCGTTCGCGGCACGATCAAGCGCACCGAGAAGGGAGAACTGTCTGTTTACGTCAAGCAGTACGCCATTCTGACCAAATCCCTGTTGCCCTTGCCCGACAAGTGGCATGGACTCACCGACGTGGCTAAGCGCTATCGCCAACGCTACGTTGACCTGATCGTTAACCCAGAAGTACGGACAACTTTTCGTCGTCGCGCCTTGATTACAGCCGCGATTCGGCGCTATTTAGACCAACACGACTTCATTGAAATTGAAACTCCTGTTCTCCAAGCAGAAGCAGGGGGGGCAGAAGCTCGTCCCTTCATCACGTATCACAACACGCTGGAGATGGATCTGTATCTGCGAATCGCAACAGAACTTCATCTGAAGCGGCTGATCGTGGGCGGATTTGAGCGCGTGTTTGAACTGGGACGAATTTTTCGCAATGAGGGCGTTTCGACCCGCCACAACCCTGAGTTTACGACGCTGGAAGTATATCAGGCTTACGCTGACTACCGCGACATCATGGCACTGGTTGAAGGGCTGATTACGACTGCCGCTCAAGATGTTCTGGGAACGCTGCAAATTACTTATCAAGGGCAGGCGATCGATCTAACCCCACCTTGGCGCAGAGCTACAATGCATGACCTTGTGCAAGAGCAAACGGGACTTGATTTCAACCAATTCAAAACGCTTGACGAAGCAAAAGCAGCGGCTAAAGCAGCAGGTTTGGTTGATTCAGACAAATGTGCCAGCGTTGGACATGTTTTGAACGAAGCGTTTGAGCAAAAGGTGGAAGGGCAACTGACTCAACCCACCTTTGTGCTGGAATATCCGGTCGAAATTTCGCCTTTGGCAAAACCCCATCGGGACAAACCTGGTTTGGTGGAAAGGTTTGAACTGTTTGTAGTCGGACGTGAAACGGCAAATGGCTTCTCTGAGTTGACGGATCCAATTGACCAGCGAGAACGGTTTGAAGCCCAAGCTGCCCGTAAAGCTGCCGGGGATCTGGAAGCTCCTGGCGTAGATGAGGATTTTCTCACCGCTCTGGAATATGGAATGCCACCTACAGGGGGCGTGGGTATTGGTATCGATCGCCTGGTAATGCTGCTGTGTGATTGTGCCAGCATTCGCGATGCGATCGCTTTCCCCTTGCTCAAACCCGAAAAGCCCGACGAAGAGGAAACCTAATGTAGTTTTAGGAGTGTTTCATCAAGAACCGCTATTGGGGCTATTAGGACATTCAACGCTTTTCTAATTTTCTTTGTCTAGAGGGCTGTGTACTATGAGTATGAATTGACGAGTGCGATCGCTCGTCAATTCTGTAGTCGCAGTAGGTATCTGAAGCATGACCGCAGTCACTCCACTCTCCTCAACCACTCCTGCTTTTTGCGAAGGAATTCAGTATTTTGCTGACAGTTTGCCCCAGTTTGAGACGTATGGCAAAACGCCAGCGATCGCCGCTAACCAAAGTGCGATCGCTGATCCCACTGATCCCGCTGCTGTCTATCAAACGCTGCTGGCTGCCGATGCACTGCGCTACATGATTTTGCAAGTGACGGCTAGCAAAGCCTCTGGACATCCTGGTGGATTTGCCAGTCAGGTTGAAGCCTATGCCGCATTGGTCATGCTTGGCTACAAAAACATCCTTACAGAAGTCGGACATCACGCCCCCGGTTTCTACAGCGCCATGTTTATCGATCGCTCCCTTGAAGACATGGGGATCAGCACCGTCCAGCAATTGCGCGATCGCTTCCGAGAACAGCACGGTTTGCTAGGGCACTTGTCTGGCTTCATTCCTGGCATTCTTGCGCCTGCTGGGCCACTAGGACAGGGACAACACTTTGCCATGTCGGCCGCCTTGCTGCACCGTGACAAGCTTTTCCCCTTCACTGTAGGCGATGGTGGTTTGGGCGAACCCTACGTCATGAGTTCGATGGCGCATTTCCACACCGCCTACCCTGACGTAACCAACTTTTTGCCCGTCCTCGTGTGGAATGGCTATTCTCAGGAACACCACAGCATGGTGTCTACTCAGTCCAACGAACGCATGACAGCCTACTGGCACGGCAACGGCTTCGAGGAAATCGTGCTAGTTGACGCAAAAGACTTTGACGACCAGAATCAGCCCGGAGACTATGTAGACAGCACCGCATTCTCCTTTGAGCGCCGCTTGGCATTTACCCAAGCCGTACTGCAAGCTGCGGACAAAGCGGCTTGTGCAGCACTGGGCGGCAAACTAACCGTATTCATCATCAAGCAGCTTAAGGGTGCGGGCGTTCATGCTCGTGGCTCCAAGTCTCACAACCTCTATGCCCATCACACCTTAGAAAATGCGGAGGTAATCGCCGCGCTCAAAGCCCGCGCCCTAACTCCCGCCGCCTGGGAACTGGTACGCACTAACGCTGAAAGGGCAGGTGGTGGCCCCGCTGCGAAAACGTCCGTTACGGAATCCGTGTTACCGATCCCTGATCTGGGCGAACTGCCGCTAGAAGAATTCCCGGTTGGTGGCGACAAGCAAGTTTCTACTACCGCAATGGGTCGCTTGGTAGGAACGGTGGGAGAACGCGATCGCCAATTTGTCGTCACCAACGCAGACGGCAATGAAGCTTCTGGCATCGGCAATATTAACCAGGCGCTAAAGGTAATTCACCCTACAACTGACCCGCTCTACAACCAGAGTCCCAACGGGCAGGTGTATGAACCGCTGAGCGAAGATGCCTGTGCAGGTTTGGCAGCAGGACTGGCGCTAATGGGTGGGCGATCGCTGTGGTGTTCCTATGAATCTTTTGCGATCAATGGCTTACCGATCTGGCAGACCGTCACTCAGGCAATGGCAGAATTGCGTCGCCCCACGCCTTCTACCGTCACCCTATTCACCGCTGGCGCACTGGAACAAGGACGCAACGGCTGGACCCATCAGCGCCCCGAAATCGAAGCTTATTTTGCCGGAATGATGCGAAACGGCAACGTTTTTCCGCTGTTTCCTCCGGATGCCAACAGCATCCAAGTTTGCTACGATTGGGCACTGTCCACCCAAAACAAGGGAATTGTGATTACTGCCAGCAAGTCTCCGCTGCCGATTCGCACAACCTTTGAGCAGACTCAGCAGGCGTTGAGAGAAGGAGCGATCGCCCTCCAGGAAACCAGCGGCAGCAAAACTGTTGTGCTTGCCATAATTGGCGACATGACTCTGATCCCCGCTCTTGAAGCTGCTGACCAACTTCAAAGCCAGGGCATCGGTGTTCGCGTCGTTTCAATCATTAGTCCCCGTCGTCTCTACCGTCCCAGCGACGTTGCCTGGGATATTTGCTCCGAGCCAGACGGCGACTTCCTGGACGATGCTACATTTGAGTCCCTGTTTAGTGGCGACGCACTAATCGGCATCACAGGTGGAGCCAGCGGCATGTTAGAGCCAATCATGCTTCGCAGTACTGCCAAGCGAGACACCTTCGCCTGGAAGCGCGGCGAAACTACGGCCACCGCCACCCAACTGATGGAATTCAACGGCATCACTGCTGCTGCCCTAACCCGGCGTGCTTTGGAATTGGTGCAGTAAAGCCACGCATAGTCTGTGAGTTGGAGCGATCGCAATTCCAGCGATGAACTAGCTAAATTGTGAATCGGGCTCAGGAAAAAAAACAGCGGACAGTTCAATTTCATAGAATTTCTCTATGAAATTGAACTGTCCGCTGACTCTGCTTCTACTTCCAGGTCAATTTCTGCGTAAACGCTAGAAAACTCTCTGGGATCGGAGGCAACATTGCGATCGCCCTGTTCTAGCCGGATTGCCAACACTTTTCCCTGTCCTTGGGAGATGATGTACTCTTCGATCGCCCGCTTAATGTCTTTCTCTTGCAGAATAATCTTAGTTTCCATCCTGTTTAACCCCGTTAAACTTGGCAGCTTTGCTGCATCTGGAGATAAGTTGGTGTCTGGTGATTGGTCTGTTACAGACTCATTCGTTCCTGAAATCAGCAACGCCAGCTTGACTATATGATGTAGTTGATTCTTTGGCAGAAGGGTATTCCTCAAAAGGCTGAGTTCTGCATAAATTCATTATCTGCTTTGAGATTGCTGTGAAACTCACTCAAACTGCTGTGGGGCGATCGCTCCTTTTAGGATTGGTTACGCTGGTCGTGATTTTAGGGTTAAGCGGAGGGGCGATCGCCAGAATTGTTCCGTGGAATTCGATTGATTCTCCAACCCTGATCAGTCAGGCAAGCCAGAACAGCAGCACCTCAGCCGAATCGGGTAATTCGCCCGTGATGTTGCGAGGGATGCCGCTGCCAGAGCCACCCTTTCCAGAGCCAATTTTGCCGGGAACAACGGCTTCGCCATCGGGCTATGTTCCTCGTCAGGAGAGCGCTCCAGCGCATCCCACTAACTATGGCGAACGGTTTGCTCAAGATTCAGACGGCAGGCTCGTCTCCAATGACCTGATCGTCGTCATTCACGAAACCGTTGGGTCTGCCTCCAGCGCTATCAACACCTTTCAGACACCGCATCCCAGAGACGAAGACCAGGTTAGCTATCACTCCCTCATCAAGCGAGACGGCACCGTCGTTTACATCGTGCCACCGGAGTTGAGAGCTTTTGGGGCAGGCAGTTCCGTATTTGAAGGTCCTAATGGCCCAGAGACGGTGAGAACTAACCCTGCCTTTGCCTCTTCGGTCAACAACTTCGCCTATCACACCTCACTAGAATCGCCTAACGACGGACGCGGCAACAGCAGCAGACACAGCGGCTACACCGAAGCGCAGTATCAGTCGCTTGCCTGGGTGGTCGCCCAAACCCACGTTCCCGATAATAGAATTACTACCCATCGAGCCGTCGATCGCTCAGGCACTCGCCGCGATCCCCGCAGCTTCAACTCGCAGAGATTTATAGAGTTGCTGCATACGTATTCGAGGTAGGAGTTGGGGGTTAGGGTTGGAGGAGATGGGAAGTGGATGGGATGATGGAACGATGACAGAAATGAAACCGATTCAGGTAATTGGCGGCGGGCTGGCTGGAACTGAAGCAGCCTGGCAAATTGCTCAGGCAGGAGTACCAGTGGTTTTGCATGAAATGCGACCGCTGCGGCTCAGTCCAGCTCACCACAGCGAGCATTTAGCAGAACTGGTGTGCAGCAATTCGTTTGGGGCACAGGCAAGCGATCGCGCCTCTGGTCTTTTGCACGAAGAGTTGCGTCGCCTTGGCTCTATCGTAATTGGCAAAGCAGACGAACACGCTGTGCCTGCGGGTGGCGCGTTAGCAGTCGATCGGGCTGTGTTTAGCAGTAATCTGACCGAAGTGCTGGCTCAACATCCGCTGATTGAACTGCGGCGATCGGAAGTGAGCCAGATTCCCACCGATGGGATCGTCGTACTCACGACCGGGCCGCTCACCAGTCCGGCTCTGACGGATGACCTGCATCGTTTTACTGGTCTGGAATACATGAGCTTCTTTGATGCAGCCAGTCCTATTGTTGTAGGCGAATCGATCAACATGGAGGTTGCCTTCCTCGCCTCCCGCTATGACCGGGGCGAAGCAGCTTACTTGAATTGCCCCATGAATCGGGAGCAGTATCTTCACTTCTGGCAAGAACTCTGCGCGGCAGAACAGGCAGAATTGAAAGATTTTGAACGCGAGACGGCAAAGTTTTTTGAGGCTTGTTTGCCTATCGAGGAAATGGCGCGGCGAGGTGAAGACACCATGCGCTACGGTCCGCTTAAGCCTGTGGGTTTATTTGATGCGCGCAAAGGCGATTTTCGTGATCCTGAGCGGAAGGGCGATCGCCCCTATGCTGTCGTTCAGTTGCGTCAGGAAGACAAAGCCGGACAGCTTTGGAATATGGTTGGCTTCCAGACCAACTTGCGCTGGGGAGAACAAAAGCGAGTGTTTCGGCTAATTCCTGGACTTGAGGAAGCCGAGTTTGTCCGCATGGGCGTGATGCACCGCAATACTTTCATCAATGCACCGGAACTGCTGCACCCATCGCTTCAATTCAAAACTCGCTCAACGTTGCTTGCCGCTGGACAACTAGTTGGAACTGAAGGCTACACCGCAGCCACAGCAGGCGGTTGGCTAGCTGGAACCAACGCAGCCCGCATTGCCCTTGGTCAAGATCCGTTGGTATTACCCGAAACAACCATGATGGGTGCGCTGTTTGACTTCATCAGTTCTGCCTCACCCAAACACTTCCAGCCAATGCCGCCCAACTTCGGCATCTTACCAGAACTGCCCCAGCGAATTCGCAACAAGCGCGAACGGTATGGTGTATATCGCGATCGCGCCTTCTCAGACCTCTCAACCTGGAGTCGCCAGCATTCCATTTCCCTCTATGCCGCAGATTTGCAAAGAGCTTGAGAACAAATGGCAATGATCGAAGCCTGAGATCGAAGGTTATTAAGTCAATATCATTACCATTTGCACAAAGAAAGCTTTTTAATTGTTGGGCAATTGCTCAATTACTTGAACATAGGCTGAATATTGACCAGGTACATTTTGAACTTCGGTGATCGTCAGTAAACCTTGCCAATTCCGTCCTTGCTCATCTTCAAAATTCCAAAGGCTCCATTGCAAAAGCTCTCCTTCACCGCTATCAATCTGCGTCCAATTAGTTTGTTGAAACTGGCGATTGTAATGATCAATTAGTGCTTTAGCATCTAAATCACTTTCAATTTCAACGTCCGAGCGAAAACCATCATTACTACCAGAGCCAATAAAAGCATCAGCAGGCGGCGGCAGATTTGGCAACGGTGAATCTATGCCGCTTTGAGAACATATAGAAACAGGTGAATCTTGAAGTCCAGAATTGAAGCTTTCTAAGAGTTCTACTTCTACTAGCGTCTGAGAATTACCTTGAGGCTGAGTTGAAGTAAGTGAAATAAGCAACAAAGAAGACTCAGAGGGAGAACAATAGCTGGCATACTTGAACATCTGATTGCCAGTATCTTCACTAGGTTCTACAGCAAGAAAACCTTGATTTGTAGAGTTAGAATCTAGATACTGCCAATTTGCATCAAGCAATTGCTGTTGATAAGAAGAAAAAACCTCTTCTAGCGATTGAGCTACTTTGAGTAGGATTCGTGCAGAGCTATCGCTATTTCTTAGAATAGAGCCAACAGTTTCTGCTCCTCTTGGTAAAGGAAGATCTTCTGGCAATGAATTGGGAAGTTGACCCGGAAGAATTTGAGTGTCTTGGTTAGACCCAGTTAAAAATCTAACCATTTCCTGAAGCAAAGAGACTTCGCTTTCGGGAATCGGTTGGGCTGAGACTGTCCCCCAGGATAAAGCGAAGCTAGCTGCAACTAGCGCGGGTAAAAGCCGGAAGTAAACCATAGATACCTCTCAAATCTTGAATCGCCGACTGACGATCGCCCGTACTAGCTCTAACAATTGCACTTCAGCCTACAACCTCCCTCACCCAGTTGTGTGAACTCATGGGAAGAAAGTCCTACCTATGCACAGTCATTCCCTAGCTCCTACCTCCCCCAATCACAAACGGCTCAACCTCACTGTTTTGCCACTCCTGTTCAGAGTATTCGCAGATAAACGGACGCACCGTAAACTTAGGGGGATCGCCACTCACGTCAATTCGCAGAAATGAGTAAGGTCGCCTCTTCTTTGAGCCGCGCCCTGTGCGACCAATGAATAGGTGCGATCGCGCCACAGAACGGCTCTTACCTTCTAGATCGCTCTCCGACAACCCAGCCCCTTCTTCCCGCTGCCGCCGCAAACTGTAGCCGCTGCCGCCGCAAACAATCCAGTCCATGTGAGAGTCGGCATGTCCAGTTTCTCCAGTGCGAAGATATTCCAGACAATGGGCATGACCGTTTAGCACCAGATCAATCAGTGGACGACCTTGTGTAAAATCTCCCACCTCAGCCGCAACTGCATCAAGCACCCAGCGTAAGTTATTGCGAATAGCCAGCGTTTGCGCCTGCTGCCACTTGGTCGCCTCTGTCACATAGGGCGGGTGATGAAAATAAACCACTCTTCCCCGAACCGATGAATCTTGCCACGATGTAATTAGCCGTTCGCGCAACCACTCAAGCTGCTCATAATCTGTGACCGATAGCTTATCTGCGGTCAACTGCTTCTCAATGTCTAGCTTGACTTCGTCGATTTGCTCTAGTTTGGTGCGTAAGTCGTCGAGCCGTTCTGCTTGCTCAGGCACATTGGGGTCTAGCGTTTCACAAGTTTTGAGAATATCTTGCTTCTGTTGCTCCAGTTCTGTACGTCGGTTTTCTAGCAGCAACCGATAGGCTCTTCCTTCACGAGTGTCAGGCAATGGGGGCGGATCATTGAAGGTGTTAGAGTCCAACGCAAAGAAGTCGATCCCACCGCAGCGAAAAGTGTAATAGCGATTGGGCAACCGGGTAAATTGACCCGGTTGGTAGAGCAGACAAAGACCTGTCTCGGTTTTTGCAGTGTAATGGCGATCGAGGTGTGCCTCCATTGCCTTTGGATTAAGTGCCTTGAGGTAGTCTAAAAATGCAGCGGCATAGGTGTCACCTTGATCCGAGCCAAACCAGCCCATATCAAAATCGGTTTTGAGCTGGAGCTGACGGCGAAAAGATTGGGTAACTCCTGTCATTAGCCCATACATTAATGGCAAATCGTAGTAGTCGTGATTTCCCGGAACGGGCAGCATGGGTGATTGAAATACCATTTTGTTGTATTCAATCTGGCGAGGCTTTTCACCGCCTACCAAAAATTTGCGGTAAGGCTTAATAAAGTTGTCGTGGTAGTACTCTCTAGAACCCACCAGGTAAACGACATCCCCCGTGTGAATTGTGAAACGACAATCCGCTAGATGGGCTGTCATTTGTTCAGCAATCTGACGCTGGGGATTGTGCTTTCGATGGGCACTGGAGCCACTGTCGCCAATGACGAGAAAGGAAAAGTCTGGCTCATTTTCCCAGTCTTCTGAGAAGACCATTCGCGTCTGGTCAATGCCTCGCTGCATGATTTGGGGCGATCGCCACCTGACCCGCTGCTTCATCTTGCGAATCTTCGTGGAGATGGGCGGATCAGTCACAAATCTCATGATGTTCCTATGGGTTGCTGCCCCTAAAATTTTGCTTAAACACGCCTAAACTAACTCGTTTAAGCCGAGCAAACATCACATTCTAGAGAGATTCCACAGAGATTCCACAGAGCACTAACCCTTGGCACTTTAAGGCTGATACTTTGCTATCCAGGCATCATATTTGCCTTTGTTGCTGTCTGCCCCCGCTAAATCTCCAAAAGTTTGTCCAGAAATGTAGACATTATCAGATGAATCAACTGTGATGCCAAACGCTTCATCATCTTGGGCGGTGCCAATCTGCTGCTGCAAGAGCAATCGTCCAGTGCTGTCATACTTTGCCACAAGTGCCTGAGAATCTGACCCACCGGATGTTCTAAATGTCTCACCTGCTAGATAAACGTCGCCCAGGCTATCGACTGCGACTCCCTGAGATTGGTCATTCCCAGTGGTGCCAAACTGCTTTGTCCATTGGAATGCGCCGTTACTGTTGTATTTTGCGACAAAGGCATCTGCACCACCCGCACTGGTGTTGGTAGGCAAACTGCCGGATGGAAGGACGCCAGCCGTTTCGCCCGTAATATAGACGTTGCCTGTGCGATCGATCGCGATTCCCCGTGAATAATCGTCGCTGTTAGTTCTTAAGGTGTTAAACCAGAGCCTTCTCCCTGTGCTGTCGTATTTAGCAACAAAAGCATCTTCTCCAGTAAGAGCCGTATCCAGGTTATTAAAATTCAGATTGTTGGGATCTAGATTGGACGTGTCAATAGAAGCATTGGTAATTCCAGTGACGTAGATGTTGCCCGTTTGATCAACCGTGATACCCGAAATTACGCCGCTGTTGGTAATGGTGTTAATGTCGGCTGAAGGTGCCCAGGGCTGTAAGGTGCCGTTCGCGTCGTATTTGGCGACAAAAGCCCCGAGGTTTGCAGAGAAACCGCCAATGTTGACAAAACCACCTGCTAAGTAGGAATTATCAGCACTATCTAGCGCAATTCCAGAGGCAGCAGCAATATTTCCTCGCGCGAACTCGCGTTGCCAGGCTTGGCTACCGTCGGTGTTGTACCTGGCAATATAAGCTTTACCTGAACCGAGGAATAGTCTAGATAATGATGGCGCTTCAAGATCAACGGCACCCGCTACATAAGCACTGCCAGTCCGACCGATCGCCACTCCTGATAAAACGTCTGACTCGTCTGTACCAATTTGTCGAGTCCACTGTAAAATCCCGTTGCTGTCATATTGGCTAATATAGCCATCTTGTTTGCCTGCATTGCTGCTACCCGCTTGCAGTGAGCCTTCTGTACTGCCGACCTGGTAAACGCTATTGCCATTCGCCGCTACATCGTAAGAATAGTCATTCGAGTTGACGTTTGCAGCGCCTAATTGCTTGAGCCACTGTTGAGATAGCCGGGTTGAGGAAGGTCTTGGGATTGCTGACGTTCTAAGAGTGTATTGAGAATTGACAACCTTTGTGTCCGCGAAAACACGAATTTGATACGTTCCTGGGTTAAGAATTTCGCGGATGGATTCTGCGGTGGTACCTCGTTGTCTTGACGTTTTGAGCGTTGTACCAGTGCGATCGCGTAGTTGCAGAGTTGCATTACCCGTCAGACCTGTTAGCGTCAAACTCACTTCCTTGCGCTGATTCAGCCTAAAGCTGTAGAAGTCATTGTCAGCACCATTCACATAGTCACGATAGCGGGTGGCAGCCCTGCCCAGGGTAATGTTGCGAGCCCGAGCAGGCGTGTCTCCAGCCGCATCGAGATTTGCGGACATGTCTAGCGCGTATCGGGTGTTGCCACTTTGCTGGTAAACCCGAACCAAATAAGTTCCTGCTGCCACATTAAAGCTGACAGCCTCGTTGTTGGTACCTCTCAACCGGGATGCTTTGAGAATTCTGCCTGCTGAATTGCGTAGCTCTAGGTTGGCATTAGCCGTTAAGCCAGACAGCTTTAGGTCAAGGCTACTTTTACCAGACAGCTTGACCCGGTAGAAGTCATTCGGGTCTGATCTGCCGACAAGGTCTGACAAGCGAACTCTGCTAGGGGTTAGCTTGACGTTTCTTGCTTGCTGTTGTGTATTTCCACCCAGATCCCTCACAACTTTTTCCCTCCACCCGGTCAATTTCACTACAGATTGACCGATATGCTGGGGCGATCGCAAGCTCCACTCAGTAGCTTCACGTAAAGTTTATAGGAATAAGAAACCTGGAGAAGGAAAAAGCGTCAGTTGGCTCTCGCAGTCTTTCAACCAGGGTTTAGCTATGTGCCATTGGGGTAGTACGAAAAGTTACATTCACTCCTTCATTAGACTGCTCAAGTACCAGTAGAGGAGTAGGCTTTGCTTTTTGATCCCAATGCATATAAGCAATGCGTCCTTGAATCGTCGGTTGCCAGGTATCGCGATCGGCATTTGGACTCATGTAAGTCTGCATACACTCAATAATTTGATTGATCGTGACTGATGTCGGCTGAGTCGGCAACTTCATCAGTTTTACCTGTACCCGAAACAGAACCCGCTTGCCGCCTCTAGGTGAGTCGGTAAGGTCATACTCAATATCAAAAATTTCATCGATCTGCCGTCCTGTGCTGGCAATTCCCAAAAGTCCCTGACTGGCTTGAGTTGGACGAAGCGCAATACTGATTTTCTCTTTTACCTTAATTTTGATTTGATTCAAAATAGCAAAGTGAAATTTCTCCTCCTCCATTCGCATTCGCAAGTAATCCAGGTTAAATTCTCGTGAATGGATGAGATCGGGGTTTTTCTCCATTTTGCTAATTGTTTGAAGCGCAAGCTTGAGTTTCTTATGTAACTCCTGGTTCTTGTATTCCTCAAATCGTTTTTGCTTGGAGAGGCGATGAATTTTGACCTTAGTAAATATAGCTAGACCCGCTAGTATCAAAAAGAGTGTGCCGGATGCGGACATCCACACTTGATCGGCACGAAATCCTCCAGCCTGCGTAGCCGCCGAAGCTTGAGCCAATCTGGGTTCTACTAAAACCAGGTGAGTTGACATAGCTGTTTTCTAGGATAAAAAGAAGTGGGTGATTTTTTATTAGGATGCCCCCCATACAGTAAATTTCATCACTTGTTGAGCTAATGCAACAACGGATGAAAAAGTAATACGTCAAACTGATTTACGATTTGGCAAATGACTTTGGCTCGAAGCCATGAAGCATTCTTCAAGCAATTCACTCTCACTCCGGACAAGAGAATTGAAGATTCTAAACTCTGTCGCAACTCTGGCAAGGATATTTTTTAACGTGGGGGCGATCGCCCAGGTATATCTGGTTGTCAATAAGTTTTGAGGGGAAAGCTAACCTCTAGATTGAGGAGATAGTGGAATGCTTGTATTTTTTATTCATGGCGTTGCGACACGAGATGTTAAATATGCAGATCCACTAAAGCGGTCAATCCAAGAAAGTTGTGCTCAATTGGGCAAGGCTCTACCTCACTTTTATTCTTGCTTTTGGGGAAATGCCTTAAACGACGTTAGTAGGATGTGGAACCTGATTCATCAGGATTTGCAGAACTATAAGAAAAAACATCCTCAGTCTGACGTTCAAGAGATATTTCGCTATCAGACATTTAGAGAAGGGTTTCTTTCCGAATTTGTAGGTGATATGTTTACCTACTTAAACCCAAAGCGTGGTGTAGAAATTAGAAAGGCGATCGCCCAACAGCTATTGGCATTCATCAAAGACCACCCTGAAGAAACCGAATTGCATATTGTCTCGCATTCTTTAGGAACAGTAATCTTGTGGGATATTCTCTTTTCTGAGAAATTTCACCCCAAAGATCCAGCTTTTTACATTCGGTCGGTTATTAATGGTTTGGAAGGCGATCGCACAGGTAGAAAACTTCAACTAAAGAGCATTACAACGATGGGATCTCCCATCCTTTTCTTTAATACTATGCTCGGTATCAGCCCAGAGAGAGTAAAAGAATTCACTTTAACGTATAGAGATGACTCTTTAAGGTGGCTCAATGTTATCCATTCTTCTGACGTGATTGCCTATCCTTTGGGGGCAGGATTGGCGATCGACGAAACCTATCATCTAAGCCATGAAGATGTTTATGTTTCTACCGATGCTAATTTTGCAGAGAAAGCTGCCCGTTCAATTGGACAGATGGAAGCAGCAATGGCATTAGGAGCAGGGGAAGCCCATGTCAGCTATTGGAACTGTGGTAAAACATCTAGCTCGATTGTATGCAACATCTTGGATATAAAAGAAGCTAACCTATCCGGTGATACCTCGATACAAAGCGTGATTGCTCTATTAGAAAACGTATCTGGCATGACATGCGATCAAATGAGATTGCACGTTAACGACAACCCAGCAAATTCGTTGAGCTTTAAAGATGGTAGTGGCAGACTACATCATGTGATCAATGTAGCCAGAATCCATCATGTTTATATCTTTGATCACAATAACCTATGCCAGTTTTCAGGCTACGTAGGTTGGGTTCATACCGATAGTTTTCTGCAAGCTCTACTGCTTCTAGAAAAAACTTTCTGCTGCTCTTCAGCTTCCTAATGTCTGCCCTATTTTGCCAGTTCACCGACTATCTCTCAATTGGAGGTTCTATTCTAACCACTCGTCGGTTGCCTCATTTTTAGTATTAGTGTTTCGCTCTGGAGTTTCCCGTTTAAATTCCATGTGAATTGAGCGACTTTGCTCTCCGTCAACGGCAACAGCAATGATGGGATAGTTGATAATGCCGTCCTGGAAGGACATTTGAAAGCGGAAGGTGCCGTCTGGGTTGAGTTGAATTGGCTGTCCGTCAATCGTAACCGTTGCATCAGGTTCGGTAGCTCCGTAGACAATCAGTTCGGCAGCAGCGACGAGCCAAAACTTACGCGGACGGATTGGCGGAATCGAGGCAGGAAAGCCAGCACCCGACATGCCAATGCCCGACATACCAATGCCCGATGGAGTTGGCATGGACCAAAGTGCTGCACCTGACGGGAAGACGTAGGAACTGATTGCTTGCTGAGGCACTTGTTGCATAGAGCCAAACAGGGAACCTGCAACTCGCATTGATTCTGCTGATTGTGCCAGTCCAAAGAGGGTGTTGTAAGGAGTAGATTTGCCTGTGGCTTCTTCTTGTTTGGTAGGAGGAGTAAGCGTCAGGAAGGTTTTATCGCGCAGTTCTTCATCCCAGGAAATGGTAAGAAATTGGTCTTCAAACCAGTCGGAAGGATAAGCAGGAGGAATGCGGGTTGGGGCAGAACGGGCTAGCATGAGCCAACCGCTGTTGTTTGTAATGTAGCCGATTTCAACAATGTAGTCGCGATCGCTCACTGGAATTGGCAGATACCAATCTCGCGCCATTTCTTCACAGCTAAATTGTTGGAGGCTGTGCGGGTTTTGATGATTTAGGTCAAGATCTGTCACGTCATATAGCCGCAGTGCCAGGTAAGAGCCACCTTGCTGACGCAACTCTTCTTTATGTCCAATGGGAATGTCCCAGTAAGCATAAGCCCACTGCGGGTCACGCGGCATCAAAACGATCCGGCTTTCGCCGTAACCTTCGGGCAAATCGTCCAGGTCTTCATCGACGGCTACTAGGAACTCAACTTCATCCGTTTGACCCACGTCAAATTTGGCAGCTTCTACATCGGACTGTATTTTGTCCGCTTGAATTCTGTCGTTAGGCATGGCAGACCAGGCGGCTGTACCTGCTGCTAAAACTGCCCCACCAATTTGAGTTCTAATCTCGGAAATGTCTTCAGCGGGAATATCCTCAGCAGGAGCATTTTCAGCAGGAGCATTTTCAGCGGGAATATCTTCAGCGGGAATATCCGCAATTGAGTCTTCTGGTGTGGTGCTGGCTGCGGGACTTTCTACGAGGGGAGGCATTTCAGCTAGATTGCTTGAGTCTGCCTCTGCGAGTGAAGGTACGCTTTCCAAGGAAGAATCAGTCTGGGCTGGGCTGGACAGTGCAGCAGTGTTAAGGCTCGCGATCAGGGCGTTGCGGCTAGCTTGTGCTTCTGCGTAGGTCGGTTCGATTTCGAGGGCTTGGCTAAAACTGACGATCGCCTCTTCTGCTCGTCCCAAGTTTGCCAGCGCATTGCCTTTGCCTGCCCAGGTCGCAGCTAAGGCAGTTCCAATAGCAGAATTGGTTGAGGCTGCGCTGAGTTCGATTGCTCGATCAAAGCTAGCGATCGCTTCCTCTGGTCGATCGACACTGAGCAACGCATCGCCTTTGCTAGACCAGGCTGCAAAGAAATCAGGTTTAACTGCTATGGCTCGGTCAAAGCTGGTGATCGCCTCTTCGTAAAGACCCGATTCAGCCAGCACCATGCCTCGATTGTAAAGGGCCTGATATTCAGGAATTGCGTTAGAGCGATCGCTTGACAACGAGGAGCGGGCGGCAGCAGCGGCACCACCCACCAAGGTAGATCTGACGGGGGCAGCGTTGGTAGCTGGACTCGGCGTTGTAGCACCTGCCCTAGATGCAGAATGTGTAGATTCCGTGGAGGGGGTGGAGGCTGCTACGCCACTGGTTACGGCACGAGAAGCTCGTGGAGCAGCAGATACGGGTGGAACTGAAGCAGCTTGGCTTGACTCAACTCTGTTAGATTCAGCCCGTTTTCTGAGGAGCCACCACAGTAAGCCTAACAGCGCCAGCGGCAGCAGCCACCACAGCCAACCTGGAATGCCCGCGTCTGCGTTGTTTGCGGCATCTGCACTGTTTGCACTTGCGATCGCCGTCTCTTGTGCAACCAGGTTTTCTCCCAGGACTGAGACTAGTTGAAAATCGTCTGTCGTGTTATCAGTCACAGTTGTCCTGACGAGAACCGAAGATCGCAGCGAGGCAGAACTGTCAGCCCTAGAATCCTGAGCCATTGACCCACCTGGCATAGACAAAAAAGGTGAGGCTGCCAGCGCGCTAGAAATAGGAGCAATGGCAACCAGAAGCGCCAGGGTAGCTACCGAAGTATCTTTTGTTTTAAGCATAGTGAGAATGGCGAGGGAGAATAGCAGGCTGACCAGCCTCAACGAAATAAATTTTTGTAAAAGATGGGCTGATTATACCGCTTTGGCTTGAAGGGGAAACGTTTTTTAATCTACCTGTGACACAGCGATCGCCTACCTTACAGCAACAGCCTCAGCAATAAATCGAAAAAACGTTCAATTTGGCTAATTTTGTCAGATCAACCCGGTTCTTGCAGACTACGGAGAAAAAATTAGACCATGCAGGATGCTTAATTTACTCGACTGAGCCGCTGATAAATAGCGGTGAGGGCATGGCGATCGCCCACGTTTCCAGGAAACAGTACCACAGGCAGGTTGGGAAATTGGGGATGGTCATTTGGAGTACGCACAATCGAGCATCCTGGCAAAATTTGCCCTAGCAGCCGCGCCGAAGTCAGCGCTAACCCGCTACTCAAGACATCATTAGAAGTAATGCCGCCTTTACTAATGAGGAAACCAATATTAGACGGCAATCCGCGCACCATGTCCATCAGCAATGCTGAAACAGTCACCCCAAAATTGAGCCGCGTCTGCACGTCCTCAAACGGCAGCTCTTGACGGCTCGTATAGATTGCAGGCGTTTTGCCCTCTTGATGAATGGCATGAACCTGCTGAAGCACCTGTTCTAGCAAGGCATTGCGCTGGGCGGCAGATTCTTCTAGCAATTGCTCAACTTTGACCTCAACGCCAACTACACCGGGAGCCTGAAGCAAATCTTCTAGCTGCTCAGTTGTTTTCTTAACGTGAGAGCCGACTAACACCACACCAGGTTTGCCGTTGCGCGTATAGGTTGCCATGTCTTCGGGCGCAACGGGTTGCGGGGGCAGATCCGCTAAAGCGGTCAGCAAGCTAGCCGCGCTGCGAAACAAAAAACGCTTGCCGTGGGAAGCCGCAGCCAGCACATCCGCAGCAAAGCGATCGAGGTCTGCCTGGGTTTCGGCGTCAACCACTGCACACTGGTTATTGCTCAAGTGCAGCAGGCGATCGAGACTTCCGGCTCGAATATCTGCTAGCAAAAATCGCTCAACCGATGTGGACGCAATTCGCCCTTTGGTTTTTTCTTCAACGTAATCAGGTAGGTAGCTGTAGCTGTAGCTAAAGACTGAATCACGGGCAAATTCCGTTTCATGTACCGGAGTTGGAACCCCGTCAATTATTAGATAGTGAATGCTGTCGCGGGTGATGCGTCCACCTTCAAAAAAAGCGGGGGTGAGGAAATGAGCATCAAACGGGCCAAGCTCCTGGACGATCGCATCGGTTTCTACGGGATAATGTCCTCGCAACGTCGAGTCAGACCGACTGACGATCAGAAACTCCTGGATATTTTCAGCGGCGATCGCCTGCTTGAGATTCTGGCAAACCTCTCGCGTCACAGCATTCGCCCGTGCCGGAGTCATTGCCCTTGTGTTGGTTAGCACAAAAAAGATCGGCGACTCATCGGCTAAACCTAACCGCAGCGTATCAACGTCCCACCGAGTCAACAGCAGACAGCTATGCACCGTCTGGGAGCCCGTTGGGTCATCATCAAGCACGATAATCTTTGGTTTGGTAGACATAAGCTCGATTGCATCGCGTCGTTCATTAATGCCGACCCTGGTTTAGTGCCGACTCTGTAATTTTCTCATCTCGTCTTGCACACTTAACCCTATCTGCAAAGCTTCGTTCAAAAGTCGTCCATGCTCACTTGCCTGATCACTCACCTGAAGCGCCCGCAACGCCATCAGATTGTCAGCAAAAAGTTCTGGATTGCGATCGATAAACCGTTTGTTTTCCCGCAGGATGCGCTCTGTCTTGAGGGCACGGACCAGGTTCGCTCTAGTTAGCTTCAGTGCCTCAACTACCCGATGGCGGTTGCTCAAGCGCACTCGCAGATTTCCGGCAGCTTCAATCTGATCATTTATGTTGATCGCCCGAATCATCGCGTTGTGGCGATCGACCTCATCCAGCAAGCCCACTAGCGGCGAGGTTGTACTTCTTTTAACTCGAATGAACTGAATGATAGCTGCGACCACAAGTGCGATCGTCGCCGCTGAGCCGAAAATCATGTATTCATACCGCAAGGGCTGAAGCTGCGGTGAAAACTGGTTAAAGGCAAGGGCAAAGGGAATGAACCCCAGCAGTGTCATCAGCGAGATTTCTAAAGTTTGGCGAACCAGAAAGTGCGATCGCTTGTGAGAATCCCGCATCACCGACCGCCGAAATACCTGACTGGTATCCACACCGCTCAGCTTTCGTAGCTCTCCCCTGGTAATTTCTAAACCCTGCAAATCCGGTCGCATCATGATGAATCCGTCAGGTCAGACTGGGCAAGTCAGGTGATGAAGGTCTTGATTGTACTAGGTTAATCGCAAACTGACTGAAGTGGAGTGCGATCTCCCCTCAATCTAACTTTTCTGCTGATTAGAAAGTCTGGTTTGATAGTCAGGAGCCAACGATTGCTTCTGCTTTTTGCACAATTCTCAACAGCATTTCTTCATAGAATGAATTGGAAGGTGCTTCAAGCTTTTCAAAAGCCCGATTATAGGCATCAATGCAAAGATTCATTCGTGCTCTAAATTCATCAACCGTCATCGCGTCAATATATCTGAAAAGTAAATCCGAGCTGCCAAAGTCGCAGTAGTCTAAAAAACTCTTCTGCGGAAAATCTTCATAGATCTTGTTGCCTTCTCCATAGTAAATGGGAAGGCATCCGTGCTTAATACTATCCCAAATTTTTTCAGTGCAGTAATAAGCTGTATTTGTGTTTTCAAAACATAAATTGAAGTGATAGTTTTGCAAAATATTTGCCTTTCTTGATTCCCAACCTTCTCCCCTAGAATCTTCTAATGAAACACCTCTTGGCCAACCTCTACCATAAACATCAACTTTCCCTGACTTGTATCCTTGTAGAGCGATACGGGTTCTGAGATAGCACAAATCTAACTCCTCTCCGTTTCGCTTCAGGCTCCATCGGCGGCGATTGTTGCGGTAAAACATCAGAGCCACAACCTTTTTATGCTCAAAGTTAGGAAAACTACTTTCGTCGAGCGACTTTAGTAGGCGATCGATTGTTTGAATGCCGTTGCTGTTGACGGTGTAGTAGTTGTTGAGATAAATGTCTCCGGTATAAACATTCATAATATGAATGTCTGGTAGGCTAAACCACTTTGCCGTGTCTGTAAAATGAGTATTCCACCGAGGTTCATGCGACCAAACTAAATATTTTTTCTTTGCTCCATATTTTAATTGAAGAGGAATTAGATTTTTACATCTTTGGGCAACGAATAAGTCACAATCAGTCTCATTTTCGGTGATAAAAATGCCCTTTTCTGCTAAAAAATTGAATCCTTTTGATTTAATGAAGGGGGTATAGAGCAGTGCATCTGCTTTGAAAATTTTGATCATGATTCCGATCTTCCACTCCACTGCATCAGCTCTATTCAACGGCAGAGATTGAGCAGAAGACAGACACTTTTGCAGAAACAAACTTGAATAGGCGTTTCCCCTAGAACGAAGGGCTTAAGCCCCTTGCCAGTGCGATTCTCTTAGTTTTGCGGCTGCACAGTGAGTGAATCTTCTCTCTGCCTGTCTCTTAATTCAACACAGGTGAAACGAGTTGCTCCGACAAACCGGAAGCAGTTAAGTCGAAAATTGAATCTACCAGGTTACATGAATCTACAGATTTCGTCAGCCATCTGAGTGCTCGCGCTGTCAGCCGTGATGATTTCATCTGCTCGGCACTGGTAGCTCCTAACCCTAGATTGGCAGCGCGACGAATTTGTTCCAAGTCCCAGATGGAGCTGTTCGAGACGGAGTTGGTGGTGCCAAGCGATCGCAAAATGGCAATGCCGACTGCATCTACAGCAAATCATCGATTCCCGCTAATGCCGATGAAATTAACCTGAGTTTGGGAAGAGTTAGTTCGTTCAAGGAGAGGGTCGGAAATATTCGTCCCAGTCATCGTTTCGCGAATCGTCTTCCTCTTCCTCACGGAAATCTTTTGGATTGTCCTGGTCGAGAAAGTCCATTAGCTCATCCCAGTCAGACTCGTCTTCAGTTGATGCAGGTGATGCAGGTTTGACACCATATTCGCCAACAGCAATTTCGACAGGAGCAGCAGGTTCAACATTGGACTCAGAAGTCCGTGGCAATCGTAGGGGAATCCGTGGTGGTTCTTGAGATGATTCGGTTGGGGGCTTGCTAACTTGTTCAGTTGTGCGATCGCTAGACGGTTCAAATCGCGATCGTAGCAGCAGCTTCTCAATCGGATCTATTCCAGTTGGCTTCTCACTTGGAGCGATTGGAGTCACATCTGGGGCGATCGAAGGAGTGTCTATGGGTGCCGTATCTATCGGTGCAACAGGTGGCAAAACGGTAGGCTGAATCGGCAGGGAATTCTGTGCTTCTGTTCTGGCAGTCCGCTCGGCTAAGGCAACGCTCTGACGAAACAGGCGAACCATTTGAAGCAGGTTAGCTAGATGCTCAGGCGGAATTTGCTCAATTTCTTGAATGAATGGGCGGAGTATAGCGGAGTTGCGATCGCCCCCGATTTCTCTAGCACCTCGTCCTGATGCGTCGAGAAGATCATCTTCAAAATCGTCGTCTTCAAAATCGTCGTCGAAGTCATCGTTGAAGTTGTTGAAGTTGCGATCGCTCATACATTCCTCTCGTCAGCTTCATTCCTATTACCCACCATCCCCAGTCTAGATCAGAGACGAAGAGCCATCCGAAAATCAATTTTTGACCAATCATCGCCACTAACAGTTAAGATTTTAGATTGAACGATCAAATCTATTCGAACCTCCAGATGGCAGAAACCCTCCTATTCAACGCCTTACGTGAAGCGATCGACGAAGAGATGGCAAGAGATTCCTCCGTCTTTGTTTTGGGCGAAGACGTAGGACACTATGGCGGTTCTTATAAGGTCACCAGAGACCTTCACAAGAAATATGGCGATCTGCGCGTCCTCGATACGCCGATCGCTGAAAACAGCTTCACGGGCATGGCAGTTGGAGCCGCAATGACAGGTTTGCGCCCGATCATTGAAGGCATGAACATGGGCTTCTTGCTGCTGGCGTTCAACCAAATTGCTAACAATGCTGGAATGCTGCGCTACACCTCCGGCGGCAATTTCAAAACCCCGATGGTAATTCGCGGACCAGGTGGCGTAGGACGACAGCTTGGAGCAGAACATTCCCAGCGGCTAGAAGCCTATTTTCAAGGCGTTCCTGGCTTAAAGTTGGTGGCTTGCTCCACCCCCTACAACGCAAAAGGCTTACTCAAATCCGCCATTCGGAATGACAATCCTGTGCTGTTTTTTGAGCATGTGCTGCTCTACAACCTGAAGGAAGACCTGCCTGAAGAGGAATATCTGCTGCCGTTGGACAAAGCCGAAGTGGTGCGGCAAGGCGAAGATGTAACCATTCTCACCTATTCCCGGATGCGACATCACGTCATGAATGCGGTGAAAACGCTGACCAAAGAAGGATTTGATCCTGAAGTCATCGACCTGATTTCGTTAAAGCCGCTTGACTTTGAGACTATTGGAGCCTCGATCCGCAAAACCCATCGCGTGATCATTGTGGAAGAGTGCATGAGGTCAGGCGGAATTGGGGCTGAACTGACGGCTTCAATCAACGATCGCCTCTTCGATGAATTGGATGCTCCAGTGATTCGTTTAGCTTCGCAGGACATTCCCACGCCCTATAACGGAACGCTGGAAAACCTGACCATTGTGCAGCCTCATCAAATTGTTGAGGCAGTGCAAAAGATTGTTGCCCTCAAGGTCTAGTTCCTTACCCTAATTCGGTGTTACTCAATGTGGCTTGCACTGTAAGGGCGTTTCGCGAAACGCCCCTACAAGATCCATTTCTCATGTCAGTAAGACTCAAACTTCAGTACAAACTGGAGGAGGGCGATCGCCTCTCTTCTCCCAAAGTGTCTTCAACTGTTCAAGCAGGTAGAAATTTTCTTCAGCAGTTCCTCAACGCCAGATAGAGGTACTAAAGTCCAAGAACTTTTAAGTTGGACATGTACTGTTCAGCAGATTGGTGTTTGGGAATGCTTCGTCCAGCCAGTTCTTTAGAAATCGTCTCCTCAGAAGAATTCGCAGCTTTGGGAGATTCTCAAATCACACCAAAGTTAGGGTTGGTTTGCATCACATCTTCCAATCAGGTTCGCTATCGGACTCTAACGCGCAAACGTCTGTTGCTACTTTCAGAAGCCGAGCAGGAGAAGGCTTTGCGCGACCTGTATGCCGAAAATCTGCGGCGTTTAGGAGCTGCGTTAGAGTTTTGTGCGGCTGAGGAAATTTTTCTGTACCGTATTGCCTCCGGGCTATTTCCCTTTGCCGATGAGTCGTTAGGGGCAGCAGTATTAACAGAGTTTAGTGACTCATTGCGGCAGGTGGGCGATCGCGCCCTTCAGCTTGGCATCCGTATCGTTATGCACCCCGAACAGTTTGTTGTACTCAATTCCGACAAACCAGAAGTAATTGCTAACAGCATCAAAATTCTCACTGCCTATGCCAGAACCTTTGACCTGATGGGCTTGCCGCGATCGTCTTGGTCATTGATGAATGTTCACGGGGGGAAGGGCGATCGAGCGGAGCGGTTGATTAGCGTCATTCGAGATTTGCCCGAAGCGATTCGCAATCGTTTGACTCTGGAAAACGACGAACACACGTATGGCTCTGAGGACATTCTGGCTATCTGTCAGACTGCTGGAGTGCCCATGGTGTTTGACGCTCACCATCACATCATTCACGATCACCTGGACAGCTATGAACATCCCAGTGTCGCTGCCATGCTAGTAGCCGCCCGTAGCACCTGGGATAGACCCGACTGGCAGCTTGTTCACATCTCAAACGGACTTGCATCGTTCAACGATCCGCGCCACAGCGACCTGATTACTGTGATGCCCAGTTCTTATCGCAATGCTCCCTGGATTGAGGTTGAGGCAAAACACAAAGAAGTGGCGATCGCAAAACTCCGTCAGGATTGGCTACTTCAAGCCACAAATCATCCTAGTTAGTCGAACCCCAAGAACAAGAACAATTGCTCTGCAAAAGCTTGAAATTAAAATCACATTTTTTGGCTTGTTGCGACCAAAAATAGATTCTACACGTTGCAGTATGCTCTAGATTTTGGCTCCAGTGGAACGTGCAAGACTCGAATGCTAATTCCCAATGCAGAAAATGCAGTTGTTGATATTCGTAAGTTGCGCGATTACTGCCTCAACTTGGAACACGACGATGGTAAGCATAAAACTCGACTTTTTTCATCAATTCTTGGAATGACGGCTGATAATGCTGAAGAATTGCGTCAAATCCTGTTTGAGGTTGTCAAAGTTCAAGCAGCTCCGTTGGGAAGGCGAGATGAATTTGGGCAACGCTACACTCTGGATTTCACAATCGAATGGCAGAATAAAAGTGCAACCCTTCGGAGTGGCTGGATCATCGAGCATGGTTCGGAGATTCCAAAGTTGACGACCTGCTACCCTCTGTAACGTGGAGGTACAAAGCATGACAAACAATACAGTCAAGCTGTTAGATGTTGTTGCTCTGACTGTTGACCTTCCTCAGTACAATCTATGGCGTGGACAGGTAGGAACAGTTGTTGAGCTACTAGCAGAGGGTGCTACATTTGAGGTTGAATTTAGCGATCGCAACGGACGCACATACGAGTCATTGGGGTTGCGCCCAGAGCAAATCATGATTTTGCATTTTGAGCCAATATTACCTGATGCAAAAGCCGAAATGGTCACAGCATAAGGAGTGCAGCACTTCCGCTGAGCTATCAGGAATGCCCTGGTTTAAGGATACTCGTTGGAATAGATTTGCGATTTCCATTCTTTTGTTCTCTATTTGCTGAGGTTGAAAAAGGTCGCGAAGAATTAAGAATCGTTGCAGGAAAAGGGAACTGGTTGGTAGAGACGATCGTCTCATCCCCTTTCCCTCAACATCTTCAGCGATCGCCCCCACATTTCCATATCCTAAGAAATAAATAGCGATCGCTCATGCCTTGGATATCTCTGAGACAATCGTAAGCAATTCTCAAACTCAGAAGTATTGTCCAAAACCTTTGGACAAGCGACCCACAGCGAAACGGAGATCAGTTTATGAAATTGGCTTACTGGATGTATGCCGGCCCTGCGCACATTGGTACTCTCCGCGTCTCCAGTTCCTTTAAGAATGTCCACGCCATCATGCACGCTCCGATTGGCGATGACTATTTTAATGTAATGCGATCGATGTTAGAGCGCGATCGCAACTTTACGCCTGTCACCATTAGCTCCGTCGATCGCAATGTGTTGGCGCGAGGTTCTCAAGAAAAAGTGGTGAACAACATCACCCGCAAGGATGCAGAAGAAGCGCCTGACCTGATTGTGCTGACCCCGACCTGCACTTCCAGCATTCTGCAAGAGGATTTGCAAAACTTTGTCGATCGCGCCCAAATTGACGCGAAGGGCGACGTGATGCTGGCTGACGTAAATCACTATCGTGTGAATGAACTGCAAGCCGCCGATCGCACGCTTCAGCAAATTGTGCAGTTTTACATTGCTAAAGCGAAGAAACAGGGCAGCTTGCCCACAGGCAAAACCGAGAAACCTTCCGTTAATATCATTGGCATTACCTCCCTTGGCTTCCACAACCAGCACGACTGCACTGAACTAAAGCGGCTGATGGCAGATTTGGGAATTGAGGTGAACCAGGTAATCCCTGAAGGCGCATCGGTTCAAAATCTGAAGGATTTGCCCAAAGCCTGGTTTAACCTGGTGCCTTATCGTGAAGTTGGCTTGATGGCAGCGCAATATCTCCAGGAAGACTTTGGGATGCCCTTTGTAGACATTACGCCGATGGGCGTGGTGGAAACAGCCCGCTGCATTCGCAAAATTCAGCAAGTGCTGAATGAACAGGGCGCAGCGGTGGATTACGAAGATTTCATCAACGAGCAAACCCTGTATGTCTCACAAGCTGCCTGGTTTTCTCGCTCGATCGACTGCCAGAACCTGACGGGTAAGAAAGCAGTTGTGTTTGGCGACAATACTCACGCTGCTGCACTCACCAAAATCTTGTCTCGTGAGATGGGAATTCATGTGGTGTTGGCAGGGACTTACTGCAAGTATGACGAAGCCTGGTTCCGGGAGCAGGTGAGTGAGTACTGCGATGAGGTGATGGTTAGTGATGACAACGGAGCAATCGGCGATGCGATCGCCCGCCTAGAACCCTCTGCCATCTTCGGCACCCAAATGGAACGACATGTGGGCAAGCGACTGCACATTCCCTGTGGGGTGATTGCGGCTCCGATTCATATTCAAGATTTCCCCATTGGCTACAAGCCTTTTGTGGGTTATGAAGGCACCAATCAGATTGCTGACTTGGTCTACAACTCCTTCACGTTGGGAATGGAAGATCACTTGCTCGAAATCTTTGGCGGTCACGATACTAAGGAAGTGATCACTAAAGGTATCAGCGCTGATTCTGATTTAGGTTGGACAAAGGACGCACAGGTGGAACTGAATAAAGTACCTGGCTTTGTGCGTGGTAAGGTGAAACGCAATACGGAAAAGTTTGCGCGCGATCGCAACTTAACCGAAATCACCGTCGAAGTGATGTACGCCGCGAAAGAAGCGGTCGGTGCTTAAGTAAATTGAGCAACATGCATCCTATCCTTTAGGGGAAAGAAGTATGCAGATTGGGGTAGCCATTAGGCTGCCCTTTTTTGTATGGAGAGCTAAACAGCTAAAACCCAATGCCTAACTAAATGGCATTGGGTTTTGCACTTGCTCTATTTAACTTGTGCTGCACCAGGAGCCCAGAAGTCGTGCTCGTTAGGTACTATGCTTCCGTTTTGGCATTTGTGTTTAGGTTCAGTGCAGGTCTGCGCTCAGCAAAATATCTGAGAATGAAGGTATTCACAAAAGTTAGAATGACTGGACCTAGAATGAAAGCTAGAATTCCTCGAACTGCGAATCCAGGGGTTAGTACTGACGCAAGCCAGAAACAAAGTCCGTTAACTACAAGCGAGAACAAACCAAAGCTCACGAAGTTGAGCGGCAGAGATAGTGTTGATAGAACTGGCTTTGCAGTGGAGTTGACCAGTCCAATCACCAGAGCAGCAATCAACGCTGCTGGAAAGTTTGCCAGATCAACACCAGGAACGGCTAAATCTACAACCAGCAAACTCAAGGCGGTAGCCAGAGCAGTAAAAAGGGCGCTAAGCATAAAATTTTCCTCAAACGAACTTCAACTTCAAGGGGAAGCAAAATACAAATTTGCTTAAACTACCTCAATGATCAGCCATATAACCTGACTGTCACCTCCCCATGCAGATAGATTCGAGGTCGTCCTAAAGACATTTTTGAAAAGGATTAGAACAAGCAAGCAACAATTAATTCTCACGGTGGAGGGCAGTTTGATTATAAGTTGAAACAATAGAATAAAAGCTAGCTTGAAAAGTCTCTAGTGCAAAAGTTTTTGGGAGAAACCTTATGAATTTACTTCGATTAGTTCTGGCAATTTTGTTACCTCCTGTTGGAGTGTTTTTGACCTACGGAGTTAGTACAACTCTGCTGATTAACATTGTGTTGACGCTCTTAGGTTGGCTACCGGGCAGCATTCATGCTGTTTGGGCGCTCGCCAAGCACAGCGAAGTAGCTCGCCGTCAAGAAAACTTCTAATTGATCTATTCCAGGACTGTAAATGTAGGGGGAGCGTTGCTCCCCCTACATTTTATTTTTTAGACTTATTTTTCAAACAAAAAGAAAGGTGAGCATTGCCCACCTTTCTTTTTAGATCTTTTTTCTTTTTATAGACTGGTGCAATTAGCTTGCGTCACCGTTTCTAACGGAATGCCAAAGCTCTTTGAGCAATTGCTTCACTCGTTGCTCTCCTCGTGCTAAAGCGGCTCCGGCTTCACCCATTTTTTGCTCAAATTCTACTTGCTTCTGATTTAACCGAGGTGTTTCTCCCACTTCAGCCTGAGCTTTAGTTTGGTCGTACCAAGTTTTAGCGCTGTCTAAATGCCGTTGAACCTCTTCATAACGAGCACCATAACGGGCAGCTAGATTGGCCTGCAAAACAGAGAGTTGGGTTTGCAGTTGGGCATAACGCTTCCGCATCGAAGACACTTCTTCGCTGTCTTTGACTGAACTCACAGCAGAATTAATGGCAGACTTGATCTCTGTTGATCTGCTGCTTCCCGTCTCCTCAATATCCATTAGAGCGCTGTCAATTTGTCCTTGCAGCGCTTTTTCTTCGCCATCAATTTGGGCTTGAAGCTGCTCAACTTCAGACTGAGTTTTGGCGATCGCCTGCCGTCTTACACTGCTGATTCCTTCAATTGCGCCTTCGATTGAAGCGGTGATTTCTTCCTTCGTTTCCTGTCCCCGATCTTGCAAATTATCAATGACCGTGGAGACCGCTTCTCTAACGATCGAGCGAATTTCAACTGATCCTTCTTTGATTTCTGAAACTGCCTGTGATACAGCCAGTTTGACGATTTCTCGAATCCGTTCTGTTCTCAGTTGTCCTTCAGTTTTTGCTTTTTGAAGATCTTCCGAAATTTTGGTTTTAACAGAGTTTTCTTTGACCGAATTAGGCATAATTGGCTCCTGGCATCAAGCTGCCAATAAAACTGCTAATTCAAAAAGCCAAGCTAGGTCTGTTCGAGTAAAATTTATCGAGCTAGAAACGCTTAGCTTTTTTCCTCAACTCCTTTATGCTGTCGTAAAACTAAGGCAGCTTGACACTCCCGTAGGACGTAATAACCGATCCTATTCCGCACCACTACCCAAAAGGAATAAGCCGATCATCGTAACGCTATTCCAAAGGCTATGCAGCAGGATTGGAGATAGGAGACTACGCGATCGCGTATATACAAATCCCAACACGGCACCTAATAAAGTTAGCGGTAAAACTTCGGCAAGGCTGAGGTGAGCGGTTGCAAAAATTAAGCTGCTGAGGGCGATCGCCCATCCTACAGACATATAGCGAGTCAAAGATGGCAACAAAAAGCCGCGAAATAGGATTTCCTCAAAAATGGGAGCGGCGATCGATGCCGTCGCAAAAAACATTCCCAATGCTATAGGGTCACCCTCCTCTAGCACAATTTGCAGCAGTGGGTTGCTGCCACCCTGCCCCTGCCAAACCTGTTGATTGATCCACGACACCACGATCATCAATGGCAACGCTACAAGATAGCCGCCTCCCCCCCATAAAAACCAGTTACTTTTGCTCTTCAGGCGGAACCATTCCTGAGGGAGCGGCAGAAACTTACGGATCGAGAGGTAAAGCACAAACAGGGATATACCTGCCATTGCGAGATAGTAGAGCAGTGCGTAGGCGGCTCTGGCGCGGCTGTCAAAGGCGGAGAAACCGATTCCCAGCAACTGTGAAGCCAGTGGCAGAACAATCTGCCCCGCAAAGAAAAAGCCAGCAATGAGCACCTGCCAGACGATTTCCCCGCTCCAGGGAGTTTCCCAGATCGTGGTGCCGTTTTGAGCTAGAAGCGCTTGTTCGCCTCGAAAAGCCCGCTGTACTAGCAGCGAAATCAAGATGGCAGTACCCGCCAAACAACCGATGATAGGGACCACACCAATCAGCGTCAGTTTGAGAAAAGTCTGTTGAGCGGCTGCTTGTGCAGCTTGTTGAAGGGCTGATATTGCATCAGGACGCTGTTGCAGTTCATACAGGCGGCTAAGAGCCCGATCGCGAAACCAGCCGTCCAGATTTTCCTGAATCTGCTGTTCAACATCGGGCAACAGCCGTGGTGGTTGGCTCCACAGACCCGTTAAGGTTTCAGCTACTCGGTTAGGTGGGGGGGCTGTTGCATCTGAAGCCCTTGTATCCGAAGCTGTTACATCCGAAGCTGACCGAGTCCCGTTGCTGCTGGCAGTCAATCTCGACCAGGTTTCTAAAGCGGTTTCCACTTGACCTTGCTCAACTTGAAGAATGCCAATTCGCAGGTCGAGCTGGTCAATCAGCGTTTGCTGTTGTCGAATCGCGGTGCGTAACTGACCTTGCTTAGAGGGATCTGAAGAGGAAGTTGGAAATTCTGGTGCGGCTGCGTCGGCGACAGTAACCTGATCAAGCCGTGACTGAAATCGGTCGAGTTCAGTTTGAGCCGTTTGCCGCACGTCCTCGTATTGCTCAAGCGAGGTAGCGATCGGGTCTTTACCTAAAATTGCAGTGCGGGTTGAGTCTACGTTTGCACCACTTGCTTCAGGCTGAAACTCGGTCGCTTGAAGCAACAAATCAGTTTGATAAAGCTGAAGCCGACTGGTAATTTGCGGCTCACTCCAACTGCCGATCAGGGAACTGCCAACTAAAAAGACAACAAAAAAGGTGAGACCAGTTAAAACCAACCGTTTCAATGTGATCATTTCTCGCGGTGGAAGCGGGTTTGCAGACAAATTCGGATGGAATCCTTCACAAAAGCTAAATTAGGCGAATAGGAATTAACTCTACCTTGATTGGCATTATCGCACTGTTCTTTAGGTCAAGAAATGTTCGGGTGGAGTGCCAGAGACAGGTTAAAATGCATCTGGTTTTGACTGTTTTCTGTCCTGTTGATCCTGCGGTTCTTGAAAGAAATGAGGCTCGGTTGCGTTTCTTTCAAACGACAGGTCAATTTGTAAACAAACCTTAGTGGAGGATAAAGCCCTGGCTACTCGCGTCATTCTCGTGCGTCACGGCGAGAGCACCTACAATGTCCTGCGTAAAGTTCAGGGTCACTTTGACGAATCTTACCTGACGGATGCGGGCGAAGCTGCTGCGCGTCAGGTCGGCAGTGCCCTGCAAGGTTTAAGCTTTAGTGCTGCCTACAGTAGCCCATTGCAACGCGCTAAGCAAACTGCAACCTTGATTTTATCGGCCTTGGAACAGCAGGATTCCTCAGGCTCAGTGCCACCGCTGCAACTTCGTGATGACCTGAAGGAAATCAACCTGGCTCTCTGGGAAGGGCTGGATTTTGATGAGGTTGAGCGGCGTTTTCCTGAAGGCTATCGGCTGTGGCGCGATCGCCCCCACGAACTTTCCATGCAGGTTCCTAATGAGAATGGCACGACAGAATTCTTTCCGGTACCGGCCTTGTACGAGCAAGCAAAGCAGTTTTGGCGGGAAGTTTTACCCGACCATGCTGGGGAAACGATTCTAGTCGTCGCTCACAGCGGCATCAATCGGGCTTTGCTCAGCACTGCCATTGGGCTGCAACCCGAAAGCTATCAGACTTTTTATCAGTCCAACTGCGGTATCAGCGTATTGAACTTTGCGGGTGGGTTAGGGCAGCCCGTACAGCTTGAATCCGTTAACCTGACTGGACACATGGGCGAAGTGTTGCCCAAAACTCGTCAAGGACAGCGAGGTCCACGTCTGCTGTTGGTGCGTCATGGGGAAACCGACTGGAACCGTCAAAAGCGATTTCAAGGGCAAATTGACGTGCCGTTGAATGATCAGGGGCGGGTGCAGGCAGAGCAGGCAGGCGCGTTCTTGCAATCGGTGGCGATCGCCAAAGCCGTTAGTAGCCCAATGCTACGTCCCAAAGAAACAGCCGAGGCGATTCTGAAAAGGCATCCTGGTCTAAACCTGGAGCTTGATGAAAACCTGTGTGAAATCAGTCACGGACTCTGGGAAGGCAAACTGGAGGAAGAAATTGAGCAGGGCTATCCTGGACTGTTAGCCCAGTGGCAAAGCGCCCCTGAAACCGTGCAAATGCCTGAAGGTGAGAATTTACAGCAGGTGTGGGATCGGGCGATCGCTGCCTGGGATGCGATCGTCCAGTCCGCCGCTCAGCTCGACCCGCCTGGAATTACTCTTGTCGTTGCCCATGATGCGGTCAACAAAGCAATTCTCTGTTATCTGGCTGGAGCTGGGCCGGAGCGCTTTTGGGCATTTAAGCAGGGCAATGGAGCTGTTAGCGTGATCGACTACCCACATGGCATTGAAGCTCGTCCTGTGATTCAGGCGATGAATATCACGACTCACTTAGGCGGCGTGCTAGACCGGACGGCGGCAGGGGCATTGTAGATGGCTGAGCTATTTCGCCAGGTGCGGTTGCTTGATCCGGTGTCTGATGCCGATCACGTAGCAGATGTGCTGGTTGCCGATGGTGTGATTCAGCAGGTAGAGGCGCAGATTGCAGATTTTCCAGAAGATGTGGAAGTTTGCGATCGCCCCGACCTGATCCTGGCACCGGGCTTGGTCGATCTCTACAGCCACTCCGGCGAACCCGGATATGAATCTAGGGAAACTCTAGATTCACTCATGCAATCTGCACTCGCAGGCGGTTTCACGCGACTGGCGTTATTACCCGACACTGACCCCGCAATCGACAATCCGGCAGGTGTGGAAAGAGTGCGATCGCTGCTGCGCCACGCTGGCCCCATCCCCCAAGTTGACTTTTGGGGTGCCCTCACCACTCAGGTCAAGGGCGAGCAAATGACCGAACTGGCAGAACTTGCCGCTGCCGGAGTAATTGGCTTTGCTGACGGTCGCCCGCTGCAAAACTGGGCGCTAGTGCGCCGACTACTAGAATACTGTCAGCCTTTAGGTAAACCGATCGCCTTCTCTTGCTGCGATCGCCAGCTAGCCGGAAATGGGGTGGTGCGAGAGGGCTTAGAATCCATGCAGCTAGGCTTACCAGGCAGTCCAGCGATTGCCGAAACTATTGCCCTAGCGGCGCTATTGGAGTGCGTTGAAACCATCGGCACTCCGGTCCACATTATGCGCGTTTCCACGGCCCGCAGCGTTGAGTTGATTCGAGCCGCAAAATCCCGTGGTTTACCAATTACTGCTAGTACGACGTGGATGCATCTGCTGCTCAACACGTCTAACGTTCAAAGCTATGATCCTAGCCTGCGTCTAGAGCCACCGCTAGGCAATTCGCCCGATCAAGCTGCTCTGATTCAAGGTTTAGAGGAAGGCGTGCTGGATGCGATCGCCATTGACCACACCCCCTACACCTACGAAGAAAAAACCGTTTCCTTTGCTGAAGCGCCTCCAGGAGCAATTGGTCTAGAACTGGCGCTGCCTATGCTCTGGCAGAAGTTTGTGGAGACGGGGAACTGGGAGGGGCGATCGCTCTGGCGATATCTCAGCACTAACCCTGCCCTTTGTTTAGGGCAAACTCCTGCCAACCTGCAACCTGGTCAAGTTGCAGAACTAACTCTATTCGACCCACAGCACCGCTGGCAAATTACGCCACAAGCTCTCAAATCGCTTTCCAACAACACTCCTTGGCTGGGGCAGGAAGTCACCGGGCGCATTTTAAGAACTTATCCAGGAAGATAAGTTACGGGACAGGCAATATATCTACAGAATGTTGTAGATGTGGGTAGGGGCGCACCGCAGTGCACCCCTACAGAAATTAATGTGTCGCGAAATCTGTTTAAGTCGGTATTAGAAGTTTCGGCTTAGCTAATGTAGTCCGCCAAGGTCAAAATCAACAAAGAGCCAACAATGTGCCCAAAGCTCATTGCACCCAAAAAGCCTCCTACACTGATGTTGTTGAACAGTTCTGGGAAAGGCAGAGGCATCTGACGACCATCATGGGGACGCTCAATTCCTCGGCTAGCTAAGAACAAAATTACAAGACAGGAAATACTCATAATCAGAGCTTCTGGCAACCCCCAGGTATTGCCAGCACGAGCAGTAGTTTGTTGGGCAGCAGCTAATAACGTAGATAAGATCATAGACTTTTCTCCTCGACGAAACTGAACTGAATAACATCCATCAGTGTTCGTCTTAATCGCCGTCTACACCTCTCCCCGGCGGGAGATTTGTGAGCCAGATTCAAGCTAGCAATGCTTTTCTACCCCAACTTGCTGACACATTTCTGCCACCGGACAGGTTGAACAGTGGGGTAGATTGCCTGTGCAAATGTGTTTTCCAAAGGGAACCAGCAGTTGGTTAATTTCTACCCAGTAAACAGTAGGTAACTTGGCTTCAAGGGCAGTGAGTGTTTTTTCGGGTGTGCGGGTTTGCACATAGCCCCAGCGGTTGGTGACTCGGTGAACGTGGATATCGACACTGATGCACGCTTGACCACAGGCAATTCCCAAAGTCAGGTTGGAGCATTTAGGACCAACACCATCAAAGGCAAGCAACACCTCTGCCTCACAGGGCAACTCACCGTTGTAGTCCGTCACGATGCGTTGGGCGATCGCATGAATCTGTCGCGACTTCGGCTCATGAAACGTGCAGTCTTGAATTAACTGCTCAATTTCAGCAGGAGTTAGGCGACTCATTGCTTCTGGAGTTTGGGCACGCGCGAATAACCGCCGAGAAACGGGCAGGCTGACTTCGTCATAAGTACGAATAGAAATAATGCAGGAAACAAGCTGCTCAAACGGCGAACCGTATCCCTCATCTGCCAGCGCAAACATAGCGGCTTTAGGAAAGGGACGCACTGCCTCGCGAATACGCTCTATTGCCCGACCAATCTCAAACAGTTTTTCGACCACCCTGATCACCCCAACAAAAAACCTGATATTTCTATCAGGTTAAACGTTGTCGCTTTCAGCAAGGTCATCCAGCAAATGTCTCGCCAAATATTTTTTGCTGTGCTTATGTTAAGTTTGCCCGACATTAACGGAGCCCTAACGTCAGCGTTCCTGCTTTAACTCATCTCCATCTCATCGGGATCTGTATGCTCTGTATAAAGATGCTCTGTATAAAGCTTTTGCCAAAGTACTTGAGCTTGCTGATCTTGCTCCGACAGAGGCGTATGTGTGTTAGGTGCTGACTTGCCCCTTTCCTGAAGTGTGTCTTCCAAAGCCTGGATATCTCGGCGGATTTGTTGAAGTAGCAGATCAAGCTCAGATTGCATCACAATTTGCTGGATGTCCCTTCACAAGCTAGATTCAGGCGTGGGTAGAACCTGTGACTATATCTTCAAAGTTACGATGGCAATTGCGATCGCACTTCATCCATCTGTCTCGCCTGTCTGGGTGAGCCTGGGTTTTTGGAGTCACCTCATCAGATGACCCGCTGTGTCAGAGAGTTTTACCCCAATAGACAAATCAGGGACAGGATGTGGCTAAGATATCAATCGTAAGTTGACAGCCTTCAAGGGGTTGGGCGATCGCCCGCCTCACCTTTCCATAAATCCTTAAGTTAGATAGAGGCATCTAATGGATAAAATTCAAGCTCAAGCTGCTCATCTCTGGCAGCGCCTGTCTGCACCCGAAACAGGTGCAACCTATCAGCAGGCAGCCCTGCTTACTGGGGATCTTCTCAAAGAAACAGCGACATTACTCTGGCTGCTAATTTGCTTATTTCTCGTTGCTTTTGAATGGTTTTGGAAAACCTCTGTGCAGCTAGGCAGCAGCTTTCGAGCATGGTTGTCTGGCATCGAGCAGTCTAGCCCAGATCGGGTTGTATCCGAGGCAGGCAGAGCCTTACTGTCAGCCGGAAAGAATAGCGTTGGTTTTACGCTCTCCCAAGCAAAAGAACAGTTGGGACTTCTGGCAGAACAGCCCACCCAGTCCGCAGCATTGCCAGCTAAACCCTCACCTGTCAGTTCCTCACCAGAACCCTATCAATCACCTCCGCCTGCTTCTTCCTTTGCTGCGCCAACCCCACCATCAACACCCTCGCAACCTTCAGCTCAACCGGTCGAGCCCGATGTCAGCGATGACGCAGAATAATTTAGGTCTCTCTGATTCTTGAAAGAGTTGCGGTTGGAGGAATCGGCTTCTTCTGCCTCCGACAATCGCAACCAATCGTATTGCTATAAAATATGTAAGTAATGCAAAGAGTTGTAACAAAACGATGACCCAACCTCAACCTACTGTCACCCCCAAGCTAGAAGAGCCAAAGTTTGGCTTTAATGACTACGCAGAACGTTTGAACGGGCGCGCCGCTATGATTGGTTTCGTTTTGACGCTAGCTATTGAATACGTTACTGGACAAGGGCTGTTGTCCTGGTTAGGTCTGTACTAAATCGGTTTTGGCAAAAGAATTTTCCCTCGGTAGGGGTGAGCATTGCTGATCTCAGGTATGAGTAGGGCATGGCATTGCCATGCCCTACAAGGGAATTGAGATTGGTGAAACATAACCCGCATTCAGCAATGCTTAGGGCTGCACGATCGTTTGCCCTCGCTGAAGCATTGTTAAACTTGCTCCTCAACTGGTTTACCAATTGGTAGAACGAGTAATCCGTTTCCGGTGAACTTTATTGGTCTGTTTATATTTCCTATAATTTGCTCTGCTTGATGAGCTAGCTTAGAGATAAGGAGTTCACAGGTGGATAAACAGTGTAGATCTCTCTTAGTAGATCTTAAACAGATTGCCTGAATCAAAGGCGTATTTTGAAGACAAGCGAGCCGCAATGAACTTACTCTGGTCACGGATGCTGAAGTCTGGATATCGTAAGGAACCTATTTCAAGCTTTATTATTACGGTCGGGGGTGTGGATGCAGTAATTGGTGGCGTGGGCGATCGCCTCTCTCTCATGTTTCTGGGCGTAGGACTTGTTGGCGTGGCGATCGCCCTGCGCTGGTGGAAGATTCGTCAAAGCAAAATTGAAATTCCGAGTAGCGCACCGATTCATTACCTGCCGGGGCATTCCTCTCGCCCTCAGCTTCCCACATTGAGTATGTCTCGCAAAACTCCGCCTCGCCGAACCTGAAATATTTTTATCAGGTCAGACACCATGACAAGCCGCACTCTGGCACCTCAAGAGAAGTTCCTCAAAATTGGTGAAGTCGCTTCTAGCAGCGGTTTACCCGTCAAAACCATTCGTTATTACGAAGAAATCGGGCTATTAGCGCCAACGGTAGATCGCTCCGAATCCGGCTATCGTCTGTTTAACCGTCAGGCCTTGAACCGATTGGCGTTTATCAAACGTGCACAGTCACTTGGGCTGAGCCTTAACGAAATTCACCAAATTTTAGCTGTTCACGACGAAGGGCAGTTGCCCTGTGGCGAAGTAAAACAACACCTGCAAGCCAAGGTGCAGTCCATCACCGAGCAAATTGAAGCACTGGAAACTTTAAAGTTTGAGCTACAGGGCATCTTGTCCGGCTGGGAGGAATATCCCAATAGTAATCGAATGGCTCAAACCATTTGCCCAAATCTTCAGCAGTCCCTTGAAAAGCCGAATTTTTGACCTCTCACCCATAGGGACACCGCAAATGTTCCCAGAATTCCATCTTTTCGAGATATACTGAAAAACGGTTACAAAAAACAATTGACAGTGGGCGATTAGCACAGTGGTAGCGCACTTCCTTCACACGGAAGGGGTCACTGGTTCGAATCCAGTATCGCCCATACAATTAAGACTCCTAAAAAGCGGTCTCTGCAAGCGATAAAAGCTACGCAGAGACCGCTTTTTAGAAGAGCAGCTCATATAGATTTTCGTAAAGATTAGGCATCTAAGGATATCTTTGGGGGAATTTTGACTATGATTTGACTATGAAATTGTAGAACATTTGTTCCTTCATAGTCACTGTCATGTATAGCAAACCTGGCAAATCTCCTAAAGGATCAGTAAGTGTTGAGTCGTTTCAAGGAAGATTGCGTCTCAGATTGCCAAGGCAACTATTTGGTGGGAAACAGAAGTATCTTTCTCTAGGGTTGCCTGATACCGATGTAAATCGGAGAGCAGCGGAAGCAAAAGCGAAACTGATAGAGTCAGACATCGCTTTAGAACGGTTTGATTACACATTAGAAAAATATGGGAGACCTCAACCTCCTCAGTTGACGGTAGTAGAGAACCTCAAGAAGCCTCAAAGTTTGACGGTGATGGCACTCTGGGAACGCTTTGCCGCTGATAAACAATCAAGCCTGAAGCCAAAGACCTGTGAAAAGTATGACAACCTAACTCGGCTCTTTGCGAAGGTGGGCGATTTGACTATTGATGAGTCGCTCATAGTCAAACAGGCTCTTGAACAAGTCACAACCTCTTCCAGAACAAAAGATGCATTGATGTATCTGTCTGCTGCCTGTAAGTGGGGTATGAAGCACAGGCTTGTGTCCGCCAATCCTTACGATGGGATGGCACAAGAATTACCGAAGCATCGCTATCAAACTGACCCAAAACCAAATGCATTTACAGAAGAAGAATGCGATCGCGTCATTGAAGCGTTCAAGGGGGATAAGCGAAAGGGGATGAACTACCGCCACTATGCACCGTTCGTTGAATTCTTATTCGGGGTAGGATGTAGACCGAGTGAAGCCATTGGATTGCAGTGGAAACATATTTCAAAGGACTGCGATTTTGTCAGTTTTGAGGGATCTCTCGTACAGATTGGTAATCGTCGGGTACGCTCTGAGGGCAGTAAGAATAATCGCACACGTCGAATTGCGGTCTCTTCCAAAATACAAGTGCTGTTGCAATCCATCCGACCTGAAAACCCTGATCCGCAGAGCCTTGTATTTCCATCTCTTGATGGGGATTCAATCAACTACCGAAATTTCTCCAGACGGGCATGGTCAAGTGTTGTCACTCCAATTAAAGCTGAGACGACTCCCTACTCATGTCGAGATACTTTTGTAACAACGCAACTCATTAAGGGCGTGCCGAGTAGCGTTATCGCTAAATGGTGCGATACCTCAACTCAAATGATTGATCACAACTACGCTGATAAATTGAAATTGACTCAGCTACGACCAAAAGACTGACACCGGAAGAGAAGGTGGTTTTGAGAACTACAGAGTTTGTAACTTCGGTACTTTGTAGGATGTTTTGGCTTGGAAAAAATTAAGTGCAATTTCCCTGATGTAATTCACTTGTGTTCCAAAGCTACACTCAGACCAAAGTTTTGCTGAATCTCTGCCTCTGTTTTTCCTGAGACCTCGTCTGCTCGCTTAAGCAGTAAATCGACTGCAATTCTGATGAGCGTATTATCTGTAATACGTTCCCCTTCCCCACGTCGCTTGCGATTAAGGGCTTTGGTCAGTTTCGTTAGCCCCTCCACTTGATCTGGGCGTAAGCGAGCTTCCTTTCGGTCAAGCGTCTTGTGTTTTGGTACTCTGTTAATTTCAGACTCCGAAAGTTCGGTAGACACAAACTCTGTAAGTTTGGGAGTCTGTTCGTTCGGATGGGCTACGTAGAGAGATTCAGCAAGCAAAACCGGAGGAATCACTGCATTTGACGTGAGAACAGTACCAGAGTCTGTAACTTCGATAGTTTGTAAAGATAGCTTGGTTGATTGAAATTCTTGACGAACTAGATCAGAAAGGTTTCTTTTCGTTGCCATTGTTCCATTCTCGTCTTAGTTCATCAATCAATCGCTTGTAGTCAGATTCTGCTTCGCGAGCATTCTTGTCGTTCCATTGGGTAATCGGTACTCCGTTTAGTGCGGCCCGCTCATGAGCGGCGTACTGCCGAATCAGGGAGCTAAAGACGGGAATCCCTGCTGCCATCAAGCTACTTAGGGCATCCATTGCATCTTTGATTCTGCGAGGGTCTACTCGTGTCAGTACCACTCGGTGAGGCACTCCTAAGGGGGCGATCGCCTGTTGAACTGTTTCAATGAGCGCCTTGAGATCCATTGGTGCAGGTGGAGAGGGCAGAATTACGTAATCAGAAGACTTAACTACCGCCTGAAGGGATTCCGAACGAAGTGCTGGCTGCGTATCGCATACGGCCAGGTCGTACTCGGTCACAGTCTGTAGCCTAGTCAGGAGAGCTGGATCTGTTTCATGGGCAAGCTCAAATTTCTGCTCTCCCTGCTCTGCCCACCAGGTAGAACTTCCTTGCGGATCTGCATCTACTAGCAGCACGCGCATGTGCTCTGCATAGATTGCTGCCAGATTAAACGCGGTTGTGGTTTTCCCTACTCCACCTTTGCCATTCACAATAGCCAATATTTTCACTTTACAATCCCTAACTCTGTAACTCTGTAACTTTGCAACTCTTGAACTCTGTAGTTTCGTTAGTTTGGTACTTTGAAAGTCTGTCATTACAGATAGAAGTAGTACTGTAAAGTCTTAAAAGATAAAAGAGCTAAAGATTTCATATACAGACTTACAAACTTACAAAGATTGAAATTTTGTAAGTTTGTAAGTCTGTAAGTTTGTAAGTTTGAGTATTAGAAACCTTGTGAGGGGCAAGTAAACTACAGCAGAAGAGTTTAAGCACAATCTGGCTTTTGAAGGGAGAAATAACTAACCCACTAAAATTATTAGATAACAGTGCATGGTTTCGGGAGAACAATCTAACCTAAAAGCAAAAAAAATAGGGAGTGTTTTACTCTACCTACCACAAATCCTCTGGCCTAGTAGCCGATTATTGGAAGGGGAACGTACAGGGGGGGCTAGGGGATAGCTACTGTATGGTTTTGCGAGAAAAACTGCATGGTTTTGGGAGACTCACGCACGACAATGGCGGGAGACTCGCCTGGTTTCGGGAGACAGACTGCATGGTTTTAGGAGATACAGTGCATGGTTTTAGAGTCCTAATTGCATGGTTTCGGGAGACGAATTGCATGGTTTCGGGAGACAAAATAGGCTCTAAGTATATAGAATCAATCACTAAATTCCTTCTAGACTTTTAGACTATAAGACTTTAATAGACGAACTAGACTAATAGTTTTATAGTTCGTTTGTTCGTAGTTTCTTAATAGAGATACATGAAACCCAAACGCCAAGTCCGAAAATCGGCAGCTTTGCCGTTTAATCCTATTCGGGTTGAACGGGAATTACTCCGATTTCCGATTCACCATTTGGCGAAAAGGGGAATTCTTAATATAGACATACGAGGAAAAGATAAAACTGGAAAAGAGTTTCGTTGGCGAGTTTCTCCTAGTCGTAACTACGGTGAACCAAGGGAGCTTGCTTATAAGCTTGATACGTTACTGATTAACCGCCGGATTGAAGAAGCTGGAAGAAGTAAGCCAAAAGTAATCCGACTGGGGAGCCTTCGAGCAATTTGTAGAGAGCTTGGGCTGAGTGAAGGTTGTTCCAGCGATATCAAGGAAGCGCTTCGCCAGAACGCCCATACAGGTATTACCGCCAAGGTGAGCTACCAGGGGCAGGACGGGGTAGAGCGGACGATTGAAGGGGATTTTAACCGCTATAGCGTCATTTTTACGGGAGAGAGATTCTCAAACGGGAGAAAGGCAGATGCCGTATACATCATCCTCAATGATGTATATCGTGAGGTTTTGAACAACGCTGGCACTCGTCCTCTCGATTATGATTATCTGAAAGTGCTACCTCCGACCGCGCAGCGGTTCTATGAACTGGTTAGCCCTCAAGTGTTTGCGGCCATTAAACACAAGCTACCCTTTGCAAAATACACCTATTCAAACTTCTGCATATACTCTGCCCTGACTCGTTACACGATCGCAAAGCAAGTGAAAAAACAGATGTACAAGGTGATGCAACCGCACAAGCGATCCGGCTATTTAGAAGCGGTAGCTTTTGAAGAGACCGTGGATAGTGACGGAACACCCGATTGGTGGATACATCTTACTCCGGGTGAAAAAGCCCATAGTGAGTTCAGACAATTTAGCCAAAGAACAAACCATAGCTTAGAAACACATGAGCCATTTCTCCTGAGTGGGTCAGAGCTAGAGGCAGGCACGCCATCTGCTGACGTGGAGCAGTTCCAGTACAACCTCCTCTGGGACATAATTACCGAAGCAATAGAACTTCCTTCAGAACCTGATCCATGAAGCAATGCAAAGCTTAGAAAGCTTTTGGTGTGGAGCTTCCCAGAAGTTGGGCACTCCTTTGCAGACGATCCCAAAATGTTCCACGGTCTGAAAAGATCGATATGCAGAGTTGGTTTTAGCCTTAGTTATTTTTTGAAAAACCTTGAATACTCAGGTAGATACAGGTTTAGAACGACAGTATGAAGTGAAAATTCGCTGTAGTGTTCCACGGAAAATGATGGGTTAATAACTAGTTTCTTTCGTGGAAGGAAAAAATAGGAATGACTTGATAGTCCGTGGTGTTGTAAGAACAAATTGACAGATTTCTGACTGCCTCAATGGTCTGCCAGACAACACTTTTCCCAATGGGAACTTATGAGTGACTCACCTGAAGTTCACACCTCACAGGGAGAACGTGGTTCTTCTCATCCCTTCATTGATAATCTTGCAGAGCTGACTTTATGGGACGATGAGGGAGCGCTCGTAACAGAGTATCACTACAGTCAGGCTTCTTTACCTCGTCATACGCTCCGAATCAAAGACTTGCCTTCTGAAGAACGCCCCCGCGATCGCCTGGTAACGTCCGGAGTTAAAAGCCTCTCTACGGGGGAACTCCTCTCCATTTTGCTAGGTACTGGGCAAGGATCGGGGAAGCTATCAGCTGTCGGGTTAGGGCAGCATATCCTTCAAGTCTTGAGCGACGATCAGCGTGACCCTATGGAGGGGCTTCGAGACATCACGGTGCAAGAGTTGATGCAAATCTCTGGGATAGGTCTTGCAAAGGCCGCGACTATCCTTGCAGCTGTTGAGCTGGGTAAACGAGTCTTCCTCTCTCGCCCTCCAGTACGAACGCTCATCGACGATCCGGCGACTGCTGCTGCGGTACTCACAGCTGACTTGATGTGGCAGACACAGGAGCAGGTTGCCGTACTTCTACTGGATGTCACGAATCGACTGATGGGCAGTCGCGTGATCGCGATCGGAACAGCTACCGAAACAGTAGTACATCCCCGTGAGATTTTTCGGGAAGCGATACGACAAGGAGCTACGAGGATAATCGTCGGTCACAATCACCCTTCTGGGAATGTGGAGCCAAGTACAGAAGATATCTTACTCACTCGCCAACTTCTTCAGGCAGGGCAGCTTCTTAGCATTCCCGTACTTGATCACCTGATTCTGGGAAACGGCAACCACTTAAGTCTTCGACAGGTAACAAGTTTGTGGGACGAACTTCAGCAGGAGTAAAGCAAGTAATTGAGCAACCAACTTCTACGGTGTGTCTAATAGTACGTCTGCCTATCTCAATGGTGAACCTGGAAATATGCGGAAAGATTCTGGCTATCCACCTTGGTTGACCAAGTATTTTCCCTCGTTTATCAAAGATGTTGAATCTACGTTTTTGCCAATTCCACAATTAATGGATGAAATTCAAACAGTTGTAGGTCATGTAGGTAAATGTGATCCCTTTCTCGTTGCCGCATAATTTATCAGATTCGTTTGCGGCGGTTGGTTGGGCAAGACCAGAACTTTACTTTGATAGCAGTATTCGCAGTGGTATCTCTTCATTTGCCAAGATAGATACTGATGAGCTTGACAATGGTTTATCCCAGTTGCGAGAAGATTTAGAAAAGGGAATATGGGATAAAGAATATGGACATCTACTCCAGCAAAAACAGTATGATGTCGGTTATCGGTTTGTTCATAGCCCAGCCTTATAACAACCCGGCTGGAGCGGACTGTTGAGAGATTTTGGTGATGTTGCAAAAGTTACTTGCAGCCGTTCAGCCGGAACGTTAGCTGTCTTCGTTTCGGTCGTTGGGACGCAATTCTGAGATAGTCGTTAGGAGTTCGATGAATGGTTCAAGCAGTCCTTTTCGATTTAGATGGAACGCTGCTCGATCGCGATACATCCATCAAACAGTTCGTTGCAGCTCAATATGACAGACTCATCACTCACTTGAGCCACATTCCTAAAGCCGCTTACACTAGCAGATTTATCGAGGTGGACTGTCGCGGTCATGTTTGGAAGGATAAGGTTTATCAAGAGCTAGTTGCGGAGTTTGAGATTAAGGAGTTGAGTTGGCAGGCATTGCGTCAGGATTATGAGACACAGTTTCAGAAGCATTGTGTCTCTTTCCCTTTTCTCGTTGAGGTGTTAAGTGGGTTGAAACAGCAGGGCTACTCGTTGGGTATTGTGAGTAATGGTTTGGGAACTTTTCAAACTCGCGCCATTGAAGGACTAGGGATTCAAGACTACTTTGAAGTAATCTTGATTTCTGAAATCGAGCAAGTGAGAAAGCCACAAGCAGAAATTTTTCATCGAGCCGTGAAGCGATTGGGAGTGACAGTTAAAAACACTGTGTTTATTGGAGATCACCCGGAAGCAGATATCATGGGTGCAAAGAACGCAGAGATGAAGACAGTTTGGAAACGCAGTTTGTACTGGCAAGATGCAAAAGAGGCAGATGCAATCATTGATGAACTCAATGAAATTCCTTTGATTCTTGGGCAATTTGAGAGTAGTTGCCAGACATCTGACAACGCCCATGAACCCGACCGTTGAGAGGCTGCTGGTTAAGTTCGAGAGGTTACTGGCGGCGGGTTATGGGCATTGTTATGCCGCAGAGTGCTTGGTGAGGGCAGGCGACACACTTCAAATTCCCTTAACTCAGAAAAATCTTAAGCTTGTTTTTAGTATTGAGGCTGGTTCGTAAAGGCCGCTTTGAGTTACGCGAGCTAGGCTACATATAGCGCTTTTCCTGAAGAAATATTGGACATAGCGCTATTCCTAGAAAATCGTTCATCTGCTGATCTCTTATGCAATTTGTACATCATGATTTGGGCAACTGTAAAAGCGGTGAAATTGTAGAAATTACCCTTTCAGGTAGCGCAGCAAACGTTCGTCTAATAGATGGTTCTAACTTTCAGAGCTACAGAAATGGGCGTAATCATAGGTACATAGGTGGCTTAGCGAGAAAGTCTCCAGTTCGCCTTCAGATTCCTCGATCGGGGCATTGGCATGTTGCTGTGGACATGATGGGACTGCGGGGTAACGTTAGGTCTTCTGCTCGTTTGCTTCCAAGTCCTCTACCAGCGATACAAGATGCTCCGTTGTCTTCAGTTCCTGGCTTAGTCCAACCTGAGTCTTTGCCTAATTTCGCTGATCAGGTACGTGATTATGATGTCTTCATTTCTCACGCATCAGAAGATAAGGATGAAATCGTAAGGCCGTTAGCAAATGCACTTCAAAGTGAGGGATTATGCGTTTGGTATGATGAGTTTGAACTCAAAATCGGAGACAGTCTTCGACAAAAAATTGATCGTGGTTTAGCAAAGAGTCGAGTAGGGCTTGTTGTGCTTTCACAGTCGTTCATCAATAAAGGATGGACAAACTATGAATTAGATGGAATTGTGACAAGGACAATAACTGGAGAGCAGATTTTGCTTCCTATTTGGCACAAAATTTCAAAGCAAGAAGTTATTGAATTTAGCCCGTCACTAGCTGATAAGGTTGCCAGAAATACAGCAACATACACTGTTGAAGAGATTGCAAGGGAGATCGCAGAGCTAATTAGAAATGTTAGCAATGCAGCATAGCAACCGTGTTGCAGCGGAACAGTTAGCCTTTTTTGTTGGCTTACAAAGGTTGTTTGCGTCCGCTGACCTTTGCCGTGTGCGATTCGTTCATCCAAAATGAATAGCGATATTCAGGGACGGATGGCGAGGATAGAACCTCGACAACTTGATCATCGTGAGGGTGTAAGTCCCTCTCCCCAGGTGCAAGGGGTAACAGCATCACCTCTACGGTAGCGACTGGTCATCAATCCGTAAAGCGAGGTGAAAAGGCGGTTGCTGGAAGCCTAATCCGGTCATCCCGCCCAGCATGAGTCTATGGATAGCTTTCATCGAAGCTGTGTCTGAACTGTCGTGAGGTCAATCCAGCCAAATCAGGCTGTTAGGCTGGAGCCAAAAGGCAAAGGATATTGGGGCGGGCGCTTACGGTTGCGACCCGTATGTACTCCCATTAAACCCGGCAGAAAGCAGCATCCTAAGGGTTCGATTACGGTGATTTGGAACGAAGTAACCCTCTGCTTGCTCTCAGGAAACTGAGTAGGTGCCAACCGGATGTAGCAGATGGGGAGGATGCCCTAAAAAGCAAATGCCTTTGGGAAAGCCAGAGGATAAGCAGACGTAGGGCGGGATACTGACAAGCAACCGCGCTTAGTAACGGTTTATAAGCCTAAAGCTGAGTGATTCGTCACAACGGTGGGATAAGGAGAGCAATCTCCGCAAGCCGCCAACCGGGAGGTCGCAAGCCAGGGAAGTTAAGTGAATCGACCCACTCAATTGAACGGGTGTCTATGACAAAGAGTCGGTATCTCAGGAGCCGTGTGAGGTGAAAGTCTCAAGCACGGTTTTGAAGCCGAGCGGAGGGAGCGATCCCTTCGCTTAGGTTAACTAGGTAGAGCTTCTCGTTCTATGTAGGGACAGTAATCAGAAGGTTGCCTGTAGAGTGAATTTCAGTCCAAAATATACTTAAAATCACTTCTTCGTGCCAATGTCAGATAGCCAGATTCATCTCGTTAACAGTCAAACTGGAGATGTCTTTCCGGCTGCTCCTGATGGAAGTGTGTTGTTTTCGAGCGTGAATGCAGGGTGGCAGGGAATCACTGTTGAATTTCACCGAATTTCATCGCTTGAACTGCCCGAACACTATATCGATGGGCATCGTTTGGCGGTCAACATTGGTCAACCTGTTCACTACGAATGGAAAGAAGGCAGGCGTTGGCGACAAACAACTTTGAACCCAGGTGATTTTTGCTTACAGACACACGGAGATATCAACTTTCCTCGATGGTGGGGCAACTTTGAGTTTTTGGCGATCGCCCTTGACCCCAAATTTGTTCGCTTGGCGTTTCAAGATACGGGTGCCTCAGAAAACATTAGTTTTCTAACCCGTCGAGGTGAAGCGGACACAATGATTTCTGACTTTACTCGTCGCTTCAAAACCGAATTAGCGTCGGGAAGCTACTGTGGTGCGCTTTATGGTGAATCGCTTGCAGTTGCTTTTGCCCTCCATCTGATTGAGCATCACAGCGGTCGTCCGCAAAAACTGCGTAAACCTTCTGGAAAACTTTCATCGCAGCAGCTAAAGCAGATTATCGAGTACGTCCACGAACATCTAAGCGAGGAGTTGAGCCTAATTGGCTTAGCCGAACAGATGAACCTGAGCGCGTTTCACTTTGCGCGTCTGTTCAAAAAATCATTGGGGCTTTCCCCACATCAATATCTATTGCAAAACCGAGTCGAGCGTGCCAAGAAGCTGATTGCGATCGCGGGTAAACCAGATCTGACGGATATCGGGTTGCAGGTCGGCTTCTACGACCAAGCGCATTTCACCAAAGCTTTTAAGCGAGTCGTCGGCATTCCGCCCAAAGGCTTCTTCAAGCAGGTGGCAAGCTAAGCAAGATTTTACAATTTTCCCAAGTGACTGCTTCGATAAGCTGTCCTCAGAGCTGATGAGGAGCAAACAATGAAGAAGCTAAATCGTTCGCGTCGTGGATTGATCAAAGGTGCTGCCCTGGCTGCAACCGGAATGGCATTGGGAACAGGACTATCGCCCTTGCAAACCAAGCAAGCAACGGCACAGGCTCCCACTCAGTCCAATGCCCAGCCTCAACCTTCAAATACGCTTCCCTTAGCTGGAAAAGTCGCATTCGTCACTGGAGCGGCGCGAGGGATTGGACGGGCAATATCAGAAGTTTTTGCAATGAATGGTGCCGACGTTGCCATGCTCGATATTGCCGATCCCGCTCGTTTGAACTCTTCACCAGGTTATCGCGTGTCCAATATGGATGAGTTCAATGCAGCCGTGACTTCTGTTAAGCAATATGGCACGAAGGTTCTGCAAATTCAGGTAGATGTTCGAGATTTAGCCGCAATGCAGTCTGCGGCTGAACGCACGAACCGCGAACTGGGTGGAATTGATATTGTCGTTGCCAATGCGGGCTATGTGGCTTGGCATAGCTTTGAGGATGGCACCCCTCAACTCTGGCATGATGTCTTTGATGTCAATGTTCATGGTGTGTTCAATACGGCAAAAGCTGCCATTCTTTTTCTCAAGCAACGGGGTGGCGGACGAATCATCAATATGGCATCTGTAGGAGGCAGGGCTGGATTTGCTGGCAATGGTGCCTATACATCGACTAAATGGGCTGTGATTGGCATGACCAAGCAGGCTGCCCAAGAGTTGGGGCAATACAACATCACCGTCAATGCGATCGCGCCGGGTGCAGTCAACACACCGATGTATCGCAGTGAAGGGCAAATGCGATCGATGGGTGTTTCCAGTCTAGAGGAACAGGACGCACTGATTAATTCAGTGAGCCCACTGGGTAATGCTGGAGCGATTGAGCCAGAGGATATTGCTCAAACAGCACTTTTCCTGGCAAGCGACGCAGCGAAAACAATCTCAGGAACAACGATCGATAACGCATTGGGCTTCAATGCGAGCTATACAGGGTGAGCCTCTTAGTATATTTAGCCACTGTCTAACAACCGCAATGCGCCGGAACTTTGAAGTATGTAGTTTGTCGGCAAGAATTATTGGTGTCCGGTGATTGCGACCGTTAGCTGGCTTAAATCACCCATCAAAGACGCAGCCGAAGATCTATCTCTTGATGTCTAGCCTTAAGCAAGACTATCAGTAGAATTAGGTTCCAATGAAATAGTGAAAAATGATAGTTCGTTATTGACCTTTACGCAGAGCTGTATAAGCTGATAGGGATGAACAGAGTGCATGAACAAGATTCTATTAAAGAAAACGTAGTCTTACAAACTGTGCCACGATTGCCAATCTTGCGAAGTCAAGATACTACCTCAGACATTCTTCGGGTTGAACACCATCATCAGCCTGCAAATCAAAAATCTGAGTGTTGCCTGCCGAAATATCTCATCAGCATTCATCTGGGTCAACCCATTCAATTAGAACGGATAATCGACGGGCAATACAGCCACGATTGTTTGGCTAAAGGCGACATTATGATAACGCCTCCTCATTTGCATCGCAAACTGTTCTGGGATGTAAATGCAGATTTTTTGTTACTTCGCCTTGAACCAAAGCTGTTTGCCTCTGCTGCGTACGAATCGATCGATGCAGAGCATATTCAAATCGTGCCGCAGCTTAAGATTTGTGACCCTTTGATCCAGCAAGTCGGTTTAACCCTGAAAACAGAATTAGAACGAGATGGGTTAAGCGATCGTCTTTATGCTGAGTCGATGGCAAATGCATTAGCTGTTCATCTGCTGCGGCGTTACTCCGATCAAACGCGAAAAATACGGACGTATCCTGGTCGTTTACCCGGTCATAAATTGCAGCAAGCGATCGACTACATCCAGGCTCATCTAGCAGAAGAGGTGTCTCTGGAGGCGATCGCTACCGAACTTGACATGAGTCCATATCACTTTGCCCGATTGTTCAAACAATCTACAGGTTACTCTCCTTATCAGTATGTAATTCGATGTCGAATTGAGCGGGCACAGGAATTGATGGTGCAGGAGTTACAAAGTATTGCAAGTATTGCCTTGAAAGTCGGTTTTGCCAGTCAAAGCCAATTTGGGCGACACTTCAAACGCCTCACTGGAGTGACACCCAAACAATTTCTTCAAAAGTAGCAAGAATCTTCTAAAGCCGCAAGAATCGGCTATACAGCAGCCAGCAGACTCTGTATCCTTGCTTGGGACTGCTATGGTTTCGTTCCAGCAGTTAACGCATACTTAACAAAAGGGAATTGCCATAATGCTCACTGTATTTAAGGACAATTCAGTTCTGGCAGAATTGGATATTTTTGTCACCCAGCCCGATCAACAGTGGTTATTGATCGATGAGTTGATTTCCTACACACACGATATTTTGAAACAGCAATCTGGGTACATTGCAAACGCCATTCATCGCAGCTTAGATGGACTGAAGGTGGTCAATTATGTGCAGTGGCAAAATCAAGCTAGTTATCAGGCTTATATCAATAACCGGGATATTGCGTTGGCAACTAAGATTACTGGCTTCTTCGCACCAGACTCTCACCTTTACGACATTTTTATGACTGAGCCAGCAGACAGCCAGATGCAAATCAGAGTGAATATGCCGGAACTAGTTAACTTTGGAATGTTCAGATTGAAGAATCCGGCTGATCAACCTCGTTTCTTAGAAGCAACCGCAGCAGCAATCCAGCAAATCTCAGGACAATCTGGACTCATTACTACGCATTTCCATCGATCGCTTGATGGTGCTCGTGCGATCAATTATGGATTGTGGAGTTCTCAGGAACTATACGCCAAGATGAATGCAAATCCCCCGATGGCGGAACCGCTCCAAGTCATGAGATCGCTTGCCAATAATGAATTTCAGATGTCACTTCACCAAGTCGTTTTCACTGAATCAGCTAATTTATGAGAGTCGAGCACAATCGTGATGTAGTGTTTGATTAGGAGGATATAAAGATGGTGCAGATTGACCGCACAAATACCGCGCTCGTTGGGCTGGATCTATACACCGTTGCAGAGCGGCATCAGGCGGCCTTGATTGAGGCAATTGTGCAAGAACAAGTTAAATCCTGGATTAATTGTTCTTCTTTTGTATCTGCCAGTGTGCATCGGAGCCTAGATAGCGTGCGAGTGTTTATCTATAGCCAATGGCATCCTAAATTTGACCATCGCAGTTTGCCTCGTCCTGCTGTGTTTACTGAGTTTTTTCCGCCTGAGGTATTTTTGCTGGAAGTCACGGCCAGTCGATCTCAATCGGCACAAGTTGAAATTGCTGAAGGCGATCGCGTCACTCATCTAGCTGAATTTCGCATGATGCCAATGCATCAACCAGAGATGATCAAGCGAACCGCTGCTGAATTAGACCGGGCAATGAGCAACTCATCAGGCTTGCTTTCAGCGACTTTTCATCGCAGTCTGGATGGTACTAGAATGTTTAACTACGGTCAATGGGAAAGCCAGGAGGCATTTGAAGCAATTCTTAAGCAGCCTGGTTTTAACCCAGAAAAGCCATACTGGGAAGGGTTAGCCCGGAATGAATTTCATCTATACAATGTCACTTATGTAGCGTCAGCCAGCTAACATAGCCTCTGAGCCGGACGACAAGGTATGAGGACTTAGAATGACTATCTCCAAAATATCGGAGGTGTCTTTTCCCTCTACAGGTTGCATAAATTCTTCTTGCTTTCCTGAAAAATGATAGTTATGGAAGAGAGTCCCGCTAATTTCCTACGAGTATTGATCGCTTTTACGAGTGCATATTTCTGCCGAATAACACCAGGAAATTGGCAATACGGAAGAGTACTGAATTTCCTCTCCACCACCTCTTGATTGTGTAAACCGATTTTTAGGAATCGATACTCTATTCGTTTCCATTCATCGTGGCAAACCTTCACACAAGGCTTTCCTTGTTCTACGCCGATGGAGTAACCGCGAAAATGAATTGGCGCGATGCGGATGTCGTAACTCTTCACTCGCTCAAAAGTGCGATGATAACCGTCAGTTGCAAGCAACACAAAAGAAAAACCAAGCCGAACATACTGCACATTTGCTAAACCTTTCTGCCTTCTCCTGAAGCGCCTAGTTCGGCACCTCGTGACTTCGTAGCTTGTAATAAGCTTCTGCTCAACCAACTGGGGGTCTTTGTCAGGAGGGATCTCCCGAAGGGCGTAATAGAAGTAGCCGTGCCGCACATAATCTATTGCAACTCGCCGTAAGAAGTGTCCTAGAGTTTTCACCTCGTATTGGTACTTCATTTCTGTTTCTCCCATCACTTGAACTCTCAAGGAACGGATTGATAAGGCCCAATCCGCAAAAGCCATTGTTTGTTCCTTCAGTTCTGAACCTTCATTCACAACCTTTTTAAAACACGTACCTTCACCATAAAGAAAACCTTGGAAGGTAAACCTTCGGCGTACAAACGCACTTCTCCTGAACGGGATTTGTCGCCCGGAACCCACTTTCCATATAGCTGTTACAACTACTGAAAAATTAGCTACTTAGATGTACATTGTTCACCGTGTTTGAGTTTGGAGTTATTGAAGCAGCATGGAGTAGGTTGGCGCTACACCGTGTTTCAGATGCACCGCCAACCCCACAGAAAAAGAAGGAACTGTACGAGAGGCATGAAACCTCCTCAGAGCTTTCGTAGTCGCAGAATGCTTGGGGCTACCACCTCCCAAGCGCGAATGACGCTGTGACTGCCTTGCCACTTCGTCACCTGCATGATTAGCAGCACCTACTTGCTCCTCGCTCCCGGTCTTACAGGTTTGAATCACGTACCTGGACAAAGTACGCACCGAAGTTGCCAATCTTCGGCTCTGTAAGACCATCCTCGATTAGCGTCAGAAGTTGCATGAAGAGTCACGTCGCTAGCTGATTACTATCAGCAGAACCAATACGCCGACGGCTGTGCCGTTCCCATTCCAGGTTTCGAGGGGCAGAAAGCAGAAGCTCCCCTTTACTGACGTATGGTCTTTTCGGCGGTTCGGCCTTGCGTCTCTCTTCATACTGACCAGCAAGCGCTTTCGCGCCTTTCATAGTTGAGCTTTTCACCGTCACCATTTCTGGCGATCGCCGAAGTATCCTATCCTCCGGTTGAGCGCATCACTACGCCCAAGCTCCCTACGCTGGAAGAGGTAACACGCCATAGCAGTGCCGTAGGCTATGCCCCCTCTCATGGATTCTCACCACTTCCTCTAACACGGCCCGTCCTGTGGACAGGTCTGTCTCGGTCGCCCACCTTCTTGTGAAAACATGGGATAGAACGTTAGGATTACTCCGTTATAAACGGGATTACACCAACGAGCCTCCCTTGCACTGAGCAAGCCCGTCTCCAGGCACTCAGCGCGAAGAGTGTCGGCTCCATGCAGGTGGCAATGCCTGCCCTCTTTTACTAGGGCGGTAGACCCTAAGCCGAGGTGTCGCCGTCACGCTCTCGTACAGCCGCATCTTTCGTAGTGTTTACGAAGATCACGCAGCCTTTAGAAGGCTAGTTAGGCGATGTCAGTAGTAATTTCAATCAATTATTTCGTACAGGTAAAATAATTAGCTTTTAGCAACAAACTCTTTACGGTTCTATCGTGAAACTCAAAGATAGAACCTTTCATCCATGAGTTTTTGTCCCAAATGCTGGAAGTTCACGAGCAGGGGTGAGTTAAGCCGCTACTAAATTACAAAACGCAGGTTTTGTTTCCTACAAATACGGCAAGATGACCATTGTGGATCGATCTGGATTAGAAGAAACTAGCTGTGAGTGTTGTGCACTCATCAAAGCAGAGAGCGATCGCTTAATTGGCAGCAATACCATGAATTACGTTGCTCGAGCTAAGCTTACAATTGTTTGAATCAATACCTCTGGTTCAATCGGTTTTGAGATGTGCTTTTGAAAGCCTGCGGCAATTACCTGTTGCTGATCAGCATCCCCAGCATAAGCAGTTAGCGCGATCGCTGGGATCTGTCCTCCTTGTTCAGGTGCAAACATTCTTACTTGCTGGATTAACATATAGCCATCTATATCCGGCATGCCAATGTCACTTAGCAACACATCCGGCTTAGCCTGAGTTAGAATTTGCAGAGCTTCATGGGCTGATGAAGCAGATGTCACCTGTGCCCCTTGTTGCTCTAATACAAACGTCACCAATTCTCGTGTATCGATTTCATCATCTACAACCAGAATTTTGATGCCACTTAAATTGAGAGACTGTTGGGGTGATCGATCGTCTGGGTTTGCTTGTGATGAAGTTTGCATGAGTGGAAGTCGAACGGTGAAAGTGGCTCCTAAGCCTTCGCCTTGGCTCTCTGCTCGCACAGTGCCACCGTGTAATTCGACTAAGTGACGAACAATTGCTAATCCTAGTCCCAATCCGCCAAACTTGCGAGTCGTTGCGCTATCGGCTTGACGGAAAGAGTCAAATACGGCGTTGCTGCAAGGGTAATGCTTGGTTTGGCATGATAGAAGAATGAAATGTCCTCAATGTAATTCAACTCAAGTCGCTAAGAACGGGCATCGTCGAGGGAGACAATGCTACAAGTGTAAGCAGTGCAGGCGACAATTTCTCGAATCCTACTATCCTTGGCGC